>NZ_JBHXLU010000001.1:0-385030 GCF_042720695.1 Streptomyces sp. NPDC058457 | reverse complement strand
GTGGGGGGGGGGGGGGTTGGGGGGGGGGGGGGGGGGGGGTTGGGGGGGGGGGGGGGGGGGCTGGTCGCGCAGTTCCCCGCGCCCCTTACGGGGCGCTCCACTCAAGCGCCTTTGAAGCTCCTACCGGCAGATCCCAAAGGTCCTCCCGGTCCCGCCCCGCCCGCTCCCAGGCCGTCCGCACCCGCGTCAACGGTTCAAGGACCGGCTCCGCCGAGAGGATGAAGGTGCCCCAGTGCATGGGGGCCATGCGCCTCGCGCCCACGTCCTCCGTCGCCCGTACCGCCTCGTCCGGATCCAGGTGGACGTCGCTGAGCCACCAGCGGGGGTCGTAGGCGCCGATGGGCATCAGGGCGAGGTCGATACCGGGGTAGCGGCGGCCGATGCGGGAGAACCAGTGACCGTAGCCCGTGTCGCCGGCGAAGTAGACGCGTCCGCCGTCGGGGGCGGTGAGGACCCAGCCGCCCCAGAGGCTGTGGCAGGTGTCGGTGAGGGTGCGCTTGGACCAGTGGTGGGCGGGAACGAAGTCGAAGCGGACGCCGGACAGTTGGGCCGCCTCCCACCAGTCCAGCTCGGTGACGGTGGTGAATCGGCGGCGCCGGAACCAGCGGCCGAGCCCGGCCGGCACGAACACCGGGGTGTCGCGCGGGAGGCGGCGCAGGGTGGGGGCGTCGAGGTGGTCGTAGTGGTTGTGGCTGATGACGACCGCGTCGACGCGTGGCAGGGTCTCCCAGGGGACGCCGACCGGGGTGACGCGGGCGGGTGTGCCGAGGATACGGCGGGACCAGACCGGGTCGGTGAGGACGGTCAGGCCGCCGATCCGGAGGACCCAACTGGCGTGTCCCGCCCAGGTGACGGAGACGGTGCCGGCGTCCGCGCGGGGCAGCGGGCCGGGTTCGAAGGGCAGCCGGCGGACGTCGGCGAGGCCCTCTCGGCCGGGGCGGACGGAGCCCTCCCGGGCGAACCGGGCCATGGCCTTGAGGCCGGGCAGGGGGGCGGTCAGGCGGTCGTGGAAGGTCCGCGGCCAGACCCGGAGTTCGCCCAGCGGGCGGGGTTCGGCGAGCGGCGGGAACGGGGGCGCGTAGGCGGTCGGGGCCGCGGAGGTGGCGGCATCGGTTTCACCGGTCGTCATGACAGGCGGCGTGAGGTCGGGCGTTGTGGTGGCAGTCGTCGTCGCGGACCCTGACTCATGCGTCTGCTGCGTCATCGAGGAGGCTCCCATCGCTGAGCGTCGTCGCGGAGATCGTCGAGTACGGACCTCAAGGACATCAACGCGCGTTGCACGTGTGGCAGTTCCAACGGTGCGGGTGACGTGAGGCATTCCAGGCGTTCCGCGTCGGTGTCGCCCAGCAGCGGCCCGGTGGCGAGCCGGACGCGCAGCGCGCCGAGGTCGTCGCCGAAGCGATGGCCGCCGGGTGCGGGCATGCCGAGCCGGGCGGTCAGGAAGTCCTCCAACTCCTGTGCGTCGCCGACCCCGTGGGTGCCGAGCGCGGCACGCAGCGGCTCCAGGTCGGCGTACAGGTGACGGCCGGCCTGCGGGGGCCGGGCCAGGGCACCGCCGGCGACGACCGCGGTGTGCGCGGCGGCGGCCACGCGCGCGTGCAGCCGTACGACGGCCTCCCGGCGGGCGGTGACGGGCCCGGGCTCGTCGAGCGCGTGGCGCGCGGCGACCGCGACCGGTCCGGCGAGGCGGGCGCCCAGCGCCGTGAGGATGTCGAGCACGCGCGCGTGCAGGGTCGTACCGGTGGCACCCTCCGGGAACCGGGCGACGGCTGCGGGCCAGCCGGCCGGCAGCAGGGCACCGGCCAGGTCGGTGACGACGGTGACCCGGTCCGGGAGCATCTCGGCGGGGCTGAGCAGCACGGTGGCGTCCGGGGCGTGCAGGGTGTCGCGCCAGGTCTCGTCGCTGACCAGGTGCAGTCCCGCGCCGGTCGCGGCCTCCACGGTCTCGTGCAGCAGTTCGGGTGGGGCGACGGTGGCGGTGGGGTCGTCGGCGACGGAGAGCACGAGCAGCCGGGGGTCGCCGCCCTCGTCCCGGACCCGGCGCACGGTCTCCAGCAGCGCGTACGGGTCGGGCGCGCCTCCGGACTCGGCCGGGGTGGCCACGTGGAAGACGGGCCGGCCGAGGAGCCTGGCGTACGGCGCCCACCAGGCGGCGCAGGGGCGCGGCACCAGGACGTCGCCGCCGAGCGCGGCGGTGAGCGCCAGCAGCAGGGCGGGGGCACCGGGTCCCGCGGTCACCCGGTCGGGCGGGGCGGGCAGACCGCGGCGTTGCCAGTAGCCGCAGGCCGCGTCCAGCAGTGCCGGTCCGCCGCCGACGGGCTCCTCCGCGCCCCGGTTCGCCGCGGCGGCCAGTACGGCGGAGAGCTCGGGCAGGACGGGCAGTCCGTCGTCGGGCAGGGGCGGCCCATAGCGGACGGGTCCGTGGCCCTCGGGCGGCGCCGGCTCGCTCTCCTCCGGGGAGGTGCCGTTCGCCGGTCGGTGGCCCCCGGGATCCGTCCGCCGCATGTCCGCCTCCGCGCAGTCCGTGGTGCCGTGTGCTGTCCGGTCCGGGCCGAGCCGTGTTCCGTCGTCGGGTCGTGCGTACGGTGCCGGAGTGGTCGCCCGGGGGTACCCGGTGGCGGCCCGGTCACCCGTCCGCGCCGGACCTCCCGCTCCACAGCCGGTACGGCCTGCCGCCCCACACCCGGTAGGCGGCGCCGCAGCAGGCGGCCGCGATCAGCATCCCGCCCGCGACCAAGGCCGCCACGGATGTGTCGTAGGCGCCCCCGTCCCCTGCCTCCACCCCGTGCTGCACCCCCGCCACGGCGCAGGAGCCGTCACCGCCGTGCGCCCCGCCGCCGCACTCCTGCCGGTCGCCGCCACCGCACGACTGCTGTCCCCCGGTGCAGGGCCGCCCCGCGTCCCCGTCACCACGGAAGACCGCGCCGTCGTCCCCGCGCGAGGCAGTTCCGTCGTCCCCGCGGGAGGCCTGGCCGTCGTCCCCGCGGGAGGCCGCGCCGTCGTCCCCGCGAGCCGCGGTGCCCTCGTCACCGCGAGGAGCCGTGCCGCCCCCGTCACCACGGGTGAACATGCCGTCGTCTCCGCGCGAGGCCGTGCCGTCGTCCCCGCCGGTGATCACGCCGGCGTCCCCGTGAGGGGCCGTTCCCCCGTCCCCCTGGAAGACCGTGCCACCGTCGACCTGCGGCACGACGCCACCGCCGACCTCCGGCATGGCGCCACCGCCGCCTTGGAGAACCGTCCCGCCGTCTCCTGCGGAAGCCGTGCCACCGTCGACGGGGGCGACCGCGAGGTGCGCGGTCCACGGCCGCGCCTGCGCTTGGCTGACCGCCGGGCAGGTTCCGTCGACGGTCCAGGTGCCGGCGTGCCCGGCACTCGCCGCGCCCCCGACCACGTCTCCCGTCGCCGCGTCCCCCTCCGTATAGCTCACCGGCCCGTCCCCTGAGACGACCTGCGCGGTGCCCCGGTAGACGAGCCCGCCGCCCTGGTCGACCCTGGCCAGCCGCACGGTGCGCCCGGCGAACGCCGAGGACGTGGCGTCGATGACCGAGGGCGCTTGCCCAGTACCCCGTCCGTCGGCCTTCTCGCAGGTCACGGAGACGATGACGGTGGCGCCCGGCCGGGCGCTGCCGGGGCTGATCTCGGCGGCGGGGCCGGCGGCCGCGACGGCCGTACCGGTGGCGCCGAACGCGGCACCCGCCAGGACGGCGACGGACAGGGCGCGAACGGTGCGGCACATGGGAGGAGCTCCTTGCACGGACGACTCGGAGGCACGGGGCCCGTACCCCCGCAGTCATCACAGCCCGCCCCACGTCCGGTCGCGCGCGGCCGGACCCCATTCGCAGGACATGCGTCCTCTTTCGAGTGACGCCATGACCCGGTTCCGGCATGCCGGAACGGCGCCGGGCAAGGCGGAGAGCACACCGGTGCACGAGGTGGTCGGCGAGACGTCCTCGGAGTCGTTCGGGACTCCGGTACCGCGGGCCTCAGCTCGCGGCGGCGCCCGGCGCGACCGCCTCGGCGCAGTTCCGCTCGCGGGCGCCCTCCCGGGTCCGGCCGGCGGCGACGAGACGGCGCGGATGGCGGCGCAGGTACTCGCCCTCCAGCTGGGCCATGCGCTCGTTGTGGGCCCGCAGCGCGTCGTTCGAGCCGTACAGCAGGGTGTCGTGGCGCGTCCGGTGGATGGTCTCCAGCTCCTTCATGAGCTGCTGGTCGTCCAGCCGGCTGGGGTCGACTCCGGTCATGGTGGTACCCCGCTCGTCGTGTGGGTCCCGGCGGTCCGGATTCCTGCCTCCACTGTACGAACATCCGGGCGTGCGGGCCTCCCTACCGGGCCTCCCTGCCGCGCTCCCCTGCCGCGCTCCCCTGCCGCGTCTCTCCGCCGCTCTACCGCGCCCGCTCCACCCGGCGCTCGTCCCACACCGGCTCCGGGGTCTCACGGACCCGGCCGTCGCTGCCGAAGACCAGGTAGCGGTCGAAGGAGCGGGCGAACCAGCGGTCGTGGGTGACGGCGAGCACCGTGCCGTCGAACGCCTCCAGACCCTCCTGGAGGGCCTCGGCGGACTCCAGGTCGAGGTTGTCGGTCGGCTCGTCCAGGAGCAGTGCCGTCACACCCTGTAGCTCCAGCAAGAGGATCTGGAACCGGGCCTGCTGGCCGCCCGACAGCCGATCGAAGTTCTGTTCGGACTGCTGGGTGAGTTCGTAGCGGCGCAGCCGGGACATCGCCGCGCCGCGGTCCTGGGAGTGCTCCGTCCACAGGATGTCCAGCAGCGCGCGCCCCTCCAGTTCGGGGTGGGCGTGGGTCTGCGCGAAGTGCCCGGGCACCACCCGCGCGCCCAGCTTCCACTCCCCGGTGTGCGCCACGTCCCCGCCGGCCAGCAGCCGCAGGAAGTGCGACTTGCCGGAGCCGTTGGAGCCGAGGACGGCGACCCGTTCGCCGTAGAAGACCTCCAGGTCGAAGGGTTTCATCAGGCCGGTGAGTTCGAGCTGCGCGCAGGTGACGGCGCGTACGCCGGTACGGCCGCCCTTGATGCGCATCCTGATGTCCTGCTCGCGCGGCGGCTCGGGCGGCGGGCCGGCCTCCTCGAACTTGCGCAGGCGGGTCTGGGCGGCCGCGTACCGGGACGCCAACTCGTGGGAGATGGAGGCGGCCTGACGGAGGCTCAGCACCAGCTTCTTCAACTGGGCGTGCTTCTCGTCCCAGCGGCGGCGCAACTCCTCGAAGCGGGCGAAGCGTTCGCGCCGGGCCTCGTGGTAGGTGGCGAAGCCGCCGCCGTGCACCCAGGCGTCGGCGCCGGTCGGCGAGGGCTCCACGGAGATGATCTTCTCGGCGGAGCGGGCGAGGAGTTCGCGGTCGTGGGAGACGAACAGGACCGTCTTACGGGTCTCCTTCAGCTGCTGTTCCAGCCAGCGCTTGCCAGGCACGTCCAGGTAGTTGTCCGGCTCGTCGAGCAGCAGCACCTGGTCGGTGCCCCGGAACAGCGCCTCCAGCACCAGCCGCTTCTGCTCACCGCCGGAGAGGGTGCGCACCTGCCGCCACTGGGCCTTCTCGTACGGCACCCCGAGCGCGGCCGTGGTGCACATGTCCCAGAGGGTCTCGTGCTCGTACCCGCGCACCTCGGCCCAGTCGGCGAGGGCCTGCGCGTACCGCAGCTGGGCCGCCTCGTCGTCGACGGTCATGATGGCGTGCTCGGCCCGGTCCACGGTCTGCGCGGCCTCCCGGATCCCGGGCGGTGCGACGGACACCAGCAGGTCACGCACGGTCGTCTCGTCCCGTACGGAACCCACGAACTGGCGCATCACCCCGAGACCGCCGCTCACGGCCACCGTCCCGCCGTGCGGTTTCAGCTCGCCGGAGATCAGCCGCAGGAGGGTGGTCTTGCCGGCGCCGTTGGGTCCGACGAGGGCGACGGCGGCCCCCTCGCCCACCCGGAACGACACATCGCCGAGCAGCGCCCTCCCGTCGGGGAGGTAGTACTCGAGATGCGCGGCTTCCAGATGTCCCATGGTCAGGGATTCTGCGGTTTGTTCCCGGCCGGGGGCAAACCGTTATCGACCCGAGGTCTTCGGCTGCGGACCCGGTGGGGGCTGGTCGCGCAGTTCCCCGCGCCCCTTTGGGGCGCGTTGCGGTAGCGCCCCTTCAGGGGCGCGGGGCTGTATCGACATGCGGCTCCGCCGCGTGGGCGCGAGCAACCACGACGCACCCGCAGCCGAACATATGGGCGGCCCTACTGCAACGGCTCCCCCGTCGGCCCGCTCGCCCCCGCAGGGGCCACCACCGCACCCTCCCAGGACAGGGCCTTCCAGCCGTCGGCCGGAGAGCCCTCCAGGATCACCACACCGGTGTTGTCGAGGGGACGGGAGGCCGCGTAGGGGACGTCGACGTTGTCGGCGCGGGCCGCGGTCCAGAGGCGGATCGCGGCGCCGTGGCTGATCACGGCGACCGTGCCGGCGCCGCTCGCGGCGGCCTCGGCGATCACCGCGTCGTAGCGGCCCAGGGCCTCGTCCCCGGTCTCCCCGCCGGGCATGCGCAGCGCCGTGTCCCCGGCCGCCCAGGCGAACACGGTCCGCATGTACTCCTGACCCCGCTCGGAGTGGCCGGGCAGCAGCTCCAGGTCGCCGGCGGAGACCTCCCGGATGCCGTCGCGGACGACCGGGTCGAGACCGCGGGCGGCGGCCAGCGGGGCGGCGGTGAGCTGGGTGCGGGTGAGGGTGGAGACGTAGAGGGCCGCGATGTCCTCGCCGGCGAGAGCCCCGGGGAGGGCCGCCGCCTGCTGCTCGCCGAGGACGGTCAGACCGGGACCCGGTACCGCGGTGTCGAGCAGGAAGTCGACGTTGGTCGGGGTCTGCCCGTGACGTATGAGGAGCAGGCGCATCCAGGGTTCCTCTCACTCGACCGCACCGCGTGCCGGCAGGAAAGTGCCACTTCAGGGTAAACCGCACCCGCATGAGCCCAGACGTCGACCTCACCGTCCCGAAACCCGGCCGGCACGCGCTGCGCGACCGGCTGCTCGCCCTCGACTGCCGGCTGTTCGAGATGGCCGCCGCACGGAACCGGCCGTACGCCGAGCCGGTGCTGCCCCGGCTGAGCCGGAGCGCCGGGCACGCCGCGTCGGCGGCCGCCTTCGCGACCAGGGGCGCCCTGGAGTCCCCGGCATGGGGCGCGGCGGTGGCGCCGGTGGAGGTGTTCCGTTCCCCCGAGGGAATGATGTTCGGCTGCCGCACCGGCCGCCCGGCTGGAATCCTTGGGTAGTGACCGATGCCGACATGCCGCAGCAGAACGGGGTCCCACCGGGCGCGCCGACACGCCTGCGGGCCGAGGCGGAGCGCCTCCTGGAGGAAGCGCGGCGCGAACTGCGCAGCGCCGACCGGCGCGTGGGCTTCTGGACCGTCGTCGACATCGGGCTCGGCTTCCCGGCTGCCGTCCTCGCCGGCGTCTCCGGGGCCGCCGGACTCGCGTCGGCGCAAGCCCGCGTCCCCGCGGCCCTGCTGGCGCTGGTCTCGGCCGGGCTCGCGGCCGGCGCGGGCTTCCTCCGCAGCGACGTAAGGTGCACGGCCAACCGGCGCAGCCGCCGTGCCTGGGGCGACGTCGAGGCCAAGGCCCGTCTCCTCCTCGCCCAGGAGCCCGAACTGGACCGCGGCGGCGCACAGGAGGCGCTCCGGGCCCTCTTCCAGGCCCGCCAGGCCGCCCTGGCCAGCCGGGACGCCTCGGCGGAACTCCCTGGACCCTGACTGGTTCAGTCAGGGTCCCCCGCTGTGCGGGAGCAGCTGACCAGGGCAGATCGGCATCGTTTGAGGCCTACCGGTTCGACTGCTGCCTGGCGGGTAGACCGGCGGCACCCTCAACCTCCACCACCGGCCGGCCCTGCCCCCGGGCCGCCGCACCGACCTGGCGGACGGGCAGCTCGACGTACGCGTGGTGCACGGCGGCCGGCACCCCGCGCTCCGCCTGCTCTCCGCCGCCCTGGCCGGCCCGCTGATCCGCTCCCCGGCCCACGCCGAGGCCCGGGTGAGCCGGCTGCGCCTGACCGGCATCGCGGCGGGCACACCGCTCGCGTACGACGGCGAAGTCACCGAGGTGGGCGGCGAGATGACCGTGGAGAAGCTGCCGGAGGCACTGACCGTGCACCGGCCGCCGTGCTGACACTCCCCTCCCGTCGTGACGAACCGTCAGTCCATATCGCGAAACGCAGGTCTCATCATTCGGCATGCGGGCGTAGCGTTGCGGACACCGCGGGACGGGGTCGTCCGGCGCCGTCCGCAGGTGTGACGCGAAGGGGTCGAGCCATGTCGAAGCCGCAGGAGACCGCTGTCTACACGCACGGGCACCACGAGTCGGTGCTCCGTTCCCACACCTCGCGAACCGTCGCCAACTCGGCCGCCTATCTGGCGGGTTCGCTCAAACCCCACATGAAGATCCTGGACATCGGCTGCGGTCCGGGCACCATCACCGCGGACCTGGCGGAACTGGTCCCGGACGGCCAGGTGACCGGCGTCGACTACGCGCCCGGCATCCTGGAGCAGGCCCGGGCGACCGCCGCCGGGCGCGGGCTGACGAACGTGGACTTCGCGGTCGCCGACGTACACGCACTGGACTACCCGGACGACACGTTCTGCGTGGTCCACGCCCACCAGGTGCTCCAGCACGTGGGCGACCCGGTGCAGGCGCTGCGCGAGATGCGGCGGGTCACCAAACCGGGCGGCTTCATCGCCGCACGCGACGGGGACTACGCGGCGATGACCTGGTACCCGGCGGTGCCGGGGCTGGACGACTGGCTGGACCTGTACCGGCGGGTGGCCCGCGCCAACGGGGGCGAGCCGGACGCCGGGCGGCGGCTGAAGTCCTGGGCGCTGGCGGCGGGGCTCACCGACATCACGGCCACCTCGGGCACCTGGACGTACAGCACGGCCGAGGAGCGGGCCTGGTGGGGCGGGCTGTGGGCGGACCGCACGGTCGCCTCGTCCTACGCCGAGCGGGCCACCGAGGGCGGCCATGCGACCACGGAGCAGCTGGCGGCGGTCGCGGCGGCCTGGCGGAAGTGGGCGGTGCAGGAGGACGGCTGGTTCGCCGTACTGCACGGAGAAATTCTCTGCCGTAAGTGAGCCTGATCCGCGGATTTCGGGAAACCCGCTCTGCAGGAGGTTCACACCATGGTTCCCATCCTGCTGGTACTGCTTCTCGTTCTCATTCTCTTCGGTGCCGGATTCGCGGTGAAACTGCTCTGGTGGATCGCGCTCGTCGTGCTCGTGCTGTGGCTCCTCGGATTCCTGGTCCGCGGTACGACCGGCGCCGGCGGCCGAAGCCGCTGGTACCGGTGGTGACACCACCGTCCGACGGGGCCGGAATCAGCCACGCGCTGCCGGTCCCGTCGACTCGGCGGTCGGTTCCGTGAAGGAATAGGCCGCCCAGGGCCCGGTGAGTTCCACCCGTATTTCCGGTGCCGTGTCCTTCGTGCGGTCGACCAGTTCCACGAATTCCTCGGAGTCCGCGCGCCGCACCAGATAAGCAGCGTCGAGCAGTCTCTGCTCGGACGTCCCGAAAAGCCTGGAATCCTCGGCACGCCCGGAAAGCCGCTCGTGCAGAATGCGGGCCATTTCCTCGGCGGCCCGCGCCTTCTCGGGCGGGCCGACGGGGATGTGGACCCGCACACTCCACTCGACCCGCCCTTCGAGCCGGTCGAGGGTCTGCAGGAAGTAGGCCTCGCGGGCCTCCATCATGGTCCGTACGCCGCTGTCGTCCCGGAAGACCATGGCCGGCCGGAGCGGCAGCGGCGTGGTGACCGTGGTGAGCGCGTCGATCACGCCCTGGTGGGCACGGGCGGTCGCGGCCAGCCACTCCGGGTCCTCCAGATGGTCCCGCAGCGGCTCGTCGGCGAAGTCCCCCGCCGGGACGGTACTGACGACGGCGACCAGGCCGTGGTGCCTGAGGAGTCCCGGCGGGGCGCCGGCCACGCCGGTGAGCTGAGCCTGAAGGGCCGCCGCGAACGGACGGCAGACGGCGTACACGTACCGGAGTCCGCCCTGTGCTGTCATCTGTCCTCCTCCTGCCCCGCTCATGGTCCTCAGCCTGGCACCGGGCACGGCCGGGGTCCGCGTCTCAGCGCACGACCGCCTCCCCGACCAGCAGCCGCCCGGCCGCCGCGATCGCGTCGGCGTCGATCCCGGCGGCGTGCAGCTGCTGGTCGGGCGCGGCCGAACCCGGCATGGTGCGCACGGCGAGCCGGACCAGCCGCGGTACGGGCCTGCCGTCGGTGAAGGCCTCCGCGACCGCGTCGCCGAGCCCGCCCTCCTCATGGTGGTCCTCCACGGTGAGCAGACAGCCGGTCTCCTCGGCGGCGCGGCGCAGCGTCCGCCGGTCGACGGGCTTGACGGAGTACAGGTCGACGACCCGGATCCGGATGTCGTCCTCGGCGAGCAGGTCGGCGGCCTTCAGCGCCTCGTGCAGGGTGACCCCGGCGGCGACCACGGTCAGCCGGTCCTCCTCGGAGGAGCGCAGCACCTTGCTGCCGCCCACCGGGAACTCCTCGTCCGGACCGTAGATCACCGGGCTCGCGCCGCGCGAGGTGCGCAGATAGCGGATGCCGTCGAGCCCGGCCATGGCCGCGACGAGCTTGGCGGTCTGGTTGGCGTCGCACGGGTAGAGCACGGTCGAGCCGTACACCGCGCGGAACATCGCCAGGTCCTCCAGGCCCATCTGGGACGGCCCGTCCTGCCCGATGGCCACGCCCGCGTGCGAGCCGACCAGGTTGATCCCGCTGCCGCTGACGGCGGCCATGCGGACGAAGTCGTAGGCGCGGGTGAGGAAGGCGGCGAAGGTGGCGGCGTACGGCACCCAGCCCCTGATGGCCATGCCGACGGCGGCGGCCACGAGTTGCTGTTCGGCGATGTAGAACTCGAAGTAGCGGTCGGGGTGTTCCTTGCCGAAGAGCTCGGTGCGGGTGGAGTCGCCGACCTCGCCGTCCAGCGCGACGACGTCGGCGCGGGCGTGGCCGAGCGCGACGAGCGCCTTCCCGAAGGCATCGCGGGTGGGGACCTCGTCTCCCCTGTCGTAGCGCGGGAGTTCGATCGGTCCCGTGGGCACGGAGTGCAGCGCACGGGCCGCCGGCGGCTCCTGCACGTGAACGTGCAGCTCCCGCACTCCGCCGAGTTCGGCGACGGCCGCCTCCGGGTGCGGCAGCGGCTTGCCGTGCATACCCTCGCGGTCCTCGACGGCCGCGACGCCCCTGCCCTTGCGGGTACGGGCGAGGATCACGGTGGGCTGTCCGGCGGTGGCCCGGGCCTCGCCGCAGGCGCGGTCGACGGCGTCCACGTCGTGCCCGTCGATCTCCACGGTGTGCCAGCCGAAGGCCTGGAAGCGGCGGGCGTAGGCATCGAGGTCGTGGCCGTGCCGGGTGGGTCCGCGCTGGCCGAGCCGGTTGACGTCCACGATCGCGGTGAGGTTGTCCAGGTGCTCGTACCCGGCGTGCTCGACGGCCTCCCACACGGAGCCCTCGGCCAGCTCGCTGTCCCCGCACAGCACCCAGACCCGGTAGCGGCCGTGCTCCAGCCGCTTCCCGGACAGCGCGATGCCGACACCGACCGGCAGGCCCTGGCCGAGGGAGCCGGTGGCGGTATCCACCCACGGCAGCCGGCGCGGGGTCGGGTGCCCCTCCAGATGGCTGCCGAGCTGCCGGAAGGTGAGCAGTTCGGCGTCGTCGAGGGCACCGGCCGCCTTGTAGGCGGCGTACAGCAGCGGCGAGGCGTGGCCCTTGGAGAGGACGAAGCGGTCGTTGCCGGGGTGGTCGGGCCGCTCGAAGTCGTAGCGCAGATGGCGGGCGAGCAGGACCGCCATCAGATCGGCGGCGGACATCGACGAGGTGGGATGCCCGGACTCGGCCGCGGCGGCCGCCCGCACGCTGTCCACGCGCAACTGCTGGGCGAGTTCGACGAGTTCGGCGGTGTTCATGAGGCTCCTTCCCGGGGGACGGTCCGTGCCGGATCGGGGGCACCGGGGCGGCCGGTGGGGTCGGCAGGGCGATCTCGGCGCGGTCACGTTCCGGGGTCGGCCCCTCACGGTGCGCCTCCGAAGGCACGGCGAGATCCAGCCCGTACCAGGTAACCCTAGGCGGGGCCCTCAAACACCGCGCGTCGAAGCGCGCCCCGCGCGAGCGCGCCCCACGGGGGCGCGGGGCTGTGTCCATATGCGACTGCCGCCACGTGGGCGCGACCAGCCCCCACCGCCCCGCAGCAGGCTGCGGCGTCCTGCGCCACCGGCATAGCAGGAGATCACCGGACATGACGCCATCCCGGCCCGCGGCAACTAGGCTCGTGGGCATGGAGATTCTGGGCGCCTCCCTGCGCATCTGCGTCGACGACCTCGAAGCCGCGATCCCGTTCTACGAACGCCTCTCCGGCGGCAGAGCCCTCCGTTTCGAACGCGGCGGCGTCCAGGTCGCCGCGGTCGGCTCCTTCCTGCTGATGAGCGGACCGGAGGACGAGCTGGAGGTGCTGCGCAAGGTGGCCGCCACGATCGCGGTGAAGGACGTCGACGCGGCCCACCGGCTGCTGGACGACCTCGGCGCCCGGATCATCGCGGGGCCGGTGGCCACGCCCGTCGGCCGCAATCTGATCGCGATGCACCCGGACGGCTCGGTGTTCGAGTACGTCGACCAGCACCAGGACTGATCAAAAGTCCTGCGGCCGCATCCGGAAGTCGTACCGGGCGGGCAGCGGCTCGTCACCGAGTCGCGCCCACAGCCGGCCGATCGCCTCCGACCCCTCCCGCAGGTCGGCGACCTCGAACCCGGCCTCGAACACGGCCCGGGCCGCCGTCCGGTCGCCCTCCGCGAGGAGCAGCTCCGCCTCCAGGAGCCGGAAGCGGCCGCGCTCCCGGGTCGCGGGCAGCAGCGCCTCCCACACGGCGCGGGCGTCCGCGACCCGCCGTACCCGCAGCAGTGCCTCGACGGCCTCGCGGCCGAGCGCCGCGCAGGCGGCGGTCCATGCCTCGCCGTCGTCGCGGCGCTCCCGGCACAGGTCGTCGAAGGCGTCGGCGTACCGCTCGGCGGCCCGCTCGTGGTGCCCGTACTCCTGGTCGGCGACGGCGAGACAGCGCAGCAACGGCCAGAGGGACGGCGCGAGTTGAAGAGCGCGTTCCCAGCTGCGGACGGCCTGGGCGCGGTCGCCGGCGTGCCACTGGGCTACGCCGAGGTGGTACTCGGTGTGCGGGGTGGCGGGGGCCGTCTCCAGCATGTCGCGCCAGTGCGGGGCGACCAGGGTCGGTCCGGGCGGCCGCACCCGGCGGGGTTCGGGCAGCGTGCCGGTGCGCAGCAGCTCCCGCCAGGGAGCCTGTTCGTCGGTCAGCGTCGGCTCCGCGAACGGTGTCCCGGGCAGCTTCCAGTCGGCGCGCAGCACTTCGAGGGCGCCCCAGCCGGAGCCGGTGGCGAGGAGTTCGCCGGGTTCGGTGTCGGCGTACGGCTTCCAGGCGGCGTGGGCCGCCTCGAACTCGGTACGTGGCAGGGCGAGTTCGAGTCGCTCCGTGACGTCCTGCGGCGCCGCGGACAGCGGGCCGTACGCCTCCAGCCAGGAGACCTCGCTCTCCGCGTCGAGGCGGACGTGCTCCAGCTGGGTGCGGGCCAGTCCGGCCTGGATCTCGCGGTAGCCGCCGGTGCCGGGGCCGCCGAGCCACTCCTGCCAGCGCCGGCCACCGGGCCCCGAGCCCCACACGAACTGCTTCCGGCCGCGCAGTTCGTCGGTGGAGGTCTGCACCAGACCGTGGCCGTCGGCGTCGAGCGCGGCGATCCAGCGGCGCCGCCCGTCCGGGATGTCGTAGAACCAGTCGGCCGGGTAAGGGTGTTGGGCGTCGTACGCCGGAACGGGCACCCGGTGCAGTCTGCGCTCGGGCCCGAACTCCCAGGCCTCCTCGGCCGGAACCACGATCCGGCGGTCCTCGGGTACGGCCGTGTTGGACCACCAGTAGCACGGCACCGGGTGTTCGTGCGGGTTGCGGACGCGGACGCCGGCGTACAGGAAGTCGGAACCGTCCGGCAGCCACAGGTCGACCTGGAAGGGCAGGTCGCGCAGCCGCTCCCACTCCCACAGCCGGAGCATCTCCCCGCCGTCGGGGGCGGGGACGCGGGCCGCGTGGAGCGGGGCGCAGGAGAGGGTGGTGTGCCCGGTGGCGCCGATGTTCCACTCGATGCCGCCGGCGTACCAGGCGCCGTTGAGGGCGAGGTTGGCGGGCTGGAACACCGGGTTGCGGTGGAGGAGTTCACGGCCGGTGGGCAGCTGCACGAGGGAGGCGACGCGGCCGCCGAGGCCGGGCAGGACGGTGGCGCGCAGCCGGTCGTTCTCGATCACGAGGGCGTCGATCGCGCGGGGTGTGCGCGTTCTGCCGTAGCCGTCGCGGACCCGTACCGGGAGGAGGCTGCGCAGTGGTTCGTAGCCGAGTTGCCGGGCCATGTCCCGTGGCAGGTCCTCCCGGTCACGCTCGTCCACGCGGTGGTCCCCCACTGCCTGAAGGGCGTGGGCGGTGCCCCCGTCTTCGAGGGGGCGGAGCGGCGGCAGCGGGTTGTCCGGGCCCAACTCCGCCGCGGGCAGGGTCAGTACCTCACGTCGGATCCTCGTCACGATCACCATGGAACCCGGCACCGGATGAGCTGACCAGGGGAGCTGCCGGTCAGGATTGCGCAAAGGCCGGGCGGTGCGGAGGCCGGGCGGTGCGGAGGCCGGGCGGTGCGGAGGCCGGGCGGTGCGGAGGTCAGCCGGTGGTCCGCATCTCCGCGGTGATCGCCCAGCGTTCGTGGTCACGCCAGGCCCCGTCGATGTAGATCATGTTCGGCGAGAAGCCCTCCAGCCGGAACCCGGCACCGCGCGCGAGTGCGATGGACGCGGCGTTGCCGGGCTGCACGTTGATCTCCAGCCGGTGCAGCCGCATCGGCCCGAAGGCGTGGTCCACGACGAGCCCCATCGCCTCCCGCATCAGCCCGCGCCCGGCCGCGTGCGCGAACACGCCGTAGCCGAGCGCACCGCACTGGAAGCCGCCCTCGACGATGTTGTTGATGTTGATGAACCCGGCGATCGCCCCGTCGCTCTCCCCGGCCCCCTTCTCGCACACCAGGAACCCGGCCTTGCTGCGGTCCTCGATCAGCCGCCCCGCGTAGCCGGCGTAGGCCGCGTCCGTGGTGGGCGGGAACAGCCAGGGCTGGTGGAGGTCCTTGCTCTCCCGGGCGCGGGCGATGAACTCGGCGCCGTCCTCGTAGGTGTAGTGGCGGATGCCCACGCGGGGGCCTTCGGCGAGATAGCGGGAAGCGGTGTGCGGCATCGGGTCACCCTACGCGGAGCTAGCTCCGGCGTTTCATGAAATACGCTCCGCAGAGGGCGCCGATGAGCCCGGTGGCGAGCAGGGCGATCCACAGGGGTGTGGTGACCACGGGAACCAGGAACCGGATCTCGGTGGCGCGGGTGTTCTCGAAGACGAAGACCAGGCCGAGGACGCCGAGCAGCAGTACGGCGATCCTGCCGGGGGTCAGCAGCACGCCGTGCCGGCCGCCGGTCCGGTCCCGCTTCACCGAGGTCTTCGGGCTCATGCGACCAGGGTGGTCCGCAGGGCCCCGCCCCGCCCGCCGGGCGCGGCCCTCCGGGTGAGCTCTCAGCGCAGGGCCGGTTCCCGCAGGGTCAGCGTGCCCGCGTCCGCGTCCAGCTCCGCGGCCACCCCGAGCGGGATGGTCAGGGCCGCCTCGCAGTGCCCGAACCCGAACTCCTCCACCACCGGCACGCCGAGGCCGCCGAGCCGGTCGACGAGCATCGGCCGCACCTCCTCGTAGGGCCCGCACCGGTCCCAGGAGCCGAGCACGATCCCGGCGACGCCGTCGAGCCAGCCGGACCGCAGCAGCTGGGTGATGCTCCGGTCGAGGCTGTACGGCCGCTCGCCGACGTCCTCCAGGACGAGCAGTCCGCCGCGGGCGCCGGGGTGGGTGAGCGGGGTGCCGAGGCCGGCCGCGAGCAGCCGCAGGCAGCCGCCGACGGTGACGCCCCTGGCCCGGCCGCCCACCAGCGCGGCGCCCCGGGAGGGGATCGTGCGGACCGTCTCCGGGGCGAAGAGGGTGGCCCGCAGATGGTCCTGCGCCTCGGTGCTCTTGACGAAGTCGGCGCCCGCGGCCACCGGCCCGTACAGGCCGGCGAGCCCGAGCCGGGTCGCGAACGCCTCGTGCAGCACGGTCGCGTCGCTGAAGCCGACGAACACCTTCGGGCCGGCCGCCCGCATCGCCTCCCAGTCGAGCAGGTCGACGAGGCGCTGTGCGCCGTAGCCGCCGCGCGCGCAGAGCACGGCGGACACGGACGGGTCGCACCAGGCCTGCTGGAGGTCGGCCGCACGGTCGGCGTCGGAGCCCGCGAGGTACCCCAGCTCGGCGTCACTGGCGAGCACATGGGGTGCCACGACCGGGTCGAGGTCCCAGCCGCGCAGGATGTCGAGGCCCGCCTGGAGCCGCTCCTCCACCACCGGCCCGCTCGGCGCCACGACGGCGACCCGCGATCCGGCGGAGAGCCTCGACGGCCTGGTCAGTTCCGCCACTTCGGTCACTTCGGCCACTTCGGTCACTTCACCAGTTCCAGCTCGGGAATTCCGGGCACGTCCAGCCCGAACACCTGAGCGTAGAGGGCGAGCTCGGACTCCAGGGCACGGACCAGGGTGTCCGCGCGCCGGAAGCCGTGTCCCTCGCCTGCGAAGGTGAGGTACGCGTGCGGCACCGGGCGGCCGTCGAGCCGGGCGAGGAAACGCTCGCACTGCGCGGGCGGGCAGATCACGTCGTCCAGCCCCTGGAGCAGCAGGAAGGGCGCGGTGAGCCGGTCGACGTGCTCGCTGGGCGACCGCTCCACGTACCGCCCGGGGACCTCGGCCAGCGGGCCGATCAGGGATTCCAGGTACTGGGACTCGAAGTCGTGGGTCTCCCCCGCACCCCAGCTGGTGAGGTCGAGGACAGGGTAGGAGATGGTGCCGCAGGCGTAGACGTCGGTGCCGGTCAGGGAGGCGGCGGCGGTCCAGCCGCCGGCGCTGCCGCCGCGGATCGCGAGCCGGGCGCGGTCGGCGGCGCCCTCCTCGGCGAGGGCGAGCGCGACGGCCGCGCAGTCCTCGACGTCGACGACGCCCCACTGCTCGCGCAGCCGCTCCCGGTACTCCCGCCCGTATCCGGTGGAGCCGCCGTAGTTGACCTCGGCGACGCCGATGCCCCGGGAGGTGAAGTAGGCGATCGCGAGGTCGAGGACCAGCGGTGTCCTGCCGGTGGGGCCGCCGTGCGCCCAGACGACGTACGGCGGCAGCTCGCCCTCGGGGGCGGTGTGGCCTGGGTGGTGGGGCGGGTGGATGTGGGCGTGCACCTCGCGGCCGCCGGGTCCGGCGAAGGTGCGGACCTGCGGCTCGGGGTAGTAGGCGGGGTCCACCGGGTCCCGGTGCGGGGTGCCGACGACCCGGGTGCGGCCGGAGGCGACGTCGAGTTCGACGACCTCATGGGCGGTGCGCGGGCCGGCGCCGACCGCGAGCACGCGGGTGCCGTGCACGGCGAGGGTGGCGGAGTACTCGGTCCACGGTCCGGCGGCGTCGGCGATCTCGCCGGTCTCCGGATCGAGTATCCCGAGCGCCAGCGGCCCGCGGCCGTGCAGGACGGCGATCAGCCCGTTGTCCAGCGGCGCGAACCAGTTCTGGCCGAGCCGCCAGAGCGGCCCCGCGAACTCCTCCTCGCGCGGGCACAGGGGTACGTCGTCGCGGTACAGGTTCCACCAGCCGCTGCGGTCGCTGGTGTACAGCAGCCGGTCGTCCGAGGACCACTCCGCCTGCGCGACGGCCTCGGTGGGACCGCCGGCCACGGTGCGGACCGTGTGCAGGACTCCGTCGGCGCCGACCTCGCCGACCAGCAGTTCCGTGCCGTCCCACGGCATCCGCGGATGGTCCCAGGCGAGCCAGGCGGCCCGGCGCCCGTCGTGCGTCAGGCGCGGCCCGGTGACGAACCGGTGTCGGCCGTCGGTGAGTTCGCGAACGGCGGCCCGGTCGTCGGCGGCCGAGCCGTCCAGCGGTACGGCGGCGAGCACCCGCCGTACGTCGGTGGGTGCGGCTCCTGTGAACTCCTCAAGGACACACCAGACTTCGCCCCGGTCCAGCAGCAACTGCGGGTCGGCCCAACGGGGTCCGGGCGGGGTCAGCGGGCGGGGTGCCGCACCGGGCCGGTACAGGTACAGCCGCTGGTCGTCGAAGTGGACGAAGACCAGAAGTGGTTGACCGCCGTCCTCGGGTACGGCACCGGCCCAGGGGCGTCCGCCGTACTCGATGACCCGGCTGCGGACGTTCCACGGCGCGGGCAGCACGGACTCCCCGGTGCTGCCGCGTACCAGGGTCCTGCGGCCGCCCTCCGCCGGACGGGGTTCCGTCCACCAGGGCTCGCCGCCGGCGAAGCCCACCCATTCGGCGAAGCCGTCGTGCGCCGCGGCCAGGGCCGCGTCGATGGGTGAGGGCCACGAACCGTACGCCTTCGTCTCCACGTTCTCTCCTCCTCGCCTGTGCCGTGCTACTCCGTGCTGTGCCGTGCTATGCCGTGCGCAGGAAGCGGTCCAGGACCTGGACGCCGAAGTGCAGGGCCTCGACGGGGACGCGTTCGTCGACGCCGTGGAACAGGGCCTGGTAGTCCAGGTCCTCGGGGAGCTTGAGCGGGGCGAAGCCGTAGCCGGTGATGCCGAGCCGGGAGAACTGCTTGGCGTCGGTGCCGCCCGACATGCAGTACGGCACCACGTGCCCCTCGGGGGCGAACTCCTCGACGGCGGCCCGCATCCGGGCGTACGTCGGTGAGTCCAGCGGTGCCTGGAGGGCGACCTCGCGGTGGTGGAACTCCCAGTCGACGTCGGGGCCGGTGAGACGGTCGAGGGTGGCGCGGAACTCGTCCTCGGTGCCGTACAGATAGCGTCCGTCGACGAAGGCGACGGCCTCGCCGGGGATGACGTTGACCTTGTAACCGGCGTTCAGCATGGTCGGGTTGGCACTGTTGCGGACGGTGGCCTCGACCAGTCTGGCGGCCGGGCCGAGCTTGTCCAGGAGCAGGTCGACCTCGGTGAGGTCGGGTTCGACGCCGTAGAGGGCGGCGAGTTCGGTGAGGGCGGCGGAGACCGTGGGGGTGAGCCGGAGCGGCCACTGGTGCTCGCCGATGCGGGTGACGGCGGCGGCGAGGCGGGTGACCGCGTTCTCCATGTTGACCTTGGAGCCGTGTCCGGCCCGGCCGCGCGCGGTGAGCTTGAGCCAGGCGGTGCCTCGCTCCCCGGCGGCGACCGGGTAGAGGTGCCGTCCGGTGCCGTCGTGGAAGGTGAAGGCGCCGGACTCGCCGACGCCCTCGGTACATCCCTCGAACAGCTCGGGGTGGTGGTCGGCGAGGAACCCGGAGCCGTCGACCGCGCTGGCCTCCTCGTCGGCGGTGAACGCGACGACGATGTCCCGCCGCGGCCGTACCCCTTCCCGGGCCCAGTCCCGCACCACCGCCAGGATCATCGCGTCCATGTTCTTCATGTCGACGGCTCCCCGCCCCCACACGACCCCGTCGCGGATCTCCCCGGAGAACGGGTCGACGCTCCAGTCGGCGGCCTGTGCGGGTACGACGTCGAGGTGGCCGTGGACAAGCAGCGCGTCGGCAGCGGGGTCGGTGCCCTCGATGCGGGCGACGACGTTGGTACGCTCCGCGGTCCGCTCGAGAAGGATCGGCTCCAGACCCGCCTCGGCGAGCCGCTCGGCCGCGTACTCGGCGGCGGGCCGCTCCCGGCAGTCGCCGCCGCCGAAGTTGCTGGTGTCGATCCGGATCAGCTCGGAGGTGAACCGGACGACCTCGTCCCGTGCCTGCTGGTCAGCCATACTGCTCCTCCACCGCGGCCGAGACGATCGTGGTGACCGCCTTGAAGGTGCGGATGCCGTCGTACATGGTCCCCTCGGTGTACGCCACCTTCCGCTCGCCGACCTGCTCCACGCCGGGGACGACGGTGGCGGCCAGGGCGAGGTGCTCGGCGTCGACCTCCAGGGCGATGGTGAACGGTCCGCCGGTCACCGGTTCGTGGCGCACCGCGAGCCCGGCCGCGTCCTTGGCGGCGGCGCGGATGTCGGCGGCGGTCCGGGCGGGCGTCCGGCACACGGCCGCGTACCTCGACACGTGGTCCTTGACGGCGACCTTGAGGGCCTCGGGAGCGTATCCGAGGGCGTCCTCGCAGGCCAGGTCGTCGCCGGTGACGAGGACGACCGGGACGCCGTACTCGGCGACGACGTGCGCGTTGAGCAGGCCCTCGCTGGCGCGGACGTCGTTCAGCCAGACGCCGGTGACGGAGTTGGGAAGGTAGGTGTGGGCGAGGACGCCCTCCATGCCGGCGCCGGTGTGGTAGCCGACGAAGGCGATGCCGTCGACGTCACCGTGCTGGACGCCCTCGACCATGGACAGCGTCTTGTGGCGGCCGGTGATCATCTCGGCGCGGTCGTCGAGCTGCTCCAGGAGCAGGTTGCGCATGCTCCAGTGGGCCTCGTTGATGAGGACCTCGTCGGCGCCGCCGTCGTAGAAGCCGAGGACGGCGGCGTTGACGTCGGAGGTGAACATCGGCCGGCACCGCTCCCACTGCGGCGCGCCGGGCAGCACGTCGCCGGGCCAGGTCACCCCGGTGGCGCCCTCCATGTCGGCGCTGATGAGGATCTTCATGCAGGACCGTCCCCTCGCAGGTCAGAGACTTGTTGTCCGGCTGGTGACAACAGTCTCCGACAGCATGCAGCAGTGACGGGGATCTTCATGCTGCTCCACGTTACGCGTCGGCGAGGGAACTTCCTACAAGGCGGAGAGGGGGTTGAGCCCTCTGCCGGACCTCGGCACCGCGGAGACCACAGACCTGGAGTCCCACATACGTTCCCCAACACACCCGACCCACCGCCAGGCACCGCAAGAGCGCGGGTCAGACGCCCAGAGGGAGCGCACCCAGCCGCCGAGCAGTCCCGGGATCAGGGAGGTTCCGAACAGGACGACGACCGCGCCTACCGGGACGTGAAGATCCCCCGTGAGTTCTGGAAGGTCATCTCCTTCGTCGAGCGAGGTGAGTTGAAGGCCAAGGCGTTCTTGCTCACGCAGTGGCCGGCCGAAGGCCCTTGGACGACCTGGCCGACATCCACCGGGACCGACCGGGCGGCCCGCTGGCGTGTCTCGTCACGCTACAGCGCGTGAGACACGCCGGAGACCCCCTTGAAGCCCCGGGACTCGAGGTGCAGGGGAGGCGGGATGACCATAATGTGGTAATCGGAGTGTTTCCGGGGTGTCTTCTCCCTCGTCGGGGGGTTCGGCGGTGGTTCCCGTCACCGCAAGAATCGCAGCACCGTCAGGAGACATGATGGCCACCCAAAAAGCCGGGCCTCGCGCTGTCTCGGTCTACGCACTCGCCGGCATCCGGCTCTTCAACGGAGTCACCGGACTGCTCGCCCCCGACCTGCTCATCCGGCGCCTCGACCCCGGTCGTGAGCCGCCCAGTCCGGCGGCCGTGTACGCCTTCCGGCTCTTCGGGATCCGTACGATCCTGCTCGGCCTCGATCTGCTGACCAACCGCGACGAGCGGCTGCGGGAGGACCTGCGCGACGGCGTCCTGATCCACGGCAGTGACACCGCGACGGCGGCCACGCTGGGCCTGAGCGGTCGGCTTCCCCCGCGTACCGCGGCGCTGACCACCCTCATCTCGGCCGCCAACACGGTCCTGGCCGCCACTTCGCTCGCCAACTCGGTGAAGGGCAAGCGGAAGTGACGGGAGGGCCAGGTGCCGACTCCCCGGCCGAGACGGGTTTCGACTACATCGTCGTCGGCGCCGGGGCGGGCGGTGGACCGCTGGCGGCCAACCTCGCCGCCGCGGGCATGCGCACCCTGCTGCTCGACGCGGGCGGCGCCCCGGAGAACGACAACTACCTGGTGCCCGCCTTCCACGCGGACGCCTCCGAGGACCCCGTCCAGTGCTGGCACTACTTCGTCCGGCACTATGCCGACGAGCAGCAGCAACAGCGCGACGGCAAACTCGTCCCGGACCGGGGCATCCTCTACCCGCGTGCCGGAACGGTCGGCGGCTGTACCGCGCATCACGCGCTGATCACCGTCTATCCGTACAACCGCGACTGGGACGCGATCGCGGAGGAGACCGGCGACGCCTCGTGGCAGAGCACGGCCATGCGCCGGTACTTCGAGCGGCTGGAACGCTGCACCTACCGGCCGAGGCCCAAGGAGCCGCCCGCCAATCCGCTGCTGGCCGCGCTGCTGAAGGTCCTGCCCTTCACGGGCGCTCGGTACCGCAACGAAGCACGCCACGGATTCGACGGCTGGCTGCCGACCGCCCTCGCCGACCCTGAACTGGCCGTCCAGGACAAGCAGTTGCTGAAGGTCATCCTCTCGGCCGCGGAGGACGCGCTGGCCGACTTCCTCGACCGGCCGCTGTCCCCGCTGGAGGGGTTCGGCTCCTTCGTCGACCCCAACGACTGGCGGGCGCAGACCCGCGCCCTGCAAGGGCTGTGGCAGATCCCCCTCTCCACGGCGAACGGACGGCGCAGCGCCGTTCGCGAGCGGGTCCAGGCCGTACAGCGAAGCCGTCCGGACGACCTGGTGGTCCGGACCAACGCGCTGGCGGCCCGCGTCGTACTGGACGGGAACGGAGCCGCGGCCGGAGTCGACTACCTGGACGGCGCGCACGCCTACCGGGCCGACCCCGCGAGCCGGCCGGACGCCGGGCCGCCGGTCCTGCGCCGGGTCCTCGCCTCCCGTGAGGTGATCCTGGCCGCGGGTGCCTTCAACACACCCCAGCTGCTGATGCTTTCGGGCATCGGACCGCGTGAGGAGCTGGGACGGCACGGCATCCCCGTACGGGTCGACCTCCAGGGTGTGGGCGCGAATCTCCAGGACCGGTACGAGGTCGGCGTGGTCAGCCGGATGGACCGCGAGTTCCCGGTCCTCAGGGACTGCGACTTCCACGCGCCGCGACCCGGGACCGAACCGGACCCCTGCTACCGGGCCTGGCAGCGCGGCGAAGGTCTTTACACGACCAACGGCGCCGTCGTCGGTGTCACCCGCAAGTCCCGTCCGGAGCTGGACGCACCCGACCTGTTCATCTTCGGCGGCCCCTTCGACTTCCGGGGCTACCGGCCCGGCTACTCGCTCGACCTGACACTCCACAAGGACCGTTTCACCTGGGCCATCCTCAAGAGCCGCACCCACAACACCGGGGGCCGGGTGCGGCTGCGCTCCACCGACCCCCGGGACACCCCGCTGGTGAACTTCCACTACTTCGGCGAGGGCACGGACAAGGACGCCGTGGATCTCGAAGCCATGGCCGGTGCCGTCGAGTTCGTGCGCCAGATGAACCGCAGAGCCGGCTCCGTGATTCTGGAGGAGTTGTGGCCCGGCAACGACATCGACGGCCACGACGGCGTTCGCCGTTTCGTACAGGACGAGGCCTGGGGCCACCACGCGTCCTGCACCTGCCGGATGGGACGGGCGGACGACCCTTCGGCCGTCGTCGACAGCGAGTTCCGGGTGCGCGGAGTGGACCGCCTGCGCATCGTCGACGCCTCGGTCTTCCCCCGCATTCCCGGATTCTTCGTCGCCGCACCCATCTACATGATCAGCGAGAAGGCGAGCGACGTCATCCTCGCGACCGCCCACAGAGCCACCGCCCAAGGAGTATCGCGATGAGCAGACAACGACGCGACGCACGAGGTTCCGCAGCCGGATACCGTACGTCACTGCCCTGGCGGATCATCACCGCCGGCGCCGAATACGTGGACCGGCGCATCGGCTGGGACAGACTGCCCGTCATTCCTGGCCTGCTGACGCTCCTCGGACTGCGCATCAGGCTTCGGCAGAAGAACCTCCACGACACCGGCCGACTGCCCTCGGTCAATCTGCCCGATCCCGCGCCCCCCTCCGAGACCCAGAAGGTCAACCGGACCGCCGACGGCAGCCACAACGACCTCGCCGAGCCTCGCATGGGCATGGCGGGCACCCGCTTCGGCCGGAACATCCCGCTGGACCGGATCGCACCGACCGCACCCGAGGACGTACTGTCCACGCCGAACCCGCGCGAGGTCAGCCGCGCGGTGCTCACCCGCGACGAGCTCATCCCCGCCGAATCGGTCAACTCGCTGGTCGCCGCCTGGCTTCAGTTCATGGTCCGCGACTGGTTCAGCCACGGGACCAGCCCCACGGATCGGCCCTGGGAAGTGCCCCTCATGGACGACGACCCGTGGCCGGAACACCCCATGCGGATCATGCGGACACCGGACGACCCGACCCGCGACCCGCAGGCGCCGGCCGGAACGCCCGACACCCGCGTCAACGTGTCCTCCCACTGGTGGGACGCGTCGCAGATCTACGGCACGAACGAGACCGAGCAACGCCTGCTGCGCGCCGGCAAGCTGGGCAAGCTGCATCTGTGGGACGACGAGCAGTCCCCGGTCCCCTCGGACCCCTCCAAGGACCCCTCGCACATCCCCGGCTTCTGGCTGGGCCTCGCCATGATGCACGACCTGTTCGCCCGTGAGCACAACGCGATCTGCGATCACCTGCACGGCGCGTACCCGTCCTGGCACGACGAGGAACTCTTCCAGCGCGCCCGGCTCGTCAACGCCGCGCTCCTCGCCAAGATCCACACCGTGGAGTGGACACCGGCCGTGATCAGCCACCCCACCACCGTCAAGGCACTGCGTGCCAACTGGTGGGGCATCGCGGGCGAGCGCGTCCACGACCTCTTCGGCCGGATCAGCGACAGCGAGGTCGTCAGCGGAATCCCCGGCGGCGAGACGGACCACTACGGCATCCCGTACTCCCTCACCGAGGAGTTCGTGGCCGTCTACCGCATGCACCCGCTCATCCGCGACGAGTGGCATCTGCGCTCCGCCGCCGACGACACGAGCCTGCGCCACTGCACTCTCCGCGACATCGCGGGCCCCGGGGCGCTGAAGGTCATGGAGACCACCGGGATGGCCGATCTGCTCTACAGTTTCGGCACGCTCCACCCCGGACTGGTCACCCTGCGCAACTTCCCCAGGTTCCTGCAGGAGTTCGAGCGCCCCGACGGGCAGCTTCAGGACCTCGCCGCCACCGACATCCTGCGCTCCCGGGAATTCGGTGTCCCCCGTTACAACGAGTTCCGGCGGCTGCTGCGGCTGAAGCCCGCGGCGAACTTCCTGGAACTGACCGAGAACCGGGCCTGGGCCGAGCAGATCCAGTGGCTCTACGACGGCGACATCGAGAAGGTCGACCTCACGGTCGGGCTGTACGCGGAGAAGCTGCCGGCCGGATTCGCCTTCAGCGACACGGCGTTCCGCATCTTCATCCTGATGGCCTCACGCCGGCTGAACAGCGACCGCTTCTTCACCGAGTACTACACCCCCGAGGTGTACTCCAAGGCCGGTATGGCCTGGATCGACGACAACAGCATGATCACGGTGCTGCTGCGCCACCACCCCGAGCTGCGTACGGCTCTTTCGGGGCTGACGAACGCCTTCGTGCCGTGGCACACCGCCGGAAGGACGGTGACCTGACATGGCAGCGACGGACAGGTTCCGCGAGGAACGGGAGCGCCAGGTCGCGGCGGCCGCCGCGCGGTACGACGAGACCGGCGACGAGCGGCGGGCGGTCGAGGAGCAGCAGGACGCCGGGGTCGCCTTCCCGGATTCGGAGGAGGCACTCGCGGCGCGCGCGGCCCGGCTGCTCGACCGGCAGGCGGTGCCCGCCGCCATGGTGGTGGAGGCCGTCCGGGCGGAACCGCTGGCCCCGACCGCCGCGTACGAACGCATCCTCGGGGTGTCCAAGGACCTCCAGGCATGGAGTTTCCTGCCGCGCGGCGCCCGCGCGGCACGTACCGTCGCCCGGATCTCGGTGCGGGAGAACGGCCGTGAGCTGCCTCTCGGCACCGGCTTCCTGGTGTCGCCGAGCCTGCTGATGACCAACCATCACGTGCTCACCGACCCGGAGGCCGCCCGGCAGTGCTTCCTGGAGTTCGACGCCCAGGTCACCGTCGACAACACGGCCCAGCCGCCGACGCGGCTGGAACTCGACCCGGACGGGTTCTTCGTCACGGACGAACGGCTCGACTTCGCCCTGGTGCTGGTCGCCCCCGGCCCGGACCCGCGGCCCGCGGGGGACACGTTCGGCTGGAACCGGCTCAGCGCCCAGCCGGGAAAGCTGGTGATCGGCGAACCGGTCAACGTCGTCGGCCATCCGATGGGACGCCTCAAGGAGATCGCCGTACGCGACAACATGCTCCAGGTGCGCCTCGACGACTTCCTCCACTACAAGACGGACACCGAGCCGGGCAATTCCGGCTCTCCCGTCTTCAACGACCAGTGGGAGGTCGTCGCGCTCCATCACAGCGGGGTGCCCAGGACCGACGAACAGGGCCGTACCCTGCGCCGTGACGGACAGGTCTGGCAGCCCGGTGACGGCGACGACGCCATCGACTGGGTGTCCAACGAGGGCGTACGCGTCAGTTCCATCCTGAAACACCTCGCAGCCCTGCCCCTCACCCCCCGGCAGCGGGAGCTGCTGGCCGAGATGGGTCCGGAGTCGGGACTGCGCCTCGCGGAGGCCGCCGCCGGTCCGGTTGCGGCTCCGGCTCCCGCCGCCGGCCCGGTGACGGCCCCGGCTCCCGCCGTCGTGGCGGCGGGCCCGGCCGTCGAGAAGGCCACCGCGCCTGCGGGCCTGCGCGCCCGGGACGGGGCCTTCGGCGGCGCACGGCATCTGGTCTTTCTGCACGGTCGCTCCCAGCAGGGCAAGGAGCCCGAGAACCTGCGCCGCGAATGGGCGGCCGGACTCAACCAGGGGCTCGTCCGCGCCGGGCTCCCTCCGGTCGACCCGGCGGACGTCTGGTTCCCCTACTACGGCGACCGGTTGGTGCAGGCCCTGACCACGCACGAGGCCGTCCCCCGCCTCACCGAGGCGCCGACCGCCAGGGCGGCGGAGGCGGTCGCGCCCGCCACCCCCACCGCCCGCGCGGTGTACGAGGAGATCATCGGCGAGGCGGCCAGGAAGTGGGACATGCCGCAGGAGGGCCGGCTGGCCACCGAAAGTATCGGCCTGGACGACGTGGTCGGGGCCCTGCACAAGCGGCTGGGCTGGCTGGCCGCCAGGAGCGACCTCGATGCCTGGGCCATCGCCCTGGTCTTCCGTGACGTGGCCGCGTATCTCGACGACCGGCGCATCCGGGACGAGGTCCTGGACTGCGTACTGGAGACGATGCCGGACGCCGGGGAAGTTGTGCTCGTCAGCCACAGCCTCGGCACGGTCGTCGGCATGGATCTCGTCACCCGGCTGTCCCCCGGAGTGAACTGCGTCCATCTGACCACGGCGGGCAGTCCCCTCGGCCTGGACAGCGTGTACAGCAGACTGCTCGTCGGCGGGCCGAAGCGTCCGGACATCGTGGCGGACTGGTTCAACGCCTGGTGCCCGACCGACGCGGTGGCCATCGGATGCCCGCTGGGCGACGACTGGGCGGACGGACTGTCCGACCTCGCCGTCGTCAACGCCCGCGACCGGGCGCACAGCATCGTCGAGTACCTCGCCCACGCCGAGGTCGCCCGGTCGATCGGCAGCCACCTAGGCGGCTGAGCCTGCCGATCCGTCGCCGGTGGGGGCCCACGCCGGCTTCACGGCTTCGCGCCGGCTTCACGGCTTCGCGGTCTTCGGGCCGTCCGGTTCCGGGTCGGCGGGCGGGCGTCCCACGTCCGACAGCGTCTCGCGGGCCCGTTCGTCGACGAAGCGGGTCACGAGATGCTGGGCAGCGCCGAAAATGACGGCCCAGGCCATTATTTGCGGGCTGGAATCCAGATCGCTCAGACCTGGAATGAACGCACCCCTGATGAGCAGCACTCCTATGAACGCGGTCAGAGCCCCGGTGGGGAATTTCAGCAGGGCCGCCGAAAGCGGCAGCATATAAGGACTGCTCGTCCCCTGAATCCGGCGTAGGGACGCAATGACCGTGAGGGCTGCACCAGCCAGTCCTGCCGCCTCGGTGACGAGCACGTCGACTCGCTGTGCGTAGTCGCTCGGAACGTTTCCCTGCTTCAGGGGAACCTCCCCGGACGGGCATGCGGCGAAATTCTTCCCCCCGGGGAGGAAGCACATGTTCAGCGAATCGGGACAGTACCAGCCCCAGACTGCGAGCCCAGCCGCGCCGAGGAGAACGAAGAAGGTCGCAACCCGCAGAATGATGCTGAGGCTGCGAACTCTGCTGTATTCGGCGTCCAGCGCGTCGTACGAGGCGCTCAGAGCGAGGGCGAGGAGCCCGCGGTCGCCCGGCAGCGGTCCTTTCGTCCCCATGCGCTCCGCGGCCGCACTCACCTGTATCCGAAGCGGGTCGACCGGGCGCAGATGCTGTTCAACGTGGCTCAGTACGTCGGCGCTTCGGCCAGGCAGGTCTTCTTCCGCACACAGCGTGAGCAGCATCACGTCGGTCGCGCGCACATTGGCCCAGGTCCTCTCCAGGGCTGCGGCCCCGGAGAAGAGGCGGCGCCGTGCGGAGATGGCGCGCCCTGCCTCCTTCAGTTGCCGCGCGATCCCCTCCAGTGTCTTTTCTCGCCGACATTGCTCAGCCCGGTCCGCAACCCCTCGGCACCTCTCACGGTCTGCCTGCTGTTCCAGAAACAGAACGCGCGCGGCAGCTCGCTCGCGCCAGGCTGTTCTATGAGCCCTGAACAGTTCCTTGGGCAATCTGGGAAGCTGAGCCACGTTCTTTCTTCGGGTCGGCTCGCAGGGGTGATCGCACTTCGATCCGTCTGGCGTCGGCGCGCGCTTGAGCATGAGCGAAGCGATCCACACGAGTATGAAAACAGCGACGCTCCCTCTGGGCTTTTTCGTGCTTTCCGAACCCGTGAAGGCTTTCCCGTTGGTCATCCCGACCTCCAGTAAAGTCTCCCCTCCTCAGCGTAGGACGGCCGGCCAACAGGTGCACGTCAAGAAGGGCGAGGTCATGCCTGGGCCACCGTGCGCCCGGCGGGTCGGCCGCCGTCCGGTGCTGTCCCTCAGCTCTCCCGCCCTGCCAGCACCCACCTCGACGGCAGCACGATCAGTTCGCCGTCCGGCGTGGACTCGGTCGTGGTCAGGGGAAGCTCACCGCTCGCGAGGACCGTGAGGCCGGCGTTGCGCAGGTACTCCGGGACCGCGGCGTCCGGGACCTCGCCGGGGGCGATGCCGTGCCGGAAGACCGGGGCGAGCTTGGGCGGCGGGCCCGACGGGCTCTGGGCGAGGCCGCCGAGGACGGGGCGGGCGGCCTCGGAGAGCTCGACGAGGAAGGCCCGGCCGCGGCTGCCGACGAGGGTGGCGACGGCGTCGATCACCGGCTGCCGGTCGTCGGGTTCGCACTGGTGCAGGACGCCCCGCATGTAGACGTTGGCGTCGCCGAGCTCCGCGTGCAGTGCCTCGGCCTCGCTCTTCTCGGCCGCGTCGAGGACCCGGTAGCCGGCCTGTCCGGCGGGGTCGGCGTGCCGGGCGTGGTCCAGGGCAGACTCGGCGATGTCGGCGCCCAGGACGTGCCGGAAGCGGTCGGCGAGGAAGCGGGTCTGGGTGCCGTTGCCGCAGCCGAGGTCGACCAGGGGCAGGCCGGGGTCGGTGAGGTGGGGTTCGAAGAGAGCGACGTGGACGGCGGCGGTGACGGCCGGCTCGGCGTCCCAGAACACCGCCCCCGGCTCGTCGGACGCCTCGCGCCAGAAACTCTCCCAGGCATTGCGGTACCGACTCGTCACGCTCATGGCCCAACTCCCCAGGATGCAGCCGCATATGACCCGTCGTAAGTGACGGGCCAGTACGGTCTACCCTGCGCCGGTTACGGCCACAAGCGCCTGGCGCGTTCTTCACCCCGCGTTCGACGGACGTGCGCCCCCCTGGGCCTGCGGCACGCCGGGGTCGGCGGCACCCGGGTCAGCGGCGCCGTGCGGTGAGTTCGAACCAGACGGTCTTCCCGGCGGCCGTACGGCTGGTGCCCCACTCCCGGGCGAGGGTGGAGACCACCCGCAGGCCGCGTCCCGCCTCGTCGCCGGGTGCCGTGCTGAGCAGGGTCGGCAGGGTGTGGTCGTCGTCATCGACCTCGCACAGCAGGGTCTCGCCGCGGATCAGCCGGAGCTGGACGGGGCGGCTGTGGGAGTGCCGTACGGCGTTGGTGACGAGTTCGCTGACCATGAGTTCGGCGGGGTCGGCGAGCCGGGCCAGGCCCCAGTCGTGGAGTTGCTCGCGGACGGCGGCGCGGGCGCGGCGGACCTCGGCCGGGTCGAGGGCGAGCCGCCATTCGGCGACGTCCTCCGGCTCGATGCCGTTGAGGCGGGCCATCAGCAGGGCGACGTCGTCCTTGCGGCCGCCGCGGGTGTTGAGGGCGCGGATGATGGTGTCGCAGGCGTCGTCCATGGAGGCGGCCGGGTGGGCGGCGGACTCGCAGAGGGTGGCGAGGCCGACGCCGATGTCCTCGCCGCGCATCTCGACCAGTCCGTCGGTGCACATCACCAGCCGGTCGCCGGGGTCGACACGCACCCGCAGCGACTCGAAGGCGACCCCGCCGACGCCTATGGGCGCCCCGGTGGGCAGGTCGAGGAGTTCGCTGCGCCCGTCGACCGCCCGCACCAGCACCGGGGGGATGTGGCCGGCGTTGGCGAGGTGCAGTTCGCCCTCGATCGGGTCGTAGACGGCGTAGAGGCAGGTGGCGAGGTAGCTGTCGCCGAGGCGTTGCGCCAGGTCGTCGAGGTTGCGCAGGAGCTGGGCGGGCGGCAGGTCCATGGCCGCCATCGTCTGGACGGCGGTCCGCAACTGGCCCATCATCGCGGCCGAGTTGAGGCCGTGGCCCATCACGTCGCCGACGACCAGGGCGGTGCGGGCGCCGGGGAGTTTCACGGAGTCGAACCAGTCGCCGCCGACGCGGCCGAGCAGGGTGCCCGGCAGGTACCGGGTGGCGATGTCGCAGCCCGCCATGCGCGGCGGGATGTGCGGCAGCATGCTGTCCTGGAGGGTCTCGGCGACGCTCTCCTGGAAGGTGTACATGCGGGCGTTGTCGAGCACGAGTCCGGCGCGGGCGGCGAGTTCGGCGCCGGTGACCCGGTCCATGTCGTTGAACATCTCGCGCTCGGGATGGCGCAGCAGGATCATGAAGCCGAGCACGACCGTGCGCGCCTTGAGCGGTACGACCAGCATCGAGCGGCCGGTGATCAGCGGCCGGATGTCGCGCTTCTCGAACTGGGAGGCGATGGCGTGGCCCATCTCCTCGCTGATCCGCGGCACCAGGACCGGCTGGCCGGTGGTCATGCACTGGAAGAACGGGGTGTGCGCCGGGAACGGCATGGCCTCGCCGACCGGGATGACGTCGTCCCAGCGGCCGGGTTCGTCGGTGTGCTCGACGGCGACCCGGTGCCACATGGTGGTGGTGTCCGGGACGCCGTCCGGGAACTCCTCGCCGGCCACGACCTGTTCGCGCAGATAGGTGCCGGCGACATCGGTGAAGCGGGGTACGACGGCTCTGCTGACCTCGACGATGGTGCGGGACAGGTCGAGCGAGGTGCCGATCTTCCCGCTGACCTCGTTGAGGAATTCGAGGCGCTCCCGGACGGCCGCGTACTCCAGGTCCTCGCCCTCGTCGTCGGCGAGTTCGACGGGCACCGGCAGTCCCTGGGCGGCCACCTGTGCGGCACGCTCGCGGCGGGCCATCCGCTCGGTGCGCCGGGCGACGCCCCAGTCGGGGGTCACGGGCACCCGGTCGTTCTGGCTGAACTCAAGGATGGGGTAGCCGAGTTCGAGGACCTGGGCGACGATCCGGGCGCTCTCGTCGACGCTCATGCTGGGCAGGATCTCGGGGAGCCTGCGGGCCAGCTCCTCGGCGCCGGGGAAGTCGGTGTGCAGGGCGAAGCCGGGCGCGATGCGCTCGAAGGCGATGCCCTCGTCGCGCTCGGACCGGCGCAGGCGCTCGGCGTCGGCGGCGAGCACCAGCAGCCGCTCGTTCCCGGGGCCGACCAGGGGATACGCCCACCAGAGCACATCGGCGCGGTCGCGGTCGGGGACGGTGAGCCGGGCGCGGCCGGCGGCCGGGAAGTTCAGCCTGCCGTCGAGGGAGGACTCCAGGTCGGGGCCGAGTCCGTCGTAGGCCGCGTAGGCGCCGTACGGGGTGATCTCGTCGTCATCGGGGAGCGCGCCGGAGACGGGCAGCAGGTCGAGGACGGAACGGCCGATGGCGTCCTCCTTGGCGGCGCCGAAGAGCCGCCGGGCGCCGGTGCTCCAGTGGGAGACCTGGCCGTCACGGTCGACGACGACAACGGCCAGGGGGATGCGGCCCGGAGCGCCGTCCCCAGCATCGAGGCTGGGATGTGCGTCCCGCTCGCTGCCATGGTCCATGGCCCAGGCCCTCTCTCCCCACGGCTCCGCAAAAGATCTGTGCCGCCCGTCACTACCGTACGGTGGCCGCCGGTTGCGATGTGTGGCAATCCTGGAATTGGTTTCACCGGATCGCACCGACGCGCAGGTCCGCGCCCCTGTGCGGTGCGCGAACCGGGTTCGCCGCATCAGCGCCCGGTCCGCACCCGGTCCTCCCGCTCAGCCCTCGCTCAGTCCTCGCTCAGTCCTCGTGGCCGAGCTGGAGATCTCGTTCCGTGCGGCCGCCGCCCGCGACCTGGAGCACGGTGGCGACCGGCGGGTAACCGGCGGCGATGACCGTGTACTCGCCGGAGGACAGGTCCACGAACCGGAACGTTCCGTCGGCGCCGGTGGTGTGGGTGTCCACGACGTTCCCGGCGGCGTCGAGCAAGGTCACCCGCGCGTCCTCCACGGGTCGGCCTCCGCCGGCCCGGACGGTGCCCTTCAGCACGGCGCCGCCCGCGAGTTCGACGTTCTGCCGGGTCTCCCGGGAGGCCTGGACGGTGACCGGGAGAGCGGCCGGGCGGAAGGCGGGGGCGCTGGCGGCGAGGGTGTACTCGCCGGCCACCAGCTCGCTCATGACATAGCCGCCCTCTCGTCCGCTGCGCACACTGGCGACGACCTCGCCGTGCACGTTGGTGAGGGTGACGGTGGCGTCCCGTACCGGTGTGCCGTCGGCGGTGAGCACGCTGCCCGCGAGCCGCCCGGCGCCGCCGAGGACGACGTCCAGCTCGACGGGCCGCTCGCCGACGGTCACCGTGACGGCCTGCGGCTGGTGCCCGCCGGCGGCGGCGATCAGGACGTACGACCCGGAGCCGGGCGTGGCCAGGGCGTACCGGCCGTCCTCGCCGCTGGCGCCCCGGCCGACCTGCCGGCCGACGGCGTCGATGAGGGTGAGCGCGGCGCGCGGCACCACGGTCCCGTCGGGATGCTGCACCGTGCCGCAGACGGGGATCCCGGCGCCGGTGTGCGGCGACCGGGCCTGCGGGATCGGAGCGTTCACGGCTCCGGACTCCGTTTCGGCGATGGGGTGGGACACCAGCGGTTTCTCCTTGAGGAAGCAGGCGATGAGCAGGCCGAGGAGGAGCACCGGGACCAGGTAGAGGAAGATCCGGGGCATCGCGTCGGCGTAGGCGCGGATGTAGGCGTCGCGCAGCGCCGGGGGCAGCGCGTGGACGAGCTGCGGGGTGAGGGACTCGGGGTCGGGCAGGCGGGCGCCGGCGTGGGCGGGGAGACGTTTGTGCAGGGCGTCGGTGAGCCGGTCGGCGAAGAGGGTGCCGAAGACGGCGGCGCCGACGCTGCCGCCGATCTGCCGGAAGTAGTTGTTGGCGCTGGTGGCGGTGCCGAGGTCGGCGGGCCGTACGGAGTTCTGGACGGCGAGGACGAGCACCGGCATCACCATGCCGATCCCGGCGCCGAGCACGGCCATCCAGAGGCTGTACTGCCAGCGCGGGGTGCCGACTTCGAGCCGGGACAGGAGCCACATGCCGACCACCGACAGGCCCCCGCCGAGCACCGGGTGGATCCGGTAGTGCCCGGTGTGGCTGATGAGCTGCCCCGCGATGATCGAGGCGCCGACGATCCCGCCCATCATGGGCAGCATCAGCAGCCCGGACTCGGTCGCCGAGGCGCCGTCGACCATCTGCAGGAAGGTCGGCAGATAGCTGGCGGCACCGAACAGGGCGACGCCGACGACCAGTCCCACCAGACCGCTCACGTTGAAGACGGAGTCCCGGAACAGCCGGAGCGGGATGAGGGGTTCGACCGCGTGGTGCTCGACGACGAGGAACAGCCCGGCGGCGACCACCGCACCGGCCCCCAGCCCGATGATGACGCGCGAGCCCCACGCGTACTCCGTGCCTCCCCAACTGGTCAGCAGTACAAGGCAGGTGGAGGCGGCGGCGAGCAACAGGGCGCCGAGCACGTCGAAACGGGCGCGGGGCCGGGGCTTCGGCAGCTTCAGTACGACGGTGATGACGGCCAGGGTGACGAGCCCGAAGGGCACGTTGACGTAGAAGCACCAGCGCCAGGAGAGGTGGTCGGTGAAGTAGCCGCCGAGCAGCGGCCCGGCGACGGAGGCGAGGCCGAAGGCGGCGCCGATCAGGCCCATGAAGCGGCCGCGCTGCCGGGGCGGCACGATGTCGGCGATGATCGCCTGCACCCCGATCATCAACCCGCCCGCGCCGATGCCCTGGACGGCGCGGAAGGCGATCAGCTGGTCCATGCTCTGCGCCCGTCCGGCCAGCGCGGAGCCGACGGCGAAGACCAGGATCGCGAACTGGAAGACGCCCTTGCGGCCGATGAGGTCGCCGAGTTTGCCGTAGACGGGGAGGCCGACGGTGGCGGTGAGCAGGTAGGCGGTGATCGCCCAGGACATCTTGTCCAGGCCGTGCAGCTCGCCGACGATCTTCGGCAGCGCGGTGGCCACGATCATCTGGTCCAGCGCGGCGAGGAGCAGGGCGAGCATCAGCCCGCAGAACACCAACCGGGTGCGGCGCGGCCCGAGTCCGGAGGCCGGGGCGGGTTCCGGCACGGGGGCGTCCGCGGGCGCCGCGGCCGGTTCCTCGTACTGCACCAGCGTCGTTCCGCCCACGTACCGCTCCCCTCGTCGCGCCTGCGCACAATTGCCGCCTTATTTCCCATAGGGCGACAACTGCGAGCAAGCACGACGAGTTACGGCACGAGAACGGCCGAGCCGGAGATCCACTCGAACCGGTGAGGGGCCAACAGGCCTGGATCCCCGGGAGGTTACTTCCCGACCTCGGCAGCAAGCTTGTCGAGCACCTCGTCGTAGATCCGGCCGAGGCCCTTGGGCGCGAAGGTCTTCTCGAAGAAGCCGCCGATACCGCCGGCACCCTGCCAGGTGGTGTGCACGACGACCTTGGACCGGCCCTCGCCGGCCGGGGTGACGCGCCAGGTGGTGACCATGGAGGAGTTGCGGTCCTTCTCGACCAGCTCGCCGTCCGTGGGCTCGCTGACCTCCAGGAGGCAGTCGCGGACGCGCTTGCTGGTGGCCTGGAGCTTCCAGTGGACCAGGGTGCCCTCGCCGTCGCCGCCCTCGCGCACCTCGTACTCGCTGAAGTGCTCGGGCAGCAGCTTCGCGCGCGTGCCGCTGTAGTCGGCGATCGCGTCGAACACCGTCTCCGCGTCCGCGGCGACGACCCGTTCCGTAGTGGCCTCGACCTGCGCCATCGCTTTCCTCCAGCACCTGAGTTCTCGGGATTGCGCCAAGCCAATCACCCCGGCACCCGGCCGCCCAAATCGGGGTGCCGGAAGCGATCGGAATCGGCGTCCGCGCGGTCTCCACAGATCGTTCGCACGATCATGGGAACAGATGTTCTATTCTCTGGGCAGTGCTACCGAGGAGGTGTCATGCGCTGGGAGAACCTCACCGAGGAGACCGGACCCGGCCGGGCCGGCACCGCGCTGTTCGGCGCGGACGTGGTCACGACCCGGACCTTCGACACGCCTGAATTTCGCGGAATCACCTTTCACGAGGTGCGGGCGCGGTCGATCATCAACCAGGTGCCGGGCGCCTCGCGGATGCCGTTCGAGTGGACGGTGAACCCGTACCGGGGCTGCACGCACGCGTGCGTGTACTGCTTCGCCCGCAAGACCCACAGCTATCTGGACCTGGACACCGGGATCGGCTTCGACAGCCAGATCGTGGTCAAGGTGAACGCGCCGGAGCTGCTCCGCCGCCAGCTGGGCTCACGTCGCTGGCTCGGCGACCACATCGCGATGGGCACCAACGTCGACTGCTACCAGCGCGCCGAGGGCCGCTACCGGCTGATGCCGGGGATCCTGTCCGCCCTCACCGAGCACGCGAATCCGTTCTCGATCCTGACCAAGGGCACCCTGATCCTGCGCGACCTCGACCTGCTGCGCCGGGCGGCGGACGTCACGGACGTCGGCATCTCGGTCTCGGTCGGCTTCGTCGACCCCGAGCTGTGGCGCACGGTGGAGCCGGGCACCCCGGCCCCCGAGCGCCGACTGGACGTCGTACGCGCCCTCGCCGAGGCCGGCATCGGCTGCGGGGTCCTGATGGCTCCGGTGATCCCCTTCCTCGGCGACCACCCGGCCCAGCTCCGGGCCACCGTACGGGCGATCGCGGCGGCCGGGGCCACCTCGGTGACGCCCCTGGTGCTGCATCTGCGGCCCGGCGCCCGCGAGTGGTTCATGAGCTGGCTCGCGGCGCATCACCCGCATCTGGTGCGGCGCTACGAGCGGCTGTACGCGGAGGGTGCCTACGCGCCCAAGTGGTACCAGCGCCGGATCACCCGTCAGGTGCACGAGCTGGCCCAGGAGTACGGCATCGGGCCGAACCGCGCGGGCACCCCCCGCCGGATCCCGGCACCGGCGGCGGCCGAGGAGCCCGCGCTGCCGGAGCCGACCCAGCTCACGCTGCTCTGAGCGCGGCCGGTCCGGAGAGCGTTCGCGGCAGGGGGCGTTCGGGCGCAAGCCTCGGACCAATTGGGTCATTAATCGTCAGAATGGGTTCTTCCGGGTCCTGTTTCCGGGACGATGCGGCGAGGACCGTGACACGTGCGGTCCGCGACCCTCCGTCCTGGGAGGACCCCATGCGAACACGCGCAGCCGTGCTGTGCGCCGCCGCCGCTGTCGTGGCCGGTTCGGTCACCGCCCTGCCCGCGAGCGCCGCCGCCCGAGCCCCCGTCCAGGTGTCCCCGGTGACCTGGAAGAAGTGCGGCACCACCGACTACCCGACGCTCCAGTGCGGCTCGGTCAAGGTGCCCCTCGACCACCGGAACCCGCGCGGGAAGCAGATCGCCCTCGCCCTCGCCCGCGTCCCGCACACCGCGTCGGCCTCTCAGGGCCCGCTGCTGGTCAACCCGGGCGGCCCCGGCGGCAGCGGGCTGGCCCTCGCCGGCTTCGTGGCGTCCGCGCTGCCCAAGAAGGTGGCGGCCCAGTACGACATCATCGGCTTCGACCCGCGCGGGGTCGGAAGGAGCAGCCCGGCGATCGACTGCGCACCCGGCTACTTCAAGCCGGTGCGCCCCGACTCGGTCCCGGCCACCCCCGCTCTCGAACAGGCGAACCTCAAGCGGGTGCAGTCGTTCGCGGCGGCCTGCGGCAAGAAGTACGCGAGCGTGCTGCCGTACCTCGACACGGTCAGCGCCGCACAGGACATGGACTCGGTCCGCCAGGCCCTCGGGGCCCGGCAGATCAGCTACTTCGGCTACTCCTACGGCACCTACCTGGGCGCGGTCTACGCGAAGCTGCACCCGGACCGGGTCCGCCGCCTGGTCCTGGACTCGATCGTCGACCCCACGGGCGTCTGGTACGAGGACAACCTGAGCCAGGACTACGCGTTCAACGAGCGCCAGCGCGCCCTGATGGCGTGGATCGCGAAGTACAACTCGACGTACAAGCTCGGCACCGACCCGGAGAAGGTCGAGGCCGCGTGGTACGCGATGCGGGCCGCGCTGGCGAAGAAGCCGGCGGGCGGCAAGGTGGGCGCCTCCGAACTGGAGGACACCTTCATCCCGGGCGGCTACTACAACGGCTACTGGCCCTACCTGGCCGACGCGTTCTCCGCCTACGTCAACGGCAAGAAGACGGCGGCGCTGGTCGAGGCGTACGAGAACTTCGCCGCCGTCGACGCGTCCGGCGACAACGGCTACAGCGTCTACGCGGCCGTCCAGTGCCGGGACTCCTCCTGGCCGCGGGACTGGGACCAGTGGCGCAAGGACAACTGGGCGGCGTACGAGAAGGCGCCGTTCATGGTCTGGAACAACGCCTGGTACAACGCGGCGTGCGCGTACTGGCCGACGAAGACGCTGAAGGCGCCGAACATCGCCAACGGCAAGCTCCCGCCGGCGCTCCTCTTCCAGGCGACGGACGACGCGGCCACGCCCTACCAGGGCGGCGTCACGGTCCACCGGCTGCTGGCCGGCTCCGGCCTGGTCGTGGAGCAGGGCGGCGGCAACCACGGCATCACCCTCAGCGGCAACACCTGCCTGGACAAGTACCTCGCCGCCTACCTGACCGACGGCAAGGTCCCGCACGGCGACGGCACCGCGGACGCGGTCTGCCGCAAGACCCCCGACCCCAAGCCCCTCACCACCAAGGCGGCCTCGACGTCGTCCCGCGGCTCGACCCTCCACGGCCTGCTGGGCTTCCGCGGCTGAGCCGGTCCTGACGTCCCGTCGGGGGCGCCGTACCCGACGACCGCCTCCCGGCCTCCTCCGCCGTCCAGGTGGCCGCGCCGGTCGGCCCGCGGTTCCTGATCCCGCAGTTCCTGACGGAGATCGAGGCCCTGGCGGTGGTGGCCGGCTGACGCGAAATCCGGGCGGGGGCAGCCGTCCGCTCCCTAGGGTGCCGTCATGAACGCCGAAAACCCGCTCCACGACCCCTCCCCCGACGGCTCCTCCCTCCGTGTCCGCCCGATGACGCTCGACGACTGCGACCGGGTCTCGGAGATACGCGTCCGGGGCTGGCAGTACGCCTACCGGGGCCTCATGCCTCAGCCGTTCCTGGACGGGCTCAGTGTCGAGCGGGACGCCGAGCGGCGCCGGGCCCGGTTCCTGGACGGCGGCGACGGGGTGACGGAGCTGGTCGCCGAGCGGGGCGGGACGATCGTGGGGTGGGCGGCGCACGGGCCGTACCGGGACGGCGAAGTGCGCACCGGCGACGCCGAGTTGTACGCCGTCTACGTGGCCGCGGCGCACCTGGGCACCGGCGCCGGGCGGGCGCTGCTCGCGACGGTGCTTGAGCAGTGCGCCGGGTACGCGCGCGTGTACCTGTGGGTGCTGAAGGGCAATGCGCGCGCCCGGCGGTTCTACGAGATCGCGGGCTTCGCGGCCGACGGCACCGAGGAGCCGTACGAGGTCGGCGGGGTGGCGGTGCCCGAGATGCGGTACGTCAAGGAGCCCGGCGTCACCTCGGCCTAGGGATGCGGGCCAGGGCCTGGACCGCCGCTTCGGCGAGGGTGGGGTGGGCCAGGGCCTCGTTCAGGACGCGGCGGGCGCGGGTGTCACCGAGGGAGCCGAGGCCGTCCACGCAGGCGAGGGCGACCTTGCGGTAGGGATCGTGCGGGCGCAGGCGGCGTTCCAGGGTGGTGATCAGGGCGGGGACGGACTCCGGGGCCCGGAGTTGGACCAGGAGGCGGACGGGGTGCAGGGCGTAGGCGACGCGGAGTTCGTTGGTGGCGAGGGCGGCGGCCGCGCGGGCGGTGCGCGGGTCGTGCAGCCGGGCCAGGGCGCAGGCGGCGGAGGCGCAGCGGGGCGGGTCACGGTGGTTGAGCAGAAGCACCAGGGTCTCGAAGGCCCGCCGGTCACCGGCCGACCCCAGCCGGAACGCCGCCAGCTCCCGGGCCCACAGGGGCTGCCCGGCGGCGGTGAGCACCTCCGCCAGTTCGTCATGGTCCTCGGTGGCCAGGAGCCGGTCGTAGGCGGCCGTTCCCTGCGACTCCTGCCGCAAACGCTCCGTGAGTGATCGCAACTCTTCGTCCACGAAGCCCAGCGTAGAGCCTGTCCGGCGGATCAGGTCGCAGTAAAGAAACTGAGGCAATCGAACACCGGTGAGCGGGGTGTGGTGCGTGCAGTTGCAAGGCGGAGGAGGGAGTCGAAGCGGAGCTTCGGCGAGTGACGACAACGCGGCAGATGTGCGCACCACACCCCGCGTCTGCGGCAGGATCCGCCGGACAGGCTCTAACAGGGGTCGCGGGGGCGGGGGGACGTACATCACAAAGTCGGGGGGCTGGCGCGCTCGTTACCCGCCGGTTAAGCTCAATCGAGCGAGTCACCCACTCGCAGTAACGCTCACGCCGGTTTGGTGACGCAGCCGCGTGAGTATCAGGTCGGTTCGGTACCTCGGTACCGCAGTACGACCCGGCTTTGGGACAGGGCCGGTCGGAATCCGCCGCTCCCGGGCGTGTGCACGCCCGCGGCAGCAGCACCGGGCGTGTGCGCTCGCAGCCCGGCGACACCCGCATTCACGCAGCTCTCTCCGCACTCGGTGCGCCCCCTCGGCGCACCCGGGCGCGTTTCCAGTCGTCACCCTCATTCCTGGAGTCCCGCGATGGCCACTCCCCAGTCCGACCCTTCTCTGTCCCCGCTCAAGACGATCGCCGTCGTCGGCCTCGGCACCATGGGCACCGGTATCACCGAGGTCCTGGCGAAGGCCGGCCGCGAGGTGATCGGCATCGACGTCAGCGAGGCCCAGGCCGCCAGGTCCGTCGCCGCGCTGGAGACCTCCACCGCCCGTGCCGTGGCGCGCGGCAGGCTCACCGAGCAGGAGCGCGCCGACGTCCTCGGCCGGGTCCGCACCGGCACCGACCTGTCGGCGGCGGCCGACGCCGACCTCGTCATCGAGGTGGTCCCGGAGTCGTACGACGTCAAGCACCAGGTGCTCCGGGAGCTGGACCGCATCGTCCGCCCCGAGACCATCCTGGCGACCGGCACCAACGCGCTCTCCGTGACCCGGCTGGCCGCCGACTCGGCCCGCCCCGAGCGCGTCCTCGGCCTGCACTTCTTCAACCCGGCCCCGGCGATGAAGCTGGTCGAGGTCGTCTCCTCGGTCCTCACCGCGCCGGGCGCCGTCGCCGCCGTCACCGACCTGGCGATCGAGCTGGGCAAGGAGCCGGTCGCGGTCGGCGACCGCCCCGGGTTCGTCGCGGACGGCCTGCTGTTCGGCTACCTCAACCAGGCCGCCGCGATGTACGAGGCGAAGTACGCCTCCCGCGAGGACATCGACGCGGCCATGCGGCTCGGCTGCGGCCTGCCGATGGGCCCGCTGGCCCTGCTCGACCTGATCGGCATCGACACGGCGCGTACGGTCCTGGAGGCCATGTACGCCGAGTCCCGCGACCGCCTGCACGCCCCGGCGCCCATCCTCAAGCAGCTCAGCGAGGCGGGCCTGACCGGCCGCAAGTCGGGCCGCGGCTTCTACACCTACGAGGCCGCGGGCAGCGCCACCGTCGTCCGGGACGCCCTCACCCCGCTGGACGGCGCCGCGCTCACCCCGGGCCGTACGGTCCGCTCGGTCGGCGTCGCCGGCTCCGGCACCATGGCCTCCGGCATCGCCGAGGTCTTCGCCAAGGCCGGGTACGAGGTCGTCCTCGCCGCCCGCAGCGAGGAGAAGGCACAGGCGGCGAAGGCCCGCATCGGCAAGTCGCTGGACCGCTCCGTCGGCAAGGGCCGGATGACCGCCGACGCGGCCGCGCAGACCCTGGACCTGATCACCCCGGCAGGCTCGTACGACGCCTTCGCGGACGTCGACCTGGCCGTGGAGGCGGTCGCCGAGGACCTGGAGGTCAAGCGGCAGCTGTTCGCGACCCTGGACAAGGTCTGCAAGCCGGGCGCGGTGCTCGCCACCACCACCTCCTCGCTGCCGGTCGTCGCCTGCGCCCGCGCCACCTCGCGTCCGCAGGACGTGATCGGCATGCACTTCTTCAACCCGGCGCCGGCCATGAAGCTGGTCGAGGTCGTCCGTACCGTGCTGACGGCGGAGGACGTCCACGCCACCGTCCGCGAGGTCTGCGCGAAGATCCGCAAGCACGCGGTCGACTGCGGCGACCGGGCCGGGTTCATCGTCAACGCGCTGCTGTTCCCGTATCTGAACAACGCGATCAAGATGGTCGAGGAGCACTACGCGTCCCTCGACGACATCGACGCGGCGATGAAGCTCGGCGGCGGCTATCCGATGGGTCCGTTCGAGCTCCTCGACGTGGTCGGCCTGGACGTCTCGCTCGCCATCGAGAAGGTGCTGCACCGGGAGTTCCGCGACCCGGGCCTCGCGCCCGCGCCGCTCCTGGAGCACCTGGTGGCCGCGGGCTGCCTCGGCCGCAAGACCGGCCGTGGCTTCCGCGAATATGCCCGCCGCTGACGGCGTCGGCGACTGGTTCCGGGACGAGAAGGAGTGGGGCGGGCTGCTCGACCCCGCCGCCGGCCCCCCGCCCTTCGCGGGCGGGGGAAACCCCGGACATGCGCATCAAGCTGCGCACATGCAGTACGTTCGGGTCATGCCCCAGCCCGCGAAGTCCTCACGTACCGCCGCCACGTCCGACGCGCCGGAGAGTGCCGCGGGCAGCCGTGCGGCGGCCCAGCGGCTCAAGATGCGCCGGGAGCTGGCGGCAGCCGCGATGGAGCTCTTCGCGACGAAGGGGTACGAGGCGACCACCGTCGACGAGATCGCGGCCGCGGCCGGGGTCGCCCGCCGCACCTTCTTCCGTCACTTCCGCTCCAAGGAAGAGGCGATCTTCCCCGACCACGACGACACGCTGATCCGCGCCGAGGCCGTGCTGAACGCCGCCCCGGCCCATGAGCATCCGCTCGACACGGTGTGCCGTGGCATCAAGGAAGTCATGAAGATGTACGCGGCCCGGCCGGAGATCTCGGTCGCCCGCTACAAGCTCACCCGCGAGGTGCCCACCCTCCGCGAGGCCGAGATCGCGTCGGTGGCCCGTTACGAGCGGCTCTTCACCCGCTACCTCCTCGGCCACTTCGACGAGCACGCCCACGCGGACGACGCGAACGACGACCCGTTGCTGGCCGAGGTCGCGGCGTCGGCGGTGGTCACCGCCCACAACCACGTGCTGCGGCGCTGGCTGCGGGCCGGCGGGCAGGGGGACGTGGAGACCCAGCTGGACCACGCCTTCGCGATCGTCCGCAAGACGTTCGGGAACGGGATCGGGGCGGGCCGGGAGGCCGCGCCTCGCCCGGCGTCGGCCTCGGTCGCCTCGCAGGGTGAAGTGCTGGTGACGGTGGCGCGCACGGATGCGCCGCTGGACGAGGTGATGCGCACGATTGAGCAGGCGCTGAAGGAGCGGTCGTAAAGCGACGGTAGTGGCCGGGCTGCGGTGACAGCACCGCGGCTCCGCCGCTCGTCCTCAAACGCCGGACGGGCTGGATCTTCTACGCCCGCGCCCTGTGTGATCCACGCCTCGCGCCCCGTCACCGGCATCCGGACGTCTCCCGCAAGACGGTCCATTTTCCCCTACTCGTCAGTAGGTTTGATCGATCATCGCTCATTTGTTACGTAAAGATTTCATCTGAGAGCGATTCCTGGCACTCAGTGCCTTGCCACCTGACACGCGGTGTCATACGTTGATGGTGTCCGGCCTGTCCCGGCGAACCCACCAGTTCGCCCGCCGGACGCCTGCGTCACAGGCAACCTCCCGCGCCACAAAGCGCTGCCGAAGCACCACCCCCGCCGAACCGACGGCATCTTTCCCAAAACCCTCAGCAGCACCGACGTAACCCTCAGCGCCCCTTCCCTCGGGGGCGCGCATCGCCGGAGGCAACACCGTGACCACTCAGGCCATTCTGGACGCGATCCAGTCGCCGGAATCGACGCCGGCCGACTTCGCCGCCCTGCCGCTTCCCGAGTCGTACCGCGCGATCACCGTGCACAAGGACGAGACGGACATGTTCGCGGGTCTGGAGACCCGCGACAAGGACCCGCGCAAGTCGATCCACCTCGACGAGGTCCCCCTGCCCGAGCTCGGCCCGGGCGAGGCCCTGGTCGCCGTCATGGCATCGAGTGTCAACTACAACTCGGTGTGGACCTCGATCTTCGAGCCGCTGTCGACCTTCGGTTTCCTGGAGCGCTACGGCCGCCTCAGCGAGCTGACCAAGCGGCACGACCTGCCCTACCACGTCATCGGCTCCGACCTCGCGGGCGTCGTCCTTCGCACCGGCCCCGGCGTCAACGCCTGGAAGCCCGGTGACGAGGTCGTCGCGCACTGCCTGAGCGTGGAGCTGGAGTCGTCCGACGGCCACAACGACACCATGCTCGACCCCGAGCAGCGGATCTGGGGCTTCGAGACCAACTTCGGCGGCCTCGCCGAGATCGCGCTGGTCAAGTCCAACCAGCTGATGCCGAAGCCGAACCATCTCAGCTGGGAGGAGGCCGCCGCCCCCGGCCTGGTGAACTCCACCGCCTACCGGCAGCTGGTCTCCCGCAACGGCGCCGGCATGAAGCAGGGCGACAACGTGCTGATCTGGGGCGCGAGCGGCGGTCTCGGCTCGTACGCCACCCAGTTCGCGCTGGCCGGCGGCGCCAACCCGATCTGTGTCGTGTCCTCGCCGCAGAAGGCGGAGATCTGCCGGGCCATGGGCGCCGAGGCGATCATCGACCGCAACGCCGAGGGCTACAGGTTCTGGAAGAACGAGCACGAGCAGGATCCGAGGGAATGGAAGCGCTTCGGCAAGCGCATCCGTGAGCTGACCGGCGGCGAGGACGTCGACATCGTCTTCGAGCACCCCGGCCGCGAGACCTTCGGCGCCTCGGTCTACGTGACCCGCAAGGGCGGCACGATCGTCACCTGCGCCTCCACCTCCGGCTACAACCACGAGTACGACAACCGCTACCTGTGGATGTCCCTGAAGCGGATCATCGGCTCGCACTTCGCCAACTACCGCGAGGCCTGGGAGGCCAACCGGCTGATCGCGAAGGGCAAGATCCACCCCACCCTGTCGAAGGTCTACTCCCTGGAGGAGACCGGCCAGGCCGCGTACGACGTGCACCGCAACCTCCACCAGGGCAAGGTCGGCGTGCTCTGCCTCGCCCCCGAGGAGGGCCTCGGCGTGCGCGACGAGGAGATGCGTGCCAAGCACCTCGACGCCATCAACCGCTTCCGCAACATCTGAGACACCCGAGGTCATAGATGACTGAGCGTCAGATCGCCGAAGGCAAGCGGGAGAAGGACCGGCCGTGGCTCATGCGCACGTACGCCGGACACTCCACGGCCGAGGCGTCCAACGAGCTGTACCGGCGCAACCTCGCCAAGGGCCAGACCGGCCTGTCGGTGGCGTTCGACCTGCCGACGCAGACCGGTTACGACCCCGACCACATCCTCGCCCGCGGCGAGGTCGGCCGGGTGGGCGTGCCCGTCTCGCACCTCGGTGACATGCGCCGGCTTTTCCAGGACATCCCCCTGGAACAGATGAACACCTCGATGACGATCAACGCCACCGCCATGTGGCTGCTGGCGCTCTACCAGGTGGTCGCGGAGGAGCAGGGCGCGGACATCACCCAGCTCCAGGGCACGACCCAGAACGACATCGTCAAGGAGTACCTGTCCCGGGGGACGCACGTCTTCCCCCCTGGACCGAGCCTCCGCCTGACGACGGACATGATCGCGTACACGGTCTCCCACATCCCGAAGTGGAACCCGATCAACATCTGCAGCTACCACCTGCAGGAGGCGGGCGCCACGCCGGTCCAGGAGATCGCGTACGCGATGTCCACCGCCATCGCCGTCCTCGACGCGGTGCGCGACAGCGGCCAGGTGCCGCAGGAGCGCATGGGTGACGTCGTCGCCCGTATCTCCTTCTTCGTGAACGCGGGCGTCCGGTTCGTCGAGGAGATGTGCAAGATGCGGGCGTTCGGCCGCATCTGGGACAAGGTCACCCGCGAGCGGTACGGCATCGAGAACCCCAAGCAGCGGCGCTTCCGGTACGGCGTCCAGGTCAACTCCCTCGGCCTGACCGAGGCGCAGCCGGAGAACAACGTCCAGCGGATCGTCCTCGAGATGCTCGCCGTGACGCTGTCGAAGGACGCACGCGCGCGTGCCGTGCAGTTGCCCGCGTGGAACGAGGCCCTTGGCCTGCCGACGCCCTGGGACCAGCAGTGGTCGCTGCGTATCCAGCAGGTGCTCGCCCATGAGAGCGACCTGCTGGAGTACGAGGACATCTTCGAGGGCTCGCACGTCGTCGAGGCGAAGGTGGCCCAGCTGGTCGAGGACTCGCTGGCGGAGATGGACCGGATCCAGGAGATGGGCGGCGCGATGGCCGCCGTCGAGTCCGGCTACCTGAAGTCGCAGCTGGTTTCGTCCCACGCGGAGCGGCGGGCCCGGATCGAGTCCGGCCAGGAGAAGATCGTCGGCGTCAACATCTTCGAGACGACCGAGCCGAACCCGCTGACCGCCGACCTGGACACCGCGATCCAGACGGTCGACCCGGCGGTCGAGGCCCGGGTCGTGGCGGCGATCGGGCACTGGCGCGACACGCGCTACCAGCCGCCGTTCAACCACCCGCGGCCCTGCAAGGCCCTGGAGCGGCTGAAGGTGGCCGCCAAGGGCACCGACAACCTCATGGAGGCCACCCTCGAGTGCGCCCGCGCGGGCGTGACGACCGGTGAGTGGGCCGGGGCGCTGCGCGAGGTGTTCGGCGAGTTCCGGGCACCCACCGGGGTCTCCTCGGCTCCCATAACGGTCCCCGTCGAGCCGGGCTCGGCGCTCGCCGAGGTACGCGACAAGGTGGACGCGACCGCCCGCGACCTGGGCTCCGGCAAGTTGAGGTTTCTCGTCGGCAAGCCCGGTCTTGACGGGCACTCCAACGGCGCCGAGCAGATCGCCGTGCGCGCGCGTGACGCCGGCTTCGAGGTGGTCTACCAGGGCATCCGGCTGACGCCCGAGCAGATCGTGGACGCCGCCCTCGCCGAGGACGTGCACGCGGTCGGTCTGTCGATCCTCTCCGGGTCGCACGCCCAGCTGGTCCCGGACGTCCTGGAACGACTCCGTGTGGCCGGTGCCACAGATATACCGGTGATCGCCGGTGGCATCATCCCGAATGGAGATGCCGCGAAGCTCAGGGAAGCCGGAGTGGCCGCGGTCTTCACCCCGAAGGACTTCGACATCACCGGAATCATCGGCCGCATCGTCGACGAGATCCGGAAAGCGAACAAGCTCGACCCCCTGGAGGTCCCCGCATGACCGTCAACCGTCTCCGCCCGCGGCGCTCGTGCCTGGCAGTACCCGGTTCGAACCCCCGCTTCCTGGAGAAGGCGCAGGGTCTCCCGGCGGACCAGGTCTTCCTCGACCTGGAGGACGCGTGCGCGCCGCTCGCCAAGCCCGAGGCGCGGCACACCATCGTCAAGTTCCTCAACGAGGGCGACTGGACCGGCAAGACGCGCGTGGTCCGGGTCAACGACTGGACGACCGAGTGGACGTACCGTGACGTCGTCACGGTCGTCGAGGGCGCCGGCCAGAACCTCGACTGCATCATGCTGCCGAAGGTCCAGACGGCCCAGCAGGTCGTCGCCCTGGACCTGCTGCTCACCCAGATCGAGAAGACCATGGGCTTCGAGGTCGGCAAGATCGGCATCGAGGCGCAGATCGAGAACGCGCAGGGCCTCAACAACGTCAACGAGATCGCGCAGGCCTCCCCGCGCGTCGAGACGATCATCTTCGGCCCGGCCGACTTCATGGCGTCCATCAACATGAAGTCGCTGGTCGTGGGCGAGCAGCCGCCCGGCTACCCGGCGGACGCCTACCACTACATCCTGATGAAGATCCTGATGGCCGCCCGCGCCAACAACCTCCAGGCGATCGACGGCCCCTACCTCCAGATCCGCAACGTGGAGGGCTACCGCGCGGTCGCGCAGCGCGCCGCGGCCCTCGGCTTCGACGGCAAGTGGGTGCTGCACCCGGGCCAGGTCGAGGCGTCCAACGAGATCTTCTCGCCGTCGCAGGAGGACTACGACCACGCCGAGCTGATCCTGGACGCGTACGACTTCTACACGTCCGAGGCGGGCGGCAAGAAGGGCTCCGCGATGCTCGGCGACGAGATGATCGACGAGGCCAGCCGCAAGATGGCCCTGGTCGTCTCGGGCAAGGGCCGGGCAGCCGGCATGCAGCGCACGTCGAAGTTCGAGATCCCGGAGGCGTGACCGCGATGCAGTTCGGACGCACGTACGAGGAGTTCGAGGTCGGGGCGACTTACAAGCACTGGCCCGGAAAGACGGTCACGGAGTACGACGACCACCTGTTCTGTCTCCTCACCATGAACCACCACCCGCTCCACATGGACACCAACTACGCCGAGAAGACGACGGACTTCGGCAAGAACGTGGTGGTCGGGAACTACATCTATTCCCTTCTGCTCGGCATGTCCGTCCCTGACATCTCGGGCAAGGCGATCGCCAACCTGGAGATCGAGTCGCTCAAGCACGTGGCGCCGACCTTCCACGGCGACACGATCTACGGCCAGACGACCGTGCTCGACAAGTGGCCCTCCAAGTCGAAGAACGATCGCGGGATCGTCTACGTCGAGACCAAGGGCTACAAGCAGGACGGCACGCTGGTGTGCATCTTCCGCCGCAAGGTGATGGTGCCGACCGAGACGTACATCAAGGAGCGCGGCGGCGAGCAGCCGGGCCGCCCCGAGCTCAAGGAACAGGGGAAGTAAGCGATGGCCCGTCTCGCCCAGACCGCCGGTCTGACCGACGTCCAGCAGGAGATCCTCTCCACCGTCCGCGACTTCGTGGACAAGGAGATCATCCCGGTCGCCACCGAGCTGGAGCACCGCGACGAGTACCCGCAGGCGATCGTCGACGGTCTCAAGGAGCTCGGCCTCTTCGGCCTGATGATCCCCGAGGAGTACGGCGGCCTGGGCGAGTCCCTCCTGACGTACGCACTGTGCGTCGAGGAGATCGCCCGCGGGTGGATGTCCGTCTCCGGGATCATCAACACGCACTTCATCGTGGCGTACATGCTCAAGCAGCACGGCACGCAGGAGCAGAAGGACCACTTCCTGCCGCGGATGGCGGCCGGCGACATCCGGGGCGCGTTCTCGATGTCGGAGCCGGGGCTCGGCTCGGACGTGTCCGCGATCACCTCGAAGGCGGTGCGGGACGGCGACGAGTACGTCCTGAACGGCCAGAAGATGTGGCTGACGAACGGCGGTACGTCGTCCCTGGTGGCCGTCCTCGTCCGGAGTGACGAAGGACACTCCCCTGAAGAGGCAGCCGCCAAGCCCCACAAGTCGATGACGACCTTCCTGATCGAGAAGGAGCCCGGCTTCGGCGAGGTCCGCCCCGGCCTCACCATCCCGGGCAAGATCGAGAAGATGGGCTACAAAGGCGTCGACACCACCGAGATGATCATGGACGGGCTGCGGCTTCCGGCCGATCGGGTGCTCGGCGGCGTCACGGGCCGAGGTTTTTACCAAATGATGGACGGGGTCGAGGTCGGCCGCGTCAACGTGGCGGCGCGTGGCTGCGGTGTCGCCCAGCGCGCGTTCGAGCTCGGTGTCCGGTACGCCCAGCAGCGTCATACTTTCGGCAAGGCGATCGCCCAGCACCAGGCCATCCAGTTCAAGCTGGCGGAGATGGCCACCAAGGTCGAGGCCGCGCATGCCATGATGGTCAACGCCGCGCGCAAAAAGGACTCCGGGGAACGAAACGACCTGGAGGCAGGGATGGCGAAGTACCTCGCCTCCGAGTACTGCAAGGAGGTCGTGGAGGACGCCTTCCGCATCCACGGCGGCTACGGCTTCTCCAAGGAGTACGAGATCGAACGTCTCTACCGTGAGGCGCCGATGTTGCTGATCGGCGAAGGTACCGCCGAGATCCAGAAAATGATCATCGGGCGAAGGTTGCTCGAAGAGTATCGATTCCAGGGCTGATTGTCCGAGTACGGGGTGTTTTCTTCGAGAAGAAGATCACACCCCGTCAACGGTCTTCGGCCGCCGACTCGGCTTCTTGGCTTGCCCAGTTGTGGCCCGCGACCGGTACGATCCCGGAAAGCCGCCGTCCCCATTTCCTGCGCGGCATCATCCGCTACGAAGGTCATCCATGCCCCACAGCCAAACCTCTGCACATCGAGACAGCCTGGCCGGCGTACGCCTCGCGCGCGGAGCATCGCCGTGGCTTCTCCCGACCGTCGCCACCGCAGCCGTCAGCCTCCTGCGCGCCCGTCGCTCCGGCGCCGCGAAGGCCGTCGCCGTACCCGCCACCGCGCTCGCGGCGGGCATGCTGTGGTTCTTCCGCGACCCCGAGCGTGAGATCGCCCAGGGCCGTGTCATCTCGCCTGCCGACGGTGTGGTGCAGAGCATCATGCCGTGGAAGGACGGACGCACCCGCGTCGCCATCTTCATGAGCCCGCTCAACGTCCACGTCAACCGTGCGCCCCTCTCGGGCCAGGTGACGTCGGTGGAGCACATCCCCGGTGGCTTCGTTCCCGCCTTCAACAAGGAGAGCGAGAACAACGAGCGCGTAGTCTGGCATTTCGACACCGAACTCGGCGACATCGAGATGATCCAGATCGCCGGCGCGGTGGCCCGCCGTATCGTGCCCTACATCCCGCAGGGCACGAAGGTCGAGCAGGGTGACCGCATCGGGCTGATCCGCTTCGGCTCGCGCGTCGACATCTACCTGCCCGAGGGCGTGGAGGTCGCGGTCGAGGTCGGCCAGAAGACCGTGGCTGGGGTGACTCGCATTGACCGTGATTGATCCTGAGACCCAGGCGGGCTGGGTGCCCGAGGCCGACGAGATCGGCGAGGACGAGGAGGAGATGCCCCTCTCTCTGCGCCTGTCGATAGCGGACACCCTCACGCTCGGCAACGCCACGTGCGGCTTCATGGCGGTGTACTTCACCACCACCGGCATCCTGATCCCGCACCTCACCGGGGACGACCAGTCGGCCGGCATGGCGCGCCACAGCGCCGCCACCGCGGTCATCCTCATGCTCTGCGCGGCGGTCTTCGACCTGTTCGACGGCCTCGTGGCGCGCAAGCTGCGCTCCTCCCCCATGGGCGCCGAGCTGGACAACCTCTCCGACCTGATCAGCTTCGGCCTCGCGCCGGCGTACTTCGTGCTCGTCTACGGCATGGTGGCCGACGACGCGTACCAGAAGGTGGCCGCGGTCGGAGCGGTCGTCGTCCTGCTCGCGGTGGTGCTGAGACTCGCCCGCTTCTCGTGCGTGACACCGCGGAACGGAATGTTCCAGGGCATGCCGAGCCCCTTCGGGGCGCTGACGGTCGTATCGATCGTCCTCCTGGAGCTGCCGTTCTTCGCGACGCTCCTGGCGATCCTCGGCACCGCGTGGCTGATGGTGAGCCGGGTCGAGTACCCGAAGCCGCGCGGCCGCCTCGCCGGGGCGATGCTGGCCTGGATCGTGCTCTCGATGGGCCTCCTGGCGGCCTGGGCCTTCGACGCCCCCGGCGGCCAGCTGCTCCTCCAGACCGGCTGCGCGCTGCAGCTGGTGATGGGCGCGGTGATCCCGCTGTTCGCCACGGCCCGCCGCGTGAACAACTTCCGCGACAACAGGCGCGAGGCGCGGGCGGCACAGCTGCCCTGACCCTCGTCACGACGCGTAACGGGTGTGGCCCGAGCCTTGCCGGCTCGGGCCACACCCGTTTCGCGTTCAAGGGCATACGGCGTTGGCCTTTGACGGGTCAACCACCCCTGACCGGAGCTGAGTTGCACAGGGCGAGACAGGGGAGGACGGTGGAATTGGGTTGAACTTTACGGGGGTTTATCCCTGTTTAGGGATGAGAATTGCTCCCTTTTTGGCTAGGAGGACAGCCATGGCCGCACTCACGGTCAAAGACCACTCCGTCCCGCACGTCTCCACGATCCCGGCGAACGCCGGCGAAACAGTGCAACTGTTCGTACGCGAGTACCGGAAGAGCGGTGGGCCCCAGCCGCCGCCCGTGTTGATGCTCCACGGCCGGAGCGTGCCGGCGGTCGCGGGCTTCGACCTCGTGATCCCCGGTCCCGGCGGCTCCGACATCCGGTACAGCTGGGCACAGCAGCTGGCCCAGCACGGCTTCGACGTCTTCCTGATGGACATCCAGGGCAGCGGACGGACGCCACGGCCGCTGCCGATGGACAAACCCTGCAATGCCAATCCGGCCCAGCAGGAGTCGGTCCTCGTGCCCAACCCGCTCTCCGCCAAGTGCGCACCGCCACCCCCGTACGCGTTCCAGCTCGGCAACTCCGAAAGCGAAGAGGCGGAACTCGACACGGTGGTCAAGTTCATCAAGGCCCAGACCGGCACGACCGACCCGATCGACTTCGTCGGATGGTCCGCCGGAGCCCTTGTCATGGGCCCCTACACGCTCCAGCACCCCGAGAACGTCAAGAGCCTGTTCCTGCTCGCGCCGATCTTCCCGCCCGAGGGCCGCTGGTCCGGCAATGCCGCGAAGCCGTTCGGACGTCCGGCGGAAGCCACGACACTGCCCATGTCCACGCCCGCCGTGATGTTCGGCTTCCCGATGCACGTCGCCAGCAAGACCGGTTTCAAGATCGGCTGGGACAAGGAGCAGGCCAGCCCGCTCCAGCGGGAACCCGACATGGGCGACATCGTGTGGGACGCGATGATGGCCAACGACCCCCTGGGCAGCACCTGGGGACCGATACTGCCGTCCGGCGCCGCCGAGGGCGTCCTGCGGTACCGGAACACCTACTGGTGGGGCTGGAACAACCACACCGTTCCGCTCAAGGACGCCTCGGGCAAGTACATCCTCGGTGACCGGGTGCCCGTGATGATCGTCTACGGCGAGACGGACCGGACGGCCAACAGCCCGACGAGCCCACCGCTGCCGGCGGTTCTGACGTTCTCCGTCCCGGCGCTGTACAACGCGATCCCGGGACCGAAGAAGCTGATGTTCGAGCTGGCCGACGCGGGACACTCCATGGTCTGGGAGCGTCCCGCCAAGGTCGTCCACCACATGTCCATGCAGTGGCTCGACAAGCACCGGGTGGAGGACCAGACGAGCGGCAGCTTCTACCGGGACGACGACGGACTGCTCACGCCGCTGCCCTAGCCCCGCGCAGCTCAGCTCAGCTCAGCTCAGCTCAGGAAATCCCGCGCGATCTGCTCCGCCACCCGCTCCAGGATCGGCCCGGCGTCCGCGATGCACTTCACCATGTCGGGTTCGACCTCGGTCAGCGGGTAGGCACGGCGGATCCCGGCCCGGCCGAGCGCCGCCGGCGGCAGGGCGAGGCGGCCGCACACCGCCACGACCTCCTTGCCTGCGGCGCGCGCCGCGGCCGCCACTCCGGCCGGCGCCTTCCCGTGCAGGGTCTGCTCGTCCAGCGAACCCTCGCCCGTGATCACCAGCGACGCCCGCTCCAGCGCGGGCGCGAAGCCCAGGACGTCGAGCATCACCTCGATACCGGGCCGGAAGCGGGCGCCGAGCAGCAGCGCGCCGTATCCGATGCCTCCGGCGGCCCCCGCACCCGGCGCGGTCGCGTACTCGACGGCGCGCGGGCCGGCCTCGGCCTCCAGGACCTTCGCGAAGTGGTTCAGCGCCTCGTCCAGGGCCGCCACGTCGTCCGGCGAGGCCCCCTTCTGCGGGCCGTACACCGCGGGCGCGCCCTTCGGGCCGGTGAGCGGGTTGTCGACGTCGCTGGCGAGGACGAGAGCTACGGCGGACAGGCGCGGGTCCAGGCCGGACAGGTCCACCCGGGCCAGTTCGGCGAGGCCGCCGCCGCCCGGCGGAACCGGTTCACCCTCCTCGTCCAGGAACCGCGCCCCGAGCGCCGACAGCATCCCGGCACCGCCGTCGGTGGTGGCGCTCCCCCCGACACCGAAGACGATGGTGCGCGCACCGGCGTCCAGCGCGGCCCGCAGCAACTCTCCGGAGCCGTACGTGGAGGCGGTCAGGGGCGCGAAGACACCGCGGGGCAGCCGCTGCAGGCCGCTCGCCTCGGCCATCTCCACGACCGCGGTGTCGCCGCGCAGCGCGAACGCGGCGGTGACCTCCTGCCCCAGCGGCCCGGCGACCTCCCGCTCGTGCCGTTCGAACCCGGCCGCGACCGCCGCGGCCACCGTGCCGTCCCCGCCGTCCGCGACGGGCAGCGCCTCGACGTCGACGCCGGGCACGACCCGCCTGAGCCCCGCCGTGACCCGCTCGGCGACCTGCACGGCCGTCAGCGAGCCCTTGAACTTGTCCGCGGCGATGAGCACGCGCTGTGTCACCTGTATCCCCTTGCTCTCCGGGCCTCGCGCACGTCAAGGCCAGTCGCGCCGCTGTGACCTTAACCGGAGGACACCCTCCCCGTCATGCCCCGCCCGAAGCCTGGGAAGGGACTGGGAACCGGCTGGGAAGGCAGGACGCCGGAAAACGGGTAGACCACAGACATGAGCAGTCTGGGACCCGAGTTCGCCGACCGTGTGCTCGGCGGCTGGCTCGGCCGGATCGCGGGCAACATGCTCGGCAAACCGGTCGAGCAGGGCGACGTGTGGACCCGTGGGCGCATCGACGGCTATCTGCGGCGGGCCGCCGCCCTGCCGCTCACCGACTACCTCCCCGAGCCCGCCGACGAGCGCGACGTCCTCGCCCTGCGCCCCGAGTGGCGGCAGTGCGTACGCGGCCGCGTCCACGGCAGCTGCCGCGACGACGACGTCGACTACGCGATCCTCGGCCTGCACCTCCTGGAGACCCACGGCTTCGGCTTCAGCACCGAGCAGGTCGGCGAGCTCTGGCTGCAACGGCTGCCGTACCTCCAGACCTTCACGGCGGAACGGGCCGCCTACCGCAACCTCGCCAACGGGCTGAAACCGCCCCTCACCGCCACCTACGACAATCCCTACCAGGAGTGGATCGGCGCCCTGATCCGCGCCGACGTCTTCGGCTGGACCTGCCCCGGCGACCCGCACCGGGCCGCCGCCCTGGCCCGTCGCGACGCCGTGCTCTCTCATTCGGGGAACGGCGTGTACGGCGCGATGTGGGCCGCCGCGCTGGTCTCGGCGGCGTTCACCGCGCCGACGGTGCGGCAGGCGGTCGACACCGCGCTCACCGTCGTACCGGCGGGCTGCCGCCTGGCCAGGACCGTGCGCCGGGTCGTCTCCCTCTACGAGACGCGGCTGAGCTGGGAGGACACCCTCACCACCGTCTCCGACGAGACCTCCGGCCTCGGCTGGATCCACGTCGTCCCGAACGTGGCCGTCCTCACCGCCGGGCTCCTCCACGGCGACGGCGACTTCACCCGGACCATCGCCCTCACCGTGCGCGGCGGCCTGGACACCGACTCCAACGGCGCGACGGCGGGCTCGGTGGCCGGGGTGCTGGCCGGCGCGGCGGCCGTCCCGGACCAGTGGAAGGCCCCTCTTGAGGACACGGTCCGCAGCGCCGTCTTCGGCTTCGACGGGGCCCGCATCAGCGACCTGGCGGAGCGGACCGTCCACCTCGCCCGGACGAGTACGGCGTCCGCACTGGCTACTCTTCCCGAGTGACCACGACTGACGCCTACGCCGCGTACATCGCGAGCCTCCCCCGGATCCTCGCCGGGGCCGCCGCGCTCATCCGGGACGCCGAGGGACGGGTGCTGCTCGTCGAGCCCAACTACCGGGAGGGCTGGGCTCTGCCGGGCGGGACCGTAGAGTCCGACGACGGGGAGACCCCGCGCCAGGGCGCCCGCCGGGAGACCCTGGAGGAGATCGGCCTGGACCGCGAGATGGGCCGGCTGCTCGCGGTGGACTGGGTGCACGGCGCGGGCCGGCCGCCGATCGTCGCCTACCTCTACGACGGCGGTGTCGTCTCCGCCGCCGACCTGAGGGCGATCCGCCTCCAGGAGGAGGAGCTGCTGTCCTGGCGGTTGGTCCCCCGCGCGGAACTCACCGCCCATCTGCCGGGCTCGCTGGGCCGCCGTGTCCTGGCCGCACTGGACGTCCTGCCCGAGGGCTCGGGCACCGCCGAGCTGGAGAACGGCCACCGGGTGGGCTGAACGACCCGCCGACACCCGCTCGCCGCCCGCACCGGACCCGCCCTGCCCGCCCTTCCCGCGAACACACGACCAAGCACCTCGCCGCCGTCCTCAGCGGCGCCGGTGTCCCGACCGACAGCGGGATTCCGTCCATGCATCCCGAGCACGGCGCGAGCACGGACAACCAACAGACCACTTCAGACCGGGACGCCCAGGGGCTGTCCCGTATGCAGTGCTTCGGCCGAGGGTGACAGGGCGCAGGTGGACAAGTCGGTGGCAGGCTGACCGCCGGTAAGGGACGATCACGACGGGCACGGCCCTGCTCCTGCCGGACCCGCCCGGCGTTGAGCGGTGTGGTGCCGTGCTGACGTCGGATCGATGCTCGGCCTGGCGCATTCCACGCAGGGCCGGAGAGGACGCGCGTGTCACTCGCTCTTGAAGATCGCTTGGCCATCACCGAACTGGTCTCGTTACACGGCCACCTCGTCGACGACGGAAGCCTCGACCGGTTGGAGGAGTTGTTCACCGCCGATGTGGTCTACGACCTCACCGACTTCGGCCAGGAGCCGCTGTCCGGGGTGGCAGCCATCCGAGAAGCGGCATGGGCGCTGGGAGCGGCCAACCCTGTCGCACATCACGTCACCAACGTCGTCGTGACGGCATTGGCGGACGGCCGGGTGCAGATCCGTTCCAAGGGGCTGGGTGTCAAGGCGGACGGCTCCTGCGGTTCCGTCTCCTACGACGACACCGCCGTGCGCACCGCTGACGGCTGGCGGATCAGCCATCGCAAGGTGTCGCCACGCCGGACTCCCTTGGGAGGGATGACAGAGCCCGGCCAGGACCAGGCACATCCCACCTGGTCCTGACAGTGATTGATCACTTCCTCGATACCGAAACGCTCCCAGCCGTACCTGAGCAGCACGGTAGCGGGCTTCTGGCTGCACGGGGTCGACTTCGACTTCCGCAGACCCTGGCCGCGAACCTGCGCGGTCACAGCACTGTCCCGGGGCGGTCATGTCTACGCTGGCGGCGTGACGTTGGTGTGGGTGACGGGCAATTCAGGGACTGGTAAGTCCACGGTCTGCGGGGTACTGCGAGCGCGTGGCTACGTTGCGCTCGACGCCGACGAGGACGGCTTCAGTCGCTGGATCGACCGAGCCAAGGGTGAGGTGGTGGTGGATCCTCCCTATCCGGTTCCTGAGGGCTGGCTCGACCGATACGGGTGGGCGATCGTCCGCGAGCGCGTCGAGACCCTCGTCGAGGAGTCTCGTTCCCGAGTCGCGTTCTTGTGTGGGTCGGCGGAGAACGAGGCAGACGTCCGCGATCTTTTCGACCTCATCGTGTGTCTGGTGATCGACGAGGACACCCTCCGCCACCGGCTCGCGACGCGCACTACGAACACATTCGGTCAACATCCCGAAGAGCTCGCAGCGGCCCTGAAGTGGAATCCTCGGATGCGAGCGATCTACGAAAGCCGTGCCGCGACGATCATCGATGCGTCCAAGCCGGTGACCGAGGTGGCGGACAGCGTGATCGCCGCAGTTCAGGGACTCACAGGGGCCACCCGATAACTCGGATCACGCCTGCGCGCCGCGTGGTCGGTGTTACATCCGCCGATGCCTTGCGACGGCGGGATTCCGTCCATGCGTCCCGAGCATGGACAGGGGGCCTGTGGCCGGCGTGGCCACCGACCACGGCGCACGGCTGATCATCGTCACCACCGAGCCAACGCCCTACGAGGACCAGGGCGAGCCGGAGTACGTGAGGTGCTTCGCCCTCTGAGCGAGCTACGCGAGCTTCTTCAGCTGCGCGTCGACGATGTCCTGGGGGATCGTCGGGGGCTGGATGGGGTTGAGGGACATGAAGGTGGCGATGGTGGATTCCTGGCGGACGACCAGGACGGTGAAGGGGATGCCGGGTCCCCTGCCGCCGTCGACGACGACCCGGGAGGCGTCGAAAGCGAGGGTCTCGTCGCCGTAGCCGGAAACGGACCGGGACCGGCTACCGGAATACCCCAGCCCAGCATCGGGGTGAGCAGCGGACGGGCGCATCTCGGCGGTGGCGCACTTCGCGAGCGCTGCGCGCAGTTCGGTCATCGCCCTGCGGGCATCGGCAAGAGTGTAGGAGGTCAGGCCGACACTCGCGTGCTGCCCGAGATCGTCGGAGGCGGACACCACGTCCTGGATGACCTGGGCCGTGAAGTCGTGCAGGCTGCCCAGCTCTGCGGCCGCGTAGACGGGTCGGCAAGGTGCGGGTGTGACGGCGCGGTAGGCCGTGAGCACGTCGTGGTCCACCGGGCTGCCCTTGCCCGTGACGGTATCGACCGTATAGCCGGGGACGTCGTGCGAGGTCAGTGCCAGGCCGTCGAGGCCCTTCTGGTCGAGCCCCTTCCCGGTCTCGGAGACGGGCGATCCGGATGCCTGCTGCGGCGCCGAGCTCGCAGGCGAGGCGGATCCTGCGGTCGCAGACCTCTTACGTGCTCCAGCATCGTCCCCGCTGTCCGCACCGCACGCGCCGGTCAGCGCCAGCACCGACACCACACCCGCCGCCGCTACGACCCGTCTTCCGAGTGCAGAAACATTCATCATCCGCCCACCCCCCGATGCCCCGACTGGGAGCACCCGCGCGAGAAACCCCGGCGTGCGCCGGGACTGAAGTTCACGGGAGCCTAACGGGAACCGGCGAAGTGCCCGTCACCCGCCCCGATGTGGGATGCGGCGCCCAGCCGGCCCGGGCCGGAGGGACCACCCGGACACCCGGAACAGCGGGGCGAGTTGCCGCACGGTGAGGTTCGTCCGCCAGTACGCGGCTCCATGACTCGCAGCCTCTGGCGGGACATGTCTCGGTCGCCCGGACGGATTCGGCGTGGGAGTCTCCCGTCCGTGGCTACCGAAACCGAGGTGGGAGAGCTGTTGCACCGGCGCGGCCGGCGGACGGCGTTCACCGTCGCTGGACGGCCGGTGCAGGGCCGCGACCGTCGACGACGGCCAAGCACTCGGCTGGTTCCACAAGCTGCCCGGCTCCGACCTCTGGTGGTGGCGGCGACACCCTCGTAACCTCGCCGGAGACCTCGGGCGTTCGCTGCGCTCGGTCGGTGCCGTCGGTACCGACCCTGACGGGTTTCGGCAGGGGCGGTGCGCCGGGGACGCGGCCGCTCCCTGATATCCGTTCGCCTCCGTCCGCGCAGGCGTCCTAGTCTCGGCCCATGAACAAGCCTCTCGTCGCCATCCTGAGTGGGGCAGGCATCTCCACCGATTCCGGGATCCCCGATTATCGCGGCCCCAACGGGCTGTGGCGGCGCGATCCCGAGGCCGAGAAGCTCGTGACGTACGAGTACTACATGGGCGACCCGGAGATCCGGCGCCGGTCCTGGCAGATGCGGCGGAAGAACCGGACGCTGAAGGCCGAGCCGAACGCCGCGCACCGGGCGGTGGCCGAGCTGGAACAGTCCGGCGTGCCGGTCAGGGTCATCACCCAGAACGTCGACGGACTCCACCAGCTCGGCGGCATGCCCGCCCGTAAGGTGCTCGAACTGCACGGCAGCGCGCGCAGCGTCGTGTGCACGAAGTGTCATACGCGGGGGCCGATGGAGGACGCCATCGCCCGGGTCGCGGCCGGCGAGGAGGATCCGCCGTGCCTGGAGTGCGGCGGGATCCTGAAATCGGCGACCGTGATGTTCGGGGAGCAACTCGACCCGGGCGTCCTCGGTGAAGCCCTCGCCATCAGCAAGGCCTGCACGGTGTTCATCGCCGTCGGCAGCAGCCTCCAGGTGCAGCCGGCCGCGGGGCTCGCGGGCGTGGCCGCCGACCACGGGGCACGGCTGGTCATCGTCAACGCCGAACCCACGCCCTACGACGAACTGGCCGACGAAGTCATCCGCGAACCCATCGGTACCGCGCTGCCCAAGCTGATGCAGCGGCTGACCGCGGAGAACCACTCCTAGGCGCCGGCAGGGCTCACCTGCATCACGAACACGCCCGCTTCCTCCGACGCCGTCCGGGCCGCAGCGCTGTCCGGCCGGCACTTCGGCGGCCGTGGTGTCCATGACCTGAGCACCCGCGCGTACGCCGTAAGCTCCATGCCGCCGAGCAGCATGAGTTCGACGTTCTCGTCCTGGACGAGTTCCTCGCACACCGCCAGTCCGTCGGTGATCACGGAGATCCGGCCGCCCCCGTCCGGGCCGCACCGGCTCGCCGGGCCGCCCGCCCGAACGGCTGCCGAGCCGGGCGGCGAGACCAGCTGACGCCAGATCTTGGTCAACCGTCCAAGACGCTGCGATAGCATGGGTGGCACACGCATTCCGTCGTCGAAGCAGAAGGCGAGCCAGATGTCCCGCATGGCAGCGAAGGACCGACGCGAGGAGCTGATCGCGGCGGGGTTTCGGGTGATGATCCGCGAGGGAGTCGCGAAGGCGACCACACGGGCCATCGTCAACGAGGCGAAAATGCCGCTGGGCGTCTTCCATTACTGCTTCAACTCGCGCGAGGAACTGCTTCAGGAAGTCCTCACCCGCTTCACCGACGCCACGGTGGCCACCGCGCGGAAGACGTTCGAAGGCGAGGGCGACCTCGGATCACGGATCACCAGGAGCCTGAGCGCCTTCTGGGGCACTGTCGAGCTCAGTCCGGGAGAGCACCAGGTCAGCTACGAACTCACGCACTACGCCCTGCGCCAGGCCGGGTTGGAGGACCTGGCCCGGCGCCAGTACCAGCACTACCGGGAAGTCCACCAGGAACTCCTGGAGGAGGCCGCCGACGCTGCGGGCATCGAGTGGGCCGTGCCCGTTCCGGTGCTGGCCCGCTACCTCAACGCGGTGCTCGACGGCATCACTCTGAGCTGGCTGGTCGACCGCGACAGCGAGCACAGCCGCGAGGTCCTGCGCCTGACCGGCGAACACCTCCTGACACTGGCCCGCCCGCGAGCGGCCTAGTCGAACAGGTCGGGCTGTTCCGCGGTGATCTGGTCCCAGAGCGGACGGAACTGGAACCAGCCCGGCAGCGGTCCGGAGATCTGGTCGCGGACCATCCGCGCCGTCTCGGGGTCGATGAGCGTGGGCTCCCCGGCGGCCATGGCCAGCAACTGGGCCTGGCAGGACCGTTCCATGGTGATGAAGTACCAGGCCGCCTCGGCGACGGACGCGCCGACCGTGAGCAGTCCGTGGTTCCGCAGCACGACGGCCTTGCCGTCGCCCAGTGCCGCGCCGATGCGCCGGCCCTCCTCGGTGTCGTTCACCACGCCCCGGTAGTCCGCGTAGACGCCGTGGTCCTCGTAGAAGGCACAGGCGTCCTGGGTGATCGGTGCCAGCGGGACGCCGAGGCTGGAGAAGGCCTTGCCGTGCACGGAGTGGGTGTGCGCCGCCGCGACCACCTCCGGCCTGGCCCGGTGCACCTCCGAGTGGATGCAGAACGCGGCGTTGTTGACCGGGCGCCTGCCCTCCAGGAGCGTGCCGTCGTGGTCGACGAGGATCAGGTCGGAGACCCGGATCCGGCTGAACGACATACCGAAGGGGTTGACCCAGAACGCCGACGGGTTCTCGGGGTCACGGGCCGTGATGTGGCCTGCCACGCCCTCGGAGAATCCGAAGCGGGCGAACAGGCGGAAGGCGGCGGCGAGTTCCTGCTTGCGCACCTCGCGCTCCTGCTCGAAGGTCAGGTTCTGCTGGGGCAGCGGAAGGGAGACGCCTTCGGGCAGGGTGGCGACGGACGCGTGTGCCGTCGCCTCGGGGGTCATGGTCATGGTCTGGCCCTCTCGTGAACTGCGGATGCGTGAACTGCGGATGCGTGAAGTGCGGATGCGTGAAGTGCCGGATACGGAAAGTGCCGGGTGCGCGAACTGCGGACGGATAGCCACGGGTTCGTCAACTGCGGTTTCTGGCAGCGCTATTCGGCGCGGCCGCGCAGGCCTCTGCCGTACATGACGTCCACCAGGCGGAGCAGGGACCGGTAGGCCGAAGGCTCGTACGGGATCATGTGCATGTCCCGGCGCATCGGGAACCGGTTGATGCTGACGGCCTGGAGCCGGGTGTACTTGAGGAATCCCTCGGCCCCGTGGCGGACCCCGAGGCCCGACTCCTTCCAGCCGCCCATCGGCAGGCCCAGGGCCATGTAGTTGGTCTGGGCGTCGTTGATGGTGACGCATCCGGCCTCGAACCGTTCGGCGAGGCGGCGGGCGCGCTTCATGTCCGACCCGATGATCGAGGCCTGGAGCCCGTACGGGCTGTCGTTGACCAGCCGGATGGCCTCCTCTGCGTCGGCGACCTTCATCACGGGCAGCGTGGGGCCGAAGGTCTCCTCCCGCATGCACTTCATGCTGTGGTCGACGTCGACGAGCAGCGTGGGTTCGAAGAACCGGCCGGGTCCTTCGGAGGCATGCCCGCCGACGAGTACGCGGGCGCCCTTGCGCACGGCGTCCTCGACGTGGTCCTTGATGACCTCCAGTTGGGGCGGGAAGGTGACGGCGCCCACGTCGACGCTTCCGAGCCCGGCAGGCCGGCCCGAGGTGACCTGCTGGAACCGCTCCCGCAGCAGGGCGAGGTACGCGTCGTACACCGGCGCCTCGACGTAGACCCGCTCCACCGAGGTGCACATCTGCCCGCCGTTGGACAGGGCCCCCTGGATCGTGACGTTGACGGCCCGCTCAAGGGCGGCGTCGGACAGGACGACCAGGGCGTCCTTGCCGCCGAGCTCCAGTGAGCAGGGGATGAGGCGCTCGCCCGCCCGGGCCGCGACCTGGCGGCCGGTCCTGGTCGATCCGGTGAACATCACGAAGTCCACGGTGTCCACGACCGCACGCCCGGTGGCCCCCGCGCCGGTGACGACCTGGAAGACGCCCTCGGGCCAGCCGCACTCGCGGGCCATCCGCGCCATGAGCAGCGCGGTGAGCGGGGTCTGTTCGGAGGGCTTCAGGACGACCGCGTTGCCCGCGGCGAGGGCGGGGACGGCGTCGCCGAAGGAGTTGAGCAGCGGGTTGTTCCAGGGCCCGATGACTCCGACGACACCGCGCGGCACCCGGCGCGTGTACATGCTGCGGCCGAGGACGAAGGGCGAGAGGGAGCGGATCCTCGTCGGCGCGAGCAGGCCGCGGGCCTGCTTCGCCCAGTAGGCGAAGGCGGCGGCGCAGTAGACGATCTCGACGATCGCGTCCTCCCGCGCCTTGCCGTTCTCCTCGACGATGCGGTCGGCGATCTCCTCCCGGTGGGCCAGCAGCCAGCGGCGGCCGCGCGCGAAGAACCCGGCGCGCGCCCGGGTGTCCAGCCCGGCCCAGTCCCGCTGCGCCCGCCGGGCGCGCTCCACCGCCCGCGCCACCTCCTCTGCGGACGTGTCGGGCACCTCGCCGACCACCGCTCCGGTGGCGGGATCGTCCACCGCGATACGTGCCCCCACCGGGGGGCCTGCTGCGACGAGGGATTGGTTCTGGGTCACGAAAACTCCCCACCGGAACGTTGACTTCTCTTCGCCCAGAATGAGACGGTCACCCGTACAAGTCAAGCGTCTTGTACAAGCGTCCAAGTCGTGGGGAGAGGCGCTTGGCCCTCTCGATCCCGCGTCCAGAAGGAGCGGTCGGATGAAGAGGACGGCATCGGTCGCGCTGAGCGGCCTGGGCGTTCCCGAGTCCCTGCGCTGGCATCAGGGAGCCCTGTGGTTCTCGGATCTCGCGCACGGCACGGTGCACCGATGGGACGGAGCCGGAGAGCCGGAGGCGGTGCTCAAGGTCCCCGGCCGGGCGGGCGGACTCGGCTGGCTCCCCGACGGCCGCCTGCTCGTCGTCTCCATGGACGGTGGCTGCGTGTACCGCCTGGAGGCCGACGGCGAACTGGTCGAACACGCCGACCTGCGGCACATCGTCGGCGGTCCGGTCAACGACATGCTCGTCGACCCCGAAGGGCGTGCCTACGTCGGCAACTTCGGCTTCGACTACCACGCCCACTCCCGCGAGCACCCGAACTCCATGCTCTACACGCCACCCGGCCCGCCGAGAGCCCCGCTCGCCTGCCTGGCGCCGGACGGCAGCCTGCTCGGGCTGACCGAGCCCCTGCTCTTCCCGAACGGGACCCTGCTCAGCCCCGACGGCAGAACCGTGATCGTGGCCGAGAGCCTGGCCATGCGGCTGACCGCCTTCTCCAGGAACCCCGACGGCTCCCTTACGGATCCGCGACCGTGGGCGCCCCTGATCTCACCGCTCCTGTGGCGCCTCGTGAACCACCCGGGGACGGCCGGCCGCGTCACCCGCAGGATCTCGGCGCTCCTGGACCGCCCCGCCGTCTCCAAGCGCTCCTCGTCCCCGATCGCCCCGGACGGCATCGGGTGGGACGCCGACGGCACGTCGATATGGGTCGCGAACGCCCTGCGAGGTGAGTGCGTGCGCGTCGCACCCGGCGGCCGGGTCATCGACCGGGTCGCCACGAGCCAGCACACCCTGAGCTGCCTGATGGCCGGAGCCGACGGACGCACCCTCTTCGCCGCCACCGTCCCGACGGACGACCCCGTCCGCGCCGCCGAACTCAACGGCGGCCGCGTCGAACTGGTGCGGATGTGACTCCCGAAGCCCCCAAAGCCCCAAAGCCCCGAAGCCCCGAGGTCCCGAAGCTTTGAAGCCCGAGGTCCCGAAGTAACAATTCGCGTGAATTCGATCTGAACAATTGACTTGGACAGTTGACCAGGAGAATCTGTGGCCATGCCCCGAACATCCGAGAAGAGCCGGGTCATCCTCGTGACCGGCGCAGCCGGCGGCATCGGAGCCGCCATCGCGGAACTGGCGGTCGCGCGCGGCCATCACGTCATGCTGACCGACGTGGACGAGGACGCCGTCCTGGCCCGGGCCCGCGCCCTCGGCGACCGCGCCGCCGCTCACACCCTGGACATCCGCTCCCCCGAGGAGTGGATCCGGGCCTTCGACGCGGCGCAGGCCCGCTTCGGGGTCGTCGACGTGCTGGTCAACAACGCCGGCATCACCCACACCGGGAACGCCCGCGATCTCCGCCCCCAGCAGCACCGCGACATCGTCGAGATCAACCTGCTCGGCACCGTCACGGGAGTCTGCACGGCGCTGGGACGCATGACCGCGCAGGGCCACGGTCACATCATCAACGTCTGCAGCATGACGTCGTTCCTGCCGTTGCCCGGATACGCCACCTACGGGGGCACGAAGCACGGACTTCGCGCCTTCCACCACAGCGTCGCGATAGAGGAACGCGATGGACCGGTGGACTTCACGATCGTCCATCCGCCGTCCACCCGGACCGGCATGCTCGACCAGGAAATGGCCGACCCCACCTCCGCCATCGCCTTCGCGGAGAAGTCCTACGCCCCGGAACAGATCGCCGAGGCCGTCGTCGACGCGGTCACCACCAGGCCGGTCGAAGTGGTGTTCCCGCCGTTCGCCGGCCGCGTGCAACGGGTCGCCGGAGTCTTCCCCAGGCTGATGCGCCGGATCATCCCCGTCGTCGAGGCCAGGGGCCGGCGGCAGCGGGCGAGGCTGCTCTCCGCTCCGGGCATCCCGTCGTCCGGGAACTGAGGGGCGTCCCCCGCCCGCACTTCCCCCCCCGCCCGCTCTTCGCACGAACCTCCCAGAAAGGGTGCGGATGTGAGTACGCACGTCACGTTCCGGCCGGACGCCAAAAGGGCCCTGGCCGCTGTCAGCGGGCCGGACCACGACCGGATGATCCAGCTGAACCGGGCCACGGAACACCTGGAACCACCGTTCGCCGTGGTGGACCTGGACGCCTTCGACGCCAACGCCGCCGATCTGGCCCTTCGGGCGGCCGGGCGGGCGACCATCCGCCTGGCCAGCAAGTCGGTCCGCAGCCGCGAGCTGATCGGGCGGGCCGTCCGGCGTCCGGGGTACCGGGGAATCCTCGCCTTCACACTGCCGGAGGCCCTGTGGCTGGCCGAGGACCACGAGGACGTGGTGATCGGGTATCCGACGACGGACCGCACCGCGCTGCGGCGGCTCGCCTCGGACGAGCGCGCGGCCTCGCGCGTCACCCTCATGATCGACTCGATCGGCCAACTGGACTTCGTGGACGAGGTGGTGGGCACCTCCCGCCCCGACATCCGCGTCTGCATCGATCTGGACGCCTCGCTGGAACTGGCCGGAGGCCGTATCCACCTGGGCCCGTACCGGTCGCCGGTGCACTCCCCCCGGCAGGCCGCCGCACTCGCCCGTGCCGTCCAGGAGCGGCCCGGATTCCGGCTGGCCGGACTCATGTCCTACGAGGGCCAGATCGCCGGCCTGGGCGACAACCAGCCCGGTTCGCTGCTCAGGCGGGCCGCGGTCCGCACCATGCAGCGCCTGTCCGCCGCCGAACTGGCAGACCGGCGCGCGGCGGTCATAGCCGCGGTGGAGGCCGTGGCCCCGCTGGAGTTCGTCAACGGCGGCGGTACGGGCTCCGTCGAGCAGACCTCCGCCGAAGACGTCATCACCGAGATCGGTGCCGGATCGGGGCTCTACGGACCCGGACTCTTCGACTTCTACCGGCGTTTCCGCCCCCGTCCCGCCGCCTTCTTCGTCATGTCCGTCGTGCGCCGGCCGAGCGCCAGGATCGCCACCGTGCTCGGCGGCGGCTGGATCGCCTCCGGCCCGACCGAACCGGACCGGCAGCCCACCTTGACGTGGCCGCACGGCCTGCGCACGAACCCCCGGGAAGGGGCCGGCGAGGTCCAGACCCCGGTCCTGGGTGCCGCCGCGCACGGACTGCGGCTCGGCGACCACGTGTGGTTCCGGCACGCCAAGGCCGGCGAACTGTGCGAACGCGTCAACACGCTCCACCTGGTGTCCGGCGCGGAGGTCGTCGACGAGGTCGCGACCTACCGGGGCGAGGGACACGCCTTCTTGTGAGCCGTGCCCGAGCCGTGCCTGAGCCGTTTCCGAGCCGTGCCCGAGCCGTGCCCGAGCCGATCCTGACCCGTTCCTGAACAGGCCCGTTTCCGTTCCCCGGAGGCCGTATGCCCACCGAGTTCCGCCCGCCGGCCCCGGTGCCGGCGGCCGCCGTCGCGACCGATGCCGGCCATGCGCCGACCGATCCGGTCTCCCGCGGCTGGATCACCCTGTTCGGCCTGGTGTGGTTCGGATACTGGATGGCGAGTCTCGTCCCCCTGCAACTGCTGCTGCCCCAGCAGCTGGAGATCATCGACCCGGCGTCCAAGGTCCAGAGCTTCGCCGTCGTCAACGCCCTCGCCGGACTGGTCTCACTCGTCGCCCTCCCGGTGTGCGGGGCGCTGTGCGACCGCTCCCGGAGCCGCTTCGGACGACGCAGGCTCTGGCTCGCGGTCGGTGCGCTGTCCTTCGCGGCCGGGCTGGCGATCACCGGAGAGCAGACGACGGTGACCGGCGTGACCCTCGCGTGGTCCGCGAGCATGCTCGGCCTCAGCGCCGCGACCGCCGGGCTGACCGCCATGATCGCCGACCGCGTCCCCGTCGACCAGCGCGGCGTGGTGTCCAGCACGATCTACGGCCCCCAGTCCCTCGGCGTGGTGACCGGCATCGCCCTCGTCTCCGCCTTCGCGCTGTCCCCCGCGAGCGGCTACCTCGTCGTCGCGGCGCTGCTGATCGTCTGCACCGTGCCGTTCGTCGCGCGCTTCCGTGACACCGCGTACGACTCCGAGCCCGCGCTGCGGCTGCGCACGCTGCTCACCTCCATGGGCCGCTCGCTCAGGAACCGTGACTTCGCCTGGGCGTTCGGCGGACGGCTGCTGGTCAACCTCGCGAACTCACTGGGCGTCTGTTACACCCTCTACTTCCTGACCGACGACCTGAAGGTCCCCGATCCGGCCGGCAGTCTGCTCGCCTGTACGGCCCTGTACCTGCTGGCCGGTGTGCTGGCCAGCTCCGTCGCCGGGGTGCTCTCCGACCGCCTCGGCAGACGCCGGATCTTCGTGGCGCTGGCGGCGCTGCTCCAGGCGGCTGCGGGTTTCCTGCTGGCGAGCTTTCCCGACTTCGGCGTCACGTTGGTCGCGTCAGCCGTCATGGGCGGCGGCTTCGGCGCCTACATGGCCGTCGACCAGGCCCTGATCACCCAGGTCCTGCCGGATGCCGAGAGCCGGGCCCAGGATCTCGGGATCATGAACATCGGCACGATCGTCCCGCCCGCGCTTGCCCCGCTGATCGCCAGCTTCGTCATCACCTCCGACCGCGGCTATCCGCTCCTGTTCTCCTGCGTCGGCGTGGCCGCGACCGTGGGGGTCCTGCTCGTGTACCGCGTCCGGTCCGTCAGATAGCGGCGCCGGCCCGTCCCGCACCCGACCCGGACCTACACGGACATCCCCTACAAGGTCTTCACCAGCCCGCGCCGTGTCCGGATGATCGAGATGGAGTACGCCGTCCCGCGCGCGGCCGTCCTCGACACCCTCCGTGAACTCAAGACCGTGGTCGAGCGCTCCGATCTGCGCATCGGCTTCCCGGTCGAGGTCCGCACCACCCCCGCTGACGACATCACCCTCTCCACGGCATCCGGACGCGACAGCGCCTGCATCGCCGTCCATGTGTACCGGGGCATGCCCTGACGGCGGTACTTCGCCGAAGCGGAGCGCATCTTCGTCGCGCACGATGGGGCGCCCGCACGGGGAAAGCTCCACACCCGGGACGCCGCCTGCTTCGCGACCGCCTATCCCCGGTTCGACGAGTTCAGGGCGGTGCGCGACCGGCTCGACCCCGATCGGCGCTTCACCAACGCCTATCTGCGCAGGGTACTGGGCGACTGACCCGGTCGCCGGGCGGTCAGAAGAGGCCCGCACCCCGCTCGAAGTCCAGCAGACGCTGCTTGCGGGGCAGGCCGCCGCCGTAGCCGGTGAGGCTGCCGTTCGCGCCGATCACGCGATGGCAGGGCACGATGATGCCGATCGGGTTCTTTCCGTTGGCGAGGCCGACCGCGCGGGAGGCCTGCGGATTGCCCAGGGCTTCGGCCAGTTCGCCGTACGACCGGGTCTCTCCGTAGGGGATCAGGCGCAGCTGCTCCCAGACGCCACGCTGGAACGAGGTCCCGTTCAGGCGCATTTCGAGGGTGAACTCCTTCAACTCGCCCGCGAAGTAGGCGGAGAGTTGATCCTCCGCCTCGGTGAAGAGGTCGTCGTCGCGGGCGCCGAAGGTCTCCTCCGGCGGGCGGTGGCGCTGGTCCTCCATGTAGAGGCCGCAGAGGGTGCCGTCCTCGGCGACCAGGGTGAGGCGGCCGTAGGGGCTGTCGGTCACGGTGTGGTTCTTCACGGCAACATCCTTATACGGGCAGAAAGTTGATCGGGTGGCTGTCGGTCGCCCACAGGTACTGGACGGCGTAGGCCCGCCAGGGGCGCCAGGCCGCCGCGCGTGCGGTGAGGGCGGCCGGGGTGCCGGGCAGGCCCAACTCCTGGGCGGCGCGCCGGATTCCGAGGTCGGTGGGGAGGAAGGCGTCGGGATCGCCGAGGGCGCGCATGGCGATGACGTCGACGGTCCACGGGCCGAAGCCGGGGAGGGCGAGGAGCCTGGCGCGCGCCTCCGCCCAGTCGCTCTCGACGCCCAGGTGGAGGGTGCCGTCCGCGAGTTGACCGACCAGAGTGGTGAAGGTGGTGCGGCGGGTGCGGGGCATCGCCAGGGAGTCTGGGGGCACCTCCGCGAGCGCCTCGGGGGACGGGAAGAGGTGGGTGAGGCCGCCCTCGGGGTCGTCCACCGGGGTGCCGTGAGCGGTCACCAGGCGGGCCGCGTGGGTGCGGGCGGCGGCCGTGGAGACCTGCTGGCCCAGCACGGCCCGGACGGCGAACTCCGCCTCGTCGACCGTGCGCGGCACCCGCCGCCCGGGGGCCTTGTCGACCAGCGGCGCCAGGAAGGGATCCGTGCGCAACTGGTCGTCCACGGCGACCGGGTCGGCGTCCAGGTCGAGCATCCGCCGGCAGCGGCTGATGGCGACGGGCAGGTCGCGCAGGTCGCTGAGGGTGAGCCGGCAGGCGATGTGGTCGGGCTTCGGGGCGAGGGCGGCGATGCCGTGGCCGTACGGCAGCCGCAGGGTCCGCCGGTAGGTGCCGTCCCGCCACTCCTCGACGCCGGGTACGGCGGTGGCCGCGAGGTGGCCGAAGAGGTTGTCGGGGTTGAGGGGGGCGCGGAAGGGCAGACGGAGAGTGAGTGCGCCCGGGGCGTGGTTCGCCGACCTGGGGCGGCGGTCGCGCAGTTCGCTCGGGGAGAGGGCGAAGACCTCGCGGACGGTGTCGTTGAAGGCGCGGATCGAGGAGAAGCCGGCCGCGAAGGCGATCTCCGCCATCGGCAGGGCGGTCGTCTCGATCAACAGGCGGGCGGTCTGGGCGCGTTGGGCCCGGGCGAGGGCCAGCGGGCCGGCGCCGAGTTCGGCGAGCAGCTGGCGCTCCACCTGCCGGGGGCTGTAGCCGAGGCGGGCGGCGAGGCCGGGTACGCCCTCGCGGTCCACGACCCCGTCGGCGATCAGCCGCATGGCGCGGGCGACCAGGTCGGCGCGCTGGTTCCACTCCGGGGAACCGGGGCTGGTGTCGGGACGGCAGCGCTTGCAGGCCCGGAACCCGGCCTGCTGGCAGGCGGCCGCGCTCGGGTAGAACGTCATGTTCTCGGGTTTGGGCGGTACCACCGGGCAGCTGGGCCGGCAGTAGATGCGGGTGGTCAGGACGGCCGTGAAGAACCAGCCGTCGAACCGCGCGTCCTTCGACTGCACGGCCCGTACACAGTGCTCGCGGTCGAGGTGCATCCCTTTCTGCATGGGTCCAGCATCGGCCACCGGGTGTGGCCGATGCTGGCGGAAATCCGACACGAAGGTGCCCTGACCTCCAGGGCCCCAGAGCTCTACGGCCGTCAGCCGAAGTAGTGGTCCTGGTCGAGGTCGGCCAGCAGCCCGGGCTGCTCGGGCTGCCAGTCGTACCGTTCCCGGGTGGCGGCGCTTGACGTGGGGTTGTCGTTGCCGACGAAGCGTGCCAGCCAGCCGAAGTGGTCGGTCGCCTCCTCCGGTGCGAGGGACACGACCGGCAGGTCGAGTCGGCGGCCGATGACCTGGGTGATGCCGCGGAGCGGGACGCCCTCCTCCGCGGCCGCGTGCAGCACCGCACCGGCCGGCGCCGTCTCCACGGCCTTGCGGTAGAGGCGGGCGGCGTCGAAGCGGTGCACGGCCGCCCAGCGGTTGGTGCCGTCACCGATGTAGGCGGCGACACCCCTGTCGCGGGCGATGCCGATCAGGTGTGGGACGAAGGCGTGGTCGCCGACTCCGTGCACCTGAGGGAGCCGGATCGCCGAGACCCGTACCCCCCTGTCGGCCAGGGCCAGGGCGGAGCGTTCCGCCTGGGCCCGGTGGGCACCGGGTCCCGCCCGGTCGGGCTCGTCCTCCTCGGTGCCGAGGCGGCCCGGGGCGAGGAGGCCGGTCACGGAGGTGACGACGAGGGGCCGGCCGGACCCGGCGAGCGCGTCACCGAGGGCCTGCAGCACGCCGAGTTCGGTACGGAGAGCACCCGGCATATCGGAGAAATCATGGTTGTAGCCGGTGTGCACCACCCCGTCCGTCGTATCCGCCGCGATCCGCAGCCCGTCGACGTCGTTCAGGTCGCCCCGGTGCACCTCCGCCCCCACCTCCTTCAGGATCGCCTCGGCCGCGTCCGAGCGGGCGAGGCCGAGCACCTGGTGGCCGGCGCCGAGCAGTTCGCGGACCACCGCGCTGCCGATGAAACCGGTGGCACCGGTGACGAACACACGCATGACAGATCACCTCACGGAGAGTGAATGTGCTGGGATGACTCCAGCGTGCGCCCGGCCCGGACCCCGGGTCCAAGACCTGTTCCGCACCCGGTGATGCCCGTCCGGTCATGACCGCAGCTCAGGCGGTGGGAGTAGAGTCGACGGGTGCCCGATTCCCTCGTACCGCCGGTGGACCTGGAGCTGCGCCTGGTGCGCTACTTCACCGTGGTCGCCGAGGAGCTGCACTTCGGCCGCGCGGCCGACGCACTGCATCTCGCCCAGCCGTCGCTGAGCCGTCAGATCCGGCGTCTGGAGCACCAGCTGGGCGCCCGGCTGCTCGACCGTACGCCGCGCGGGACCCGGCTCACCGAGGCCGGGACGGTCTTCCTTCCGCAGGCCAGGGAGCTGCTGCGGACGGCGGGCCGGGCCGCCGCGAGTACGCGCTCGGCGGCCGCGCAGGGCACGTTCACCGTCGGCTACACCACCAACATGATCGTCACCCCGGCCGTGCGCGAGCTGCGCCACCGCCACCCGGCGGCCGACGTCCGCACCCTGCACGTGGACTGGAACGAACCGCGGGACGCGCTGCTGGACCACCGGGTCGACGTGGTGGTGACCCGGTTCCTGTTCTCCGCCGACGACCTGGACATAACGGTCCTCTACGACGAGCCGCGCGTCCTCCTGGTACCGCTCGGCCACCGGCTGGCCGGCAAGGAGTCGGTCACCCTCGCCGACTTCGCCGACGAGCCGCTCCCCCGCTTCACCGGCGCCGACCGGATCGGGGCGAATCCCCCCGGCCACACCAACCTGGGCCCCGTGGTGGAGACGCTGGAGGACAAGCTGGAGCTGGTCGCGAGCGGTGAGGTGGTGTCCCTGGCACCGGCCGGGTTCCGCGGCAACGTGCGGCCGGACATCACCCTCGTCCCGGTCGAGGACGCCGACCCCGTCCAGGTGGTGCTGGCCGCACGCGCGGGCGACCTCCACCCGCTGGGCACGGCGTTCCGCCGCGCGGCCGAGGCTCATCTGGTGCCCGACGGCGCTGCCCGCACTCCGCGACCGGGCACGAGGACCGGGGCAGGCCGACGAGCGGATCCGGGAGAGTCACGCTGAACGTGCGGGACCCGGTGTGAGCGGAGTCCCGCACGCGGGAGGCGGCACGGGCCGCGCTGTCAGCCCAGGTCCGTGCCCGTTTCCGCCGAGTCGTCGCCACGCGCCACGCACAGCGCCCAGATGATGAATCCGGACAGCGCGATCATCACGACGGACCAGACCGGGTAGTAGGGCAGGGACAGGAAGTTGGCGATGATCACCAGCGCGGCGATGGCCACACCGGCGCCGCGTGCCCACGCGGCCGGCTGGAAGAGGCCGATGCCGACGACCACGGCGATCACGCCCAGGACCAGGTGGATCCAGCCCCAGCTGGTGAGGTCGAACTTGAACACGTAGTTGGGGGTCGTGACGAAGACGTCGTCCTGGGCGATCGCCATGATGCCCCGGAACACGGCGAGCAGTCCGGTGATCAGGAGCATGACGCCGGCGAAGGCGGTCAGTCCTCCGGCCCACGCCATCTTGGCGGTGTGCTGGTGCGGGTGGTGCGCGGGATGTGTGGCGGTCATACGGCTGCCTCGATTCGTTCTCGGAAGGGGTGCTCAGCGCCCGTGGGCGGTGGGCACCGAGCCGGAGCGCTCGGCCGGCGGGTAGTCGCTCAGGACCAGTGCCTTGGCCTTGCGGAACTCCTCGTCCGAGATGTCACCGCGGGACTTCATCTCGGAGAGCTTGGCCAGTTCGTCGACGCTGCTGCTCTGCCCGGGGCCGCCCTGCGCGGTCTGCCGGATGTACGACTCGAACGCCTTCTGCTGGTCGCGGGCCTGGGTGATCTCCCGCTGCCCCATGCCCTTGCCGCGGGCGATCACATAGACGAGGACTCCCAGGAAGGGGACCACGATGCAGAGGGCCAGCCAGCCGGCCTTGGCCCAGCCGCCCATCGAGTCGTCGCGGAAGATGTCCACGATGACCCGGAACAGCAGGACCAGCCACATGATCCACAGGAAGAGCCACAGCATCGTCCAGAAGGCGCTCAGCAGCGGATAGTCGTATGCGAGGTAGGTCTGCGCGCTCATGTACGTCCTCCGTCCACGGCGCCGGCCGGTCGGCCGCGCCCTGCGGTCCCAGCGTGCGCACGGTGAGCGCCGGGGTTCCTCACCCGGTGCGGGTGATCGTGCGCCGCTCCTCCGGCTGCACCCCTGTCACTCCGGCAGGCGCCGCATCTCCACGACCCGCAGCCCCAGCGACAGACAGCGGTTCAGCAGGCCGTACAGATGCGCTTCGTCGACCACGGGGCCGAACAGGACCGTCTCGCCGGACATCGTCACGTGTTCCATCTCCGGGAAGGCCCGGGTCAGCGTCTCCGACATGGTCCCTTCGACGCGGATCTCGTAGCGCATGAGCCGTCTCCCGCCGCGGGTCTGCTGCGGTCTGTCCAGTGATCCTGCCTCTCGCGGCCGTCCGCCGGCCTCACCCGGCGCAGGTGAACCGGGGGCTGACGCGGGCGGCGGTCACAGCAGTCCGCGCTCGCGGGCCCGGCGCACCGCGTCACCGCGCCGGCCCACGCCGAGTTTCCGGTAGATGCTCTTGAGGTGCGTCTTCACCGTGTTCACGGAGACGTACAGATCGGCGGCGATCTCCTGCGTGGACATCATCTGCGCCAGCCGGCCGAGCACCTCGCGCTCCCGGCCGCTCAGCTCCTCGACGAGCAGCGGCGGGGAGTCGGCGCCGGGGCCGTCGCCGTAGAGCCAGCCCACGGCCAGCCCGTGCAGCGGCGGGGTGTCCAGGAGGCGGCGGATCCCCGGCCCGGCGTCCAGGAACGGGCGCCGCAGCCGGTCCCGGCGTGCCTCCAGGAGGGCCCTGGCCAGCAGCTTTCGGGCGGTGCCGGTGTCCCCGGCGTCGGCCGCCGCGCAGGCCAGCACCAGGGTGGCCCGGACCGTGACCCCGGGGCCGGTCCGGCCTTCCGCGCACAGCCGGGCGGCCGTCTCGACGGCTTCCTCGCGGTGGCCGGCGGCCAGCCGTGCCCACGCGACTTCCGCAGCGCACACGGGTCCGCCGAGGCGCTCGATCCCGTCCAGCACCTCGGCGGCCCGGCCGGTCCGGCCCCCGGCGAGCAGGACGGCCGCGGTGGTCAGGGCCGCGCCGGTCTCGGCCCAGGGCGAGGCCACCTGGGTCCGTACGGCCGGGTCGGCGGCGTGCGCGGCGGCGTCCGGGTCGCCAAGGGCAAGGTGAAGCCGGCCCGTCGCCAGGGCGCGGCACGCCTCGGTCACCGGGTCGGGCACGCCGGGGCCGGGGCCGTACTCGGCGGCCTCGGCCAGCAGGGCCCGGGCCCGCCCCAGCTCGTCCCGGTCCACGGCCACGGCGGCCAGCACCAGCTGTCCGAGCCCGGCGCCGGGGAACGGGCGTCCGCCGCAGTGCCGTGTCACGTCCGTCGCGGCCAGGGCCCGGCTCTCCGCGCGGTCGGGCCAGCCGTCGAGGTAGTCGATCAGTGCCAGGTGCCCGAGACAGTCCTCCCGGGACAGCTCGGTCAGGGCGTCACCGGGAAGGTCGGCCACCTCGGTCAGGGCGGCGCGTGCCTCGTCGAAGTGCCCGGCCCACACCCGGGTCGAGCCCAGATGGGTGAGGAGCAGGGCGGTGAGCTCGGGGTGCTTGGCGAGGAGGTGGGGCGGCACCTCGCGGCGCAGGCGCGCGGCCTCGGACATCGCCTGCTCGGCGCGGTCCGGGGAACCGGTCAGCCTGGCCGCCAGGGATTCCAGGAGCACGCAGCTCAGCCGGCCGACGGCGGCGCTGGTCGCCCCGGGGGTCAGGCTCTCCTCGGCGCGGCCGAGGTGGGCCAGGCCGTGGTCGAGATCGTGCTCGGACAGCTCGCGGGCCGCACGCACCAGGTCCACGGCCGCTCCGGCGGCCTCCGGGCCCATCCCGGAGAACAGCTCGGTGAGGTCGTCGGCGCGCAGGCCGGTGAGGAGCCGGCCGATCGCCAGGTCGTCGACGAGGGCGCCTGCGGTGCACTCCCAGTCGGCCGCCGCCGCGCCGTGGGCCAGTGCCTCGGGCACGACGCCGTGGGCCCGCAGCCACCAGGCGGCGCGGCGGTGCAGTTCGGGTTCAAGGCCCGGGAAGCGCGCCCGGAGATGGACCCGCAGGATCTCCCCGAACAGCGGATGCAGCCGGTACCAGGAGTGTCCGAGGTCCTCGACGAAGGCGTTCTGCCTGCACAGCCCGGCCAGCAGCGGCCCGGCGTCCTTGCGGCCGGTCAGCGCCTCCGCCAGCTCGGGGCCGAACCGGTCCAGGACGCTGACGCGCAGCAGCAGGTCCCGCGTCGGGGACGGCTGCCGTCCGACCACCTCGGCGAGGAGGAAGTCGGCGATGGTGCTGTGGCCGGCCTCGAACTCCTTCAGGTAGGTCTCCGGATCCGTGCTCTGCTGGGCGGCCAGGGCGCTCAGACGCAGCCCGGCCGCCCAGCCGCGGGTGCGCTCCACCAGGGCGCGGGCGGCGTCGGCGGGCAGCCGCAGGCCGTGCCGGGCCAGCAGGTCGGCCGCCTCCTCGGGGGTGAAGGCCAGCTCGTCGTTCCTGATCTCGGTCATGGCCGCCGCGGCCCGGTAGCGGTGCAGGGGCAGCAGGGGTTCGGTGCGGGTGACGAGGATCAGCCGCAGTCCCCGTCCGGCGTGGTGGAGGACGAACTCCAGCTGCTCGGCCGTCTCCGGGGCGGCCAGCCGGTCGAACTCGTCGAGGACGAGGATCGCGGGCCGGTCGCGTCCGTTCAGCTCGTCGGCGAGGCGGGCCAGCAGCCTGTGGTCCACCATGCGGACGCCGCCGGGAGAGCCGCCGATCCCGGCGGGCAGCGGTGTTCCGGCGGTGTGCAGGGCGTGCAGCACATGGGCCCAGAACATGCCGGGTCCCTGGTCGCCCGCCTCGTTGGTGAGCCAGGCGACCGGTTGGCCGAGCCCGGCCGCCCAGTCGGCGACGAGGAGGGTCTTACCGGCTCCGGCGGCGCCGTTGACCATGGTCAACGGGGTGTCGAGGGCCTGGTCGAGGTGTGCGGTCAGCCTGGGTCTGCGGACGAAGGTGGCGGGTCTGGCCGGCACGGCGAACCGGGTGCGCAGAAACGGCTCCCCCAGTGGATCGGCGTACCCGACGGCCGGTCCCCGTGTGCTGTCGTCCCTCGCGGCCACAGAGATCACCTCCCGGGTCCGGTCGGCCGTGGTCGGCACTCCACACGGTCAGGATCCCAGTGTCGGCGCCGCCGCGCAGGGCGCACGGGGCCGGTGGCCCGGCTTCAGGGCAGCTGCGCCTCCGGGTCCCGGCGGGGCGGCGGGCTGCCGAGTCGGGTGGCGAGGAACGGCTCCTGGGCGAGGACCGCTCCGGTGCTGATGCTGACGGTGGCAGTCAGGCAGATCACGATCAGCCAGGACAGGAGCACGAACACCGAGCCCACGGGGCCGTACTCGGCCACCGTGCGGTCGAGCGTCCGCGGCAGGTACAGCTGGGCGGTCGCGGTCAGGGCCGTGAGGGCGGCCGCCGTGATCAGGGCGCCGGGCAGCAAGGGCCGCCAGCTGATCCGGCCGCCGAGGAGCAGGTGCTGCGTCCACCACCACAGGCCGGTCTGGCAGAGGAGGGTGACCGGGATGCCCAGCCAGAAGCCCAGGCCGAGGCCGTTGTGCAGGGTGCCCTGTACGAGCAGGGCACCGATCCACAGGGCGAGCCAGGCCACCCAGCGCCAGGGGGCGATCCCGGTGCCGCCGCGGGGGATCTCCCAGGCGCGTTTGCACAGCCGTTGCACGGCCCGGCTGACGGCGGTGGCCGAGATCAGCACCATGAGTCCGCCGACCACGCCGGTGGTCTGCCGCAGGCTCTCGTTCGGCGGCTGCATCAGCTGCTGGATCCCGGTGTCGATCGGGCCCGACAGTCCGAAGACCGAGCGCATGGAGCGGAGCAGCTGGTCGCGGACGACCGGTGGGGCGTAGGCGGCGAAGACGAAGAGCAGCGGAACGGCGGTCAGGAAGCACTGGGCGGCCAGGCGGGTGGCGGTGTCGAAGATGTTCACGGACACCATGCGGTCGGCGAGGTGCGTGACGACCGGGAAGCGGGTCTCCGCCCGTCGGTGTACGGCCTTCGCGGCGGCGACGAGCCGAGCGGTCCGCTCGCGCCACCGGGACACGACGGACCGGGACCCGCTGTGCCGCACTCGCCCGCTGGTCGGCATGGCCTGCTCCTCTCCCTGCCGTCCAGGGTGCGGGGCGGGCGGTGCGACGGCACCCCGTGCCGTGGCGTCAGGGCAACTGCCGGGCGAACGCCTCGTAGGCCCGCTCGTCGAAGAGCACGAACCGCACCTCCTCGACGGCCGTGTCCGCGTCCCGGACGGTCTCGACCGCGATCCGGGCGCCGTCGTCCATCGGCCAGCCGTAGATGCCGGTGGAGATGGCGGGGAACGCGACCGTGCGGGCGCCGAGTTCGTCGGCGCGCTTGAGGGACTCGCGGTAGCAGGAGGCCAGCAGCTCGGAGCGGTCCAGGCTCTGGGAGTGGACGGGGCCGACGGTGTGGATGACCCACCGGGCGTCGAGGTCGCCGGCCGTGGTGGCGACGGCCTGTCCGGTGGGCAGGCCCTTGCCGTAGTGGGAGGCGCGCAGCTTGCGGCAGTCCGCGAGGATGGCGGGGCCGCCGCGGCGGTGGATGGCGCCGTCGACGCCTCCGCCGCCGAGCAGGGAGGAGTTGGCCGCGTTGACGATGGCGTCGACGCTCTGCCGGGTGATGTCGCCCTGGACGAGGGTGATACGGGTCATGACTGTCGCAACCTCCTCCACACGGCCTTCGCCGCGTTGTGCCCCGACATGCCGTGCACGCCCGGTCCCGGCGGGGTGGCGGACGAGCAGATGAAGACGGCCGGGTGCGGGGTGCAGTACGGGAACAGGGACAGCTTGGGGCGCAGCATGATCTGCAGGCCGGAGACCGCGCCGGTGCCGATGTCGCCGCCGACGTAGTTGGCGTTCCGGGCGGCGAGTTCGGCGGGTCCCGCGGTGGCGCGGGCCAGCACGCGGTCGCGGAACCCCGGGGCGAAGCGCTCCAGTTGACGCTCCATCACCTCGGTGAGGTCGCCGGTCCAGCCGCTCGGCACATGGGCGTACGCCCAGAACACCTGCTTGCCCTCGGGGGCGCGGCCCGGGTCCACGACACTCGGCTGCACGGTGATCATGAACGGCCGGTCGGGGGCGCGGCCCTCGCGGGAGGCGGCGCGCAGGGCGGTGCCGATCTCCGCGCTGTCCGCGCCGATCTGCACGGTCCCGGCGCGGCGGGCCTCCGGCGCCGTCCAGGGGACCGGTCCGTCCAACGCGTAGTCGATCTTGAAGACGCCCGGGCCGTAGTGGTAGCCCTGGTAGTAGGTGCCGAAGCCGGCGATGCGGGCCAGGGCGGTGGGCGAGGTGTCGAAGATGTACGACCGCGCGGGCGGCAGGTCGTCGAGGCGCTTGACCTCGTAGTCGGTGTGGATCGCACCGCCGAGGTCCGTGAGATACCCGGCGAGGGCGTCGGAGATGGCCTGGGAGCCGCCCCGGGCCACCGGCCAGCCGCGGGCGTGCGCGGCGAGCGCGAAGACCAGGCCGACGGCACCGGTGGCGAAGCCGCTGAGCGGGGCCATGACGTGGGCGACGAGTCCGGCGAAGAGGGTTCGGGCCCGCTCGTCGCGGAAGCGGCGCAGCAGCAGGGTGGCGGGCGGCAGTCCGGCCAGGCCGAACCGGGCGAGGGTGACCGGGTCGCGCGGCAGCGCGGTCAGCGGCAGCGACATGAAGTCCCGGGCCAGGGTGTCCCACTTGGGCAGGAACGGCTCCACCAGTCTGCGGTAGGTGCCCGCGTCACGCGGTCCGAAGGAGGCCGCGGTCTCGGCGACGGAGCGGGCCAGCACCGCGGCGCTGCCGTCGGGGAACGGGTGCGCCATCGGCAGGTCCGCGTGCAGCCACTGCAGGCCGTACCGCTCCAGGGGCAGGGCACGGAACGCCGGCGAGTTGATGCCCAGCGGGTGGGCCGCGGAGCACGGGTCGTGCCGGAAGCCGGGGAGCGTGAGCTCCTCGGTGCGGGCGCCGCCGCCCACGGTGTCCTTCGCCTCGAAGAGCGCCACGGAGAAACCGCGCCGGGCCAGCTCCACGGCGGCCGTCAGGCCGTTCGGCCCCGCCCCCACCACGACCGCATCGAGCATCGACGGCACAGTCGGACCCCTTCGTCAGCCGATGGCCACTCGGCTTCAGGATATGCCGGGGGACTGACACTCCCCTCGCTCGGGTTACCAGCGCGGGTTCAGCAGCAGGTCCACGATCCGGTGGGCGGTGGCGGCGTCGCGGGCCGCGGTGAACGGCAGGGCGTTGTCGCCCGTGATCCGGAACGGCTCGCCGGCCAGTGTGAGGTGGGCGCCGCCCGCCTCCTCGACCAGCAGCAGCCCGGCCGCGTGGTCCCAGGCCGCCTCCCAGGAGAACGCGGTGGCGTCCAACTCGCCCCGGGCGACGGCGAGATACTCCAGGCCCGCCGAACCGCAGACACGCGGGGCGACGCCGTCGGTCCACAGGGCGTGCAGCGCGCGCTTCTGCGCGTCGGTCGTGTAGTCCGGGTGGGAGGTGGCTATGCGGAGGTCACGGCCCGCCTCGGGCGCACCGGCGAGCAGCCGCTCGCCGTCGAGGAAGGCACCCTTCCCCCGTACCGCGGTGGCGAGTTGCTCACGGGCCGGGGCGAAGGTCCAGGAGGCGAGCAGGACGCCCCGGTGGGCGAGCGCCACCAGGGTGCAGAAGCCGTCCTCGCCGCGCACGAACTGGCGGGTGCCGTCGACCGGGTCGACGATCCACACCGGCGCGTCGCCCTGGAGCGCGTCGTACGTCTCCGGGTCGGCGTGCACGGCCTCCTCGCCGACCACGACGGAGCCGGGCAGCAGGGCGCCGAGCGCCGCGGTGAGATACCGCTCGGCGAGCCGGTCGGCGTCCGTCACCAGGTCGTGCGGGCCGCTCTTCTGGTCGACCTCGTGGTCGGCGAGCCGGCGCCAGCGGGGCAGGATCTCGGTCCGGGCGGCCTTGCGGATGGCGTCCTCGACGTCACCGGCGTGCTGGAGGAGAAACTCGTCGATGGTCTCCGTTGCTTCGATCATGCCTCCATGAGAGCACGCGGCACTGACAATCCCCGCCGGTTGGGTGCACGGAACATGGAATGCGGACGAACAGCCGGTGCCGGCGATCAGCGGGCCGTCGACGGACGAACGAGGCGGTGCACCCCGACCCGGAGATGCGGGCCGGCGCTGCGGCGTCAGCGTCCCACCGCGTAGCCCTGCATCCCGCGCGGGTTGGCCGCCGCCGACAGCACCCCTGTCCCCGGGTCCCGCGCCACCGCGCACAGCCGCCCCTCCGACCAGCCCGGCCCGACCGTCACGTCGTGGCCGCGCCGGCGCAGCTCCGCCACGGTCTCCGGGTCCGTGCGCGACTCGACGGTCAGGCTGCCGGGGCGGCGGCCGCGCGGGAAGAAGGAGCTGGGGAAGCTGTCGTTGTGCCAGTTCGGGGCGTCGATCGCGCCCTGGAGGTCGAGGCCGCCGCGGACCTCGCCGCGCAGCGCGACGGCGAGGAAGAAGTGCAGCTGCCACTGGTCCTGCTGGTCGCCGCCGGGCGTGCCGAAGGCCAGCACCGGGACGCCGTCGCGCAGGGCGATCGACGGGGTGAGGGTGGTGCGGGGGCGCCGCCCGGGCGTGAGGGAGTTGGGCAGGCCCTCCTCCAGCCAGGCCATCTGGAGCCGGGTGCCCAGCGGGAAGCCCAGCTCGGGGACGACGGGGTTGGACTGGAGCCAGCCGCCGCTCGGTGTGGCCGCGACCATGTTGCCCCAGCGGTCGACGACGTCCAGGTGGCAGGTGTCGCCCCGGGTGGTGCCGTCGGCGGCGACCTGTGCGACGGTCGGCTCACGGGCGCCCAGCGGGTCGAAGGCGCTGCTCCTCCCGGCCTCCACACGCGCGTACCCGGGCAGCCGGGGCAGGCGCCCGCCGGGGCTGCCCGGCCGCAGTTCGTCGGAGGCCTTGGCGCCGATCAGGTCCCGCCGCCCGGCGTTGTACGCGTCGGAGAGCAGCTCGGGCAGCGGCACCTCGGCCGCGTCCCCGTACCAGGCCTCGCGGTCGGCCATGGCGAGCTTGCAGCCCTCGACCAGGAGGTGGACGTAGTCGGCCGACCCGTAGGCGGGCAGTTCGGGCGGCAGCAGGGCGAGCTGCTGGAGAAGGGCCGGGCCCTGGCTCCAGGGGCCCGCCTTGCACACGGTCCAGCCGTTCCAGTCGTACGACACCGGGCTCTCGTAGCTCGCGGACCAGCCGGCCAGGTCGGCCGCGGTGAGGGTGCCGGTGTGCCGTGCGCCGCTGGTGTCCATGGTGGGGCGGGCGGCCTGCCGTACCAGCGCCTCGGCGACGAAGCCGGTGCGCCACACCTCGCGGGCCGCGTCGATGCGGGACTCCCGGTCCCCGGCACCCGCGGTCTCGGCGAGCAGCCGTTGCCAGGTGGCGGCGAGGGCGGGGTTGCGGAAGAGCTCGCCGGTGCGGGGCGCCCGGCCGCCGGGCAGGTAGAGCTCGGCCGAGGACGTCCACTCGGTCTCGAACAGCTTGCGGACGCTCTCCACCGTCGCGCCCATGTTCTCCACGGGCGGGTGCCCGTGCTCGGCGTATCCGATGGCGTACCGCAGGACCTCGTCCAGCGGCTTGCTGCCGTGGTCGCGCAGCAGGAGCAGCCAGGCGTCGAAGGCGCCGGGGACGGCCGCGGCCAGCGGGCCGGTGCCGGGGACGAGGTCCAGGCCGAGTCCGCGGTAGTGGGCGACGGTGGCGCCGGCCAGGGCCACGCCCTGTCCGCACAGCACCCGCACCTCGCCGCCGGCCGGGGCGAGCAGGATCGGCACCTCGCCGGCCGGCCCGTTGAGGTGCGGCTCGACCACGTGCAGGACGAAGGCGCCGGCGACCGCCGCGTCGTACGCGTTACCGCCGTCCTCCAGGACGGCCATCGCCGACTGGGAGGCCAGCCAGTGCGTGGACGACACCATGCCGAAGGTGCCCTGGAGGGTGGGACGGGTGGTGAACTGCATCTGTCACCTCGCTGTGCGCACGGCCGGGCCAGGTGTCTGGCGGTTACATGCTTTCACGGCCGTGGAGAGGCGAACCCCCCTCCTGGGGGCTCGCCTCTCCCTCGTCCCTACTTGTCCGAGTCGGGCTTGTTGGTCGCCGCCGCGTACGCCTGGGCCGGTGTCATCGCGACCCCGTTGAGGCTGACCGTCTTGTACTGGCTGACCTTGGCGCAGGTCTTGGAGTCGCTGGCGGTCGAGGCGTTGGCGTTGGCGACGGCCGCCTTGGTGTCGCCGGCGCTCGCCGGGTAGGAGGTGCCGGTCGACCAGTCGCTGCCGATCACCAGGGTGACGCCGGTGCCGCTGCCCGACTTGAGGTGCGAGCTGGGCAGGTCGAGGGCCTTGGCGACGGTCTGCGCCTCGGCCTTGTCGCCGCTGCCGTAGGTCAGGGTGGTGGTGGTCGCGGAGTTCGGGGCGTTGGCCGTGCTCGTGCCGGTGCTGAAGCCCTGCGAGATCAGGGAGTTGGCGATGGCGGAGGCGCGGCCCGTGATGTCGGTGCCGTTCTCGACCGTCACGGCGATCTGGGACGCGGGGACGGTCGCGGTGGCCGTCGGCTTCGCGCTCGCGGTCGCCGAGGCCGCCGACGACTTCTTGCCCGAACTGGTGGTCAGCGACTGGTCGTTGGCCATGGTGGCGAACAGGTCCTTGGCACCCTCGCCGACCACCACGCGGTTGCTGTTGTTCGGGTCGGGCGCCGTCTGCATGGTGGTGAACGTCATCCGCTTGGTGGGGACCTTGTTCACGTCGGCCGCGAGCGAGATCAGCTTCTTGACGCTGCCGAGGCCGTCGTCCACGGTGAGCGCCTTGGTTGCCGCGTCCGCGAGGCTGTATACGGCGGTGGGGTCGGTGAGGGTGCCCGCGCTCTTGAACTTGCGGATCATCGCGCTGAGGAAGATGTGCTGGGAGACGGTACGGCCTAGGTCGCTGCCGTCGCCGAAGCCGTGCCGGGAGCGGACGAACTCCAGCGCGGCCTCGCCCTTGAGGGTGTGGGTGCCCTTGGACAGCTTCAGGTGCGAGTAGGTGTCGTACACGTTGGAGTTGACGCACACGGAGACACCGCCGACCGCGTCGGACATCTTGACCACGCCGGAGAAGTCCAGCTTGACGAAGTGGTCGATGGTGATGCCGGTGAGCTGGTGGATGGTGTCGACCTGGCAGGCCGGGCCGTACTGGAGGGCGCTGTTGACCTGGCCGTAGTAGCCCGGCGTGGAGGTGTTGTTCTCGGTGTCCTTGCAGGCCGGGACGTCGACCATGGTGTCACGCGGGATGCTCATGACCGTGGCGTTGGAACGGTCGGCGGATATGTGGACGACCATCTCCACGTCCGCGTTGCCGTTGCCGCTCTGTACGCCGGTCTCCTTGCAACCGCCGCCGAGCTTGCAGTCGGTCGTGCTGGTACGGGCGTCCGAGCCGATCACCAGGATGTTGATCGGGGTCCGGCCGAAGGCGTCGGCCTTCTCGGTACCGCCCTTGCCGTCGAGGGAGACGCTGTTGATGTTGCCGTTGAGGTGCTGGTAGAACCACCAGCCGGCGCCGGCCGTGACCAGGACCAGGACGGCCGTGACCAGGCCGAGGATCTTCAGGACCCGCTTGCCGCGGCCCGCCGGTCTGGCCCGCCGGGAGCCCCTGCTACCGCGGGTCTTGGCCGCCTGCCGGGCAGCGGCCCGGCCGCCGGTCGGCCGCGTCCCGTCGGGCAGGGACCCACGCTGTCCGGGCACCCGGTCGGTGCGGTTGCGTGTGGCCTGGCCTCCCGGGCCGTCCCACGGGTCGGTCATCTTCCACTCCCATGAACGGTCGGGTCCGTCTGCGGGTACGGTCGGGCGTACGCGGCGGGTTACGGGCCGCCGCGGGGTGGGCCCACTTGGGTTGCGTGATTGCGCAATCTAACAAACCCACAGCCCCGACAGCACAGACCCCACCCGAATTCACAGGTGAGGGATCTCATGAAACCTCCGGGACACACGGACCGTCGGCCCTCGCCCACCGCTCCGTGTCCGCGAGGTCAGACGCCGGCCTCGTACAACCGCCGCACCGGCGCCGGGGCCTGGCGGGAGCGGGCGGTCAGCTGTCCGACGGTCACCCGCACCACGGTCACGATGTCCGGATCGTCCACGTAGTAGACCTGCCGCCGCCCCTCCCGCCGGGACCGCACCAGACCGGCCAGCTTGAGCTTGGCCAGGTGCTGGCTGACCGCCGGCAGGGCGCCGCCGACCCGGTCGGCGAGGCGTGTCACGTCGCTCTCGCCCTGGGACAGCGCCCACATGATGTGCAGCCGGGCCGGTGAGGCGAGCAGCCCGAACACCGCGGCCGCCTCCGTCAGCACCCCGTCGGAGGGATCCGTGAAGCCCCCGATGTCCTCCCCCACAGCCCGCTCCCTCCCATCACAGCCTCCGCACAGACGCCCACTCAGTGTAGGCGTGCGGTCACCGCTCCCGACACGGCCTCCCCGCAATGTCCGCCACGTGTTCCCCGCATTGTCATGAGCGGGTGACAGATCATCGACGGCTCGACGTCAGGCATGGCCGGCGGCCACCGCCGTTCATAAGCTTGCGCAACAACGCAACTCAGCGGAGCAGCACCCGTAACGCGGCAGACGCGGCATTCGTACTGGAGGACAACGAACGTGGGCATCATCGGCTGGATCGTCCTGGGTCTCCTCGCCGGAGCCATCGCCAAGGTCCTGCTGCCCGGCCGCGACCCGGGCGGCCTGATCGGCACCACCCTCATCGGTGTCGCGGGCGCCTTCGTGGGCGGCTGGCTCTCCGCACGCTTCCTCGACCGCCCGGTCGAGAACCACTTCTTCGACCTCTACACCTGGGGCGCGGCGATCGCCGGCTCCCTGGTCCTGCTGATCGGCTACCGGATCCTGTTCGGCAACTCGCGGCGTGCCTGAGACACCGGACCGGCATGACGGTGACTCCGGTCACCCTCGGAGGCCGGCCGCAGTCACGACATTCCGGATGTACAGGGACCGTGGACGCGCGACATTCCGGATGTAGGGGGACGGCCCGCGGCCGCCCGTCAACAGGGCGCCGCGCCCGGCCCACAGGCAAGGCACGGATTCCACTTCCGCCCCACAGGGACTCGTGTGAAACTGGCGTCCCGTCCGCAGTGCGGACCCCTCCGCACACCGTCCCCCAGCGAGAAGTGCGACTTGCGTTCTCTTCCACTGCCGCTCGCCCTCACCGCGCGCCTGACGCCGGTCGCCGTGCTCGCCTGTGCGGGCTGGGTGATGGCGTCGGGCCCGGACACGACGACGTCCACCAGTGCCTCCGGTGACACCTCGGCCCAGCAGTCGGCCGGCCAGTCGGGGAGCGACGCCCCGTCGACGTCCTCGGCGTCGACGGCGGCCACCAAGACGTACTCCGCCGCCCCCGCCCCCTGCGGGAGCATCCCCGTGGCCACCATCAAGTCGCTGGTGCCCGGCGCCAAGACGGCCGGCAAGGAGATCCCCTCCACCGACACCAAGCTGCGCCGCACCTGCTCCTGGAACGCGCTCAAGGGGTACGACTACCGCTGGCTCGACGTCTCCTTCGAGATCATGGACACGAACGCGGCGGCCGCGAAGGAGTACAAGGACCGGGTCGCCGAGAAGAGCGGCGGCGGGGCGGTGCCGGGGCTCGGCGACAGCGGCTACTCGGTCGTGAACCTCACCACCGAGGACAAGCAGCAGACCCGCGAGGGCGTGGTGATGGCCCAGGTCTCCAACGCGCTGGTGGTCGTCACCTACAACGGCAGCGACTTCGAGTCCAAGAAGGCGCCCAGCACCGACGTGATCAACAAGGGTGCCATCCAGGCGGCGAAGAGCGCGGTGACCGCGCTGAAGGGCAGCCAGTAGCCGGACCGGCCGCCCTTCGTGCGCACGCTTCCTGCTCACGCCTCCTTGGGCCGCACCAGCAGGGTCAGCCCCAGGTACAGCACCAGGGACGTACCGAGGCCCACCGCCCAGCCGTAGTCGGCGAGCGAGGACAGGGCCGGAATGGGACGGCCGTCGATCAGCGGTTTGAAGCTGGCGCCGCCGACCGCGAGGATGCCGCCGGACAGGAAGGCGACGACCGCCCGCCAGTTCCAGCCGCCGTCGTACCAGTAACGGCCGCCCGTGCGGTACAGGTCGGTGAGGTCGAGGCGGGTGCGGCGCAGGATCCAGTAGTCGGCGATGAGGATGCCGGCGACCGTGCCGAGCAGACCGCCGACCAGGCCGAGCCAGGTGAAGATGTATCCCTGCGGGTCGGAGTACAGCTTCCACGGGAAGATCAGCACGCCGAGGACACAGGTGGCCAGGGCGCCGGTGCGGAAACTGATCTTCCGGGGCGCGATGTTGGAGAAGTCGAAGGCGGGCGAGACCAGGTTGGCCGCGATGTTCACGGAGAGCGTCGCGACGAGGACGGTGACCAGGGCGTAGAGCAGGCCGACCACGTTGTCCGTCTTCGCGGCCAGCTGTACCGGGTCCCAGATCGGCTGCCCGTACACGGCCTGCGAGCCGGAGGTCACCAGGACGGAGAGGAAGGCGAAGAGCGTCATGGTGGTGGGCAGGCCGAGGGCCTGGCCCCAGGTCTGTGCCTTCTGGCTCTTCCCGTACCGGGTGAAGTCGGGGATGTTCAGCGACAGCGTCGACCAGAAGCCGATCATGCCCATCAGGGACGGCCAGAAGATCTTCCAGAAGCCGCCGCCCCAGCCGAGCTTGGAGGGCTGGTCGAAGAGCGGGCCGAGGCCGCCGGCCTTGTTGCTCATCCAGATCAGCATCACCACGGCGCCGACGATCACGAAGGGCGCGGCCCAGTTCTCGAAGCGGCGGATGGTGTCCATGCCCCGGTAGATGATCGCGACCTGGAGCACCCAGAAGAGCAGGAACGACAGCCACATGGTCCAGGCGTAGCCGCCGATGTGCGAGGCGTTGGCCCAGCTGTCGCCGATCAGCTTGCCGGCGAGGAAGTAGATGGCCTCGCCGCCGATCCAGGTCTGGATGCCGAACCAGCCGCAGGCCACCAACGCCCTCACGACGGCCGGGAGGTTGGCGCCGCGCACGCCGAAGGAGGCGCGGGCGAAGACCGGGAAGGGGATGCCGTACTTCGGTCCGGCGTGCCCGGTGAGCAGCATCGGGACGAGGACGATCAGGTTGGCGAGGGCGATGGTGAACACGGCCTGTTTCCAGTCCATGCCGACCGCGATGAGCCCGGAGGCCAGGGTCCAGGACGCCGTGTTGTGGGCCATGCCGACCCAGAGCGCGGTGAAGTTGTAGGTGGTCCAGGTGCGCTTTTCGACGGGGACCGGCAGCAGGTCCTCGTTGGCGTACGGACCGCTCGGCGGCGGGGAGCCCGGGGTGAGCTCGACGCGCCCGTCGGGGAGGGAGACTTGACCGGACAAGGGTATGGCCGAGGGAGCGGTGTCGGTCATGGGCAGGCCAATCGTGGTGAGGTGGGACGGGAAAGGCCGTGCGGGCGGGGCGGGGGGGTACGCGGGTGGGGCGGCGCCCTGACCCCCTTCCCGGGACGGCGGGAAGGGGGAGACCAACTGCCAGGAGCGGGCTAGCCGTTGACGGCCGGGATGACCTTCGTCCCGTACGCGTCGATGGTGGCCTCCTGGGCGTCGTGCATGTCGTAGACGGCGAACTGGTCGACGCCCAGCTCACGCAGGGCGTTCAGCTTCTCGATGTGCTTGTCCGCCGAGCCGATGACGCAGAAGCGGTCGACGATCTCGTCGGGTACGAACTCGGTGTCGGGGTTGTCCGCGCGACCGTGATGCGAATAGTCGTACCCCTGGCGGGCCTTGATGTAGTCGGTGAGTTCGTCGGGTACGGCGGCGGAGTGCTCGCCGTACTTGGCGACCAGGTCGGCGACGTGGTTGCCGACCATGCCGCCGAACCAGCGGCACTGGTCGCGGGCGTGGGCGAGGGCCTCGGGCGAGTCGTCCTCGGTGACATAGGCCGGGGCGGCGACGCAGATGGTCACCTCGGACGGGTCGCGTCCGGCGGCCACGGCCGCGTCCTTCACCGCCTTGACCATGTACTCGGTGAGGTAGAGGTCGGAGAGCTGGAGGATGAAGCCGTCGGCCTCCTCACCGGTCATCTTCAGGGCCTTCGGGCCGTACGCGGCCATCCAGACGGGGAGTTCGGCGCCCGGCTTGATCCACGGGAACCTGATCACCGTGCCGTCGCCGAGGTCGGCCTCGCCGCCGCTGCCGAGGGCGCGGATCACCTTCATGGCCTCGCTGATCCGGGCGAGGGTGTTGGGCTTGCGGCCGGCCACCCGCATCGCGGAGTCGCCGCGGCCGATGCCGCAGACCGTGCGGTTGCCGAACATGTCGTTGAGGGTGGCGAAGGTGGAGGCGGTGACCTCCCAGGTGCGGGTGCCCGGGTTGGTGACCATCGGTCCGACCGTCAACTTGCTGGTGTTCGCGAGGATCTGACTGTAGATCACGAACGGTTCCTGCCAGAGCACGGCGGAGTCGAAGGTCCAGCCGTAGCGGAAGCCGTTGCGTTCGGCCCGTTTCATCAGGCTGATGACCCGGGAGGCCGGCGGGTCGGTCTGCAGGACGAGTCCGAAGTCCATGGGCGCGTCTCCTAGTTGAGGTACTGACAGGTGGAGCGCGGGGTGTAGACGCCGTGCCCGGCGTGTCCGGTGTACTCCCGCTCGGTGATGACGGGTTCGCCGCGCGAGAGGACCGTCTCGACCCGGCCGGTCAGGCGCTTGCCCTCGTACGCCGAGTAGTCGACGTTCATGTGGTGGGTCTCGGCGGAGACGACCTGCTCTGCATGGGGGTCGTAGATGACGACGTCCGCGTCGGCGCCCGGGGTGATGGTGCCCTTCTTCGGATACATGCCGAACATCCGGGCCGGGGTGGCGCAGGCGATCTCGATCCAGCGGCGGCGCGAGATGTGCCCGTCGACCACGGCCTGGTGAAGCAGGTCCATCCGGTTCTCGACGCCGGGCAGGCCGTTGGGGATCTTCGAGAAGTCGCCGCGGCCCAGCTCCTTCTGGCCCACGAAGCAGAAGGGGCAGTGGTCGGTGGAGACGACCTGGAGGTCGTTGGTCCGAAGGCCCTGCCAGAGCTTGGCCTGGTGCTCCTTGGGACGCAGGGGCGTGCTGCACACGTACTTCGAGCCCTCGAAGTCGGGCTCGGCGAGGTTGTCGGTGGAGAGGAAGAGGTACTGGGGGCAGGTCTCGCCGAAGACGGGGAGCCCCTCGTCGCGGGCGCGCGCGAGTTCGGCGACCGCCTCCATCGCCGAGACATGTACGACGTAGAGCGGGGCGCCGGCGACCTGGGCGAGCTTGATGGCGCGGTGGGTGGCCTCGGCTTCGAGCAGCGCCTTGCGGACCTCCCCGTGGTACCGGGGGTCGGTCTCCCCGCGTGCCAGCGCCTGTTCCACGAGCACGTCGATGGCGATGCCGTTCTCGGCGTGCATCATGATCAGGCCGCCGTTCTCGGCGGAGCGCTGCATGGCGCGCAGGATCTGGCCGTCGTCGGAGTAGAAGACGCCGGGGTAGGCCATGAACTGCTTGAAGGAGGTCACTCCCTCCTCGACCAGCAGGTCCATCTCCTTGAGCGTCTCCTGGTTCACGTCGGAGACGATCATGTGGAAGCCGTAGTCGATGGCGCAGTTGCCCTCGGCCTTGGCGTGCCAGGCGTCGAGTCCCTCGCGCAGGCTGTGCCCGACGCTCTGCACGGCGAAGTCGACGATGGTGGTGGTACCGCCCCAGGCGGCGGCCCGGGTGCCGGTCTCGAAGGTGTCGGAGGCGAAGGTGCCGCCGAACGGCAGCTCCATGTGGGTGTGGGCGTCGACGCCGCCCGGGATGACGTACTTGCCGGTGGCGTCGATGGTCTGCTCGGCGGTGAAGGCCTCGGCGGCGGGGGTGCCGGTCGCCGCGAGGGCGGCGATGCGGCCGTCCTCGATCAGGACGTCGGCGTGGATCTCGTCGGACGCGGTGATGACGAGTCCGCCACGGATTACTGTCCGGCCGGTCATGGGGTCCTCTCCTTCGTGGTCACGTGCGGGTCCGACGTGGCTGGTCGCGCCCACGCGGCGGCAGCCGCATATTCAGCACAGCCCCGCGCCCCTTTGGGGCGCGTTCTACGGCGCCGTAAGCGGGCCGTACGCGTCCGGGCGGCGGTCCCGGAAGAACTGCCAGCGGTCGCGGACCTCGCGGAGCTTGGCCAGGTCCAGGTCGCGGACGACCAGTTCGGTCTCCTTGTCGGAGGCCACCTCGCCGACGAACTGGCCCTCCGGGTCCACGAAGTAGGAGGTCCCGTAGAAGTCGTTGTCGCCCAGGTCCTCCACGCCGACCCGGTTGATCGCGCCGACGAAGTACTCGTTGGCGACGGCCGCCGCCGGCTGCTCCAACTGCCAGAGGTAGCGGGAGAGTCCGCGCGAGGTGGCCGACGGGTTGAAGACGATCTCGGCACCTGCGAGGCCCAACGCCCGCCAGCCCTCGGGGAAGTGCCGGTCGTAGCAGATGTAGACGCCGATCTTCCCGACGGCCGTCTCGAAGATCGGCCAGCCTACGTTCCCCGGGCGGAAGTAGAACTTCTCCCAGAATCCCGGGACCTGGGGGATGTGGTGCTTGCGGTACTTGCCGAGGTACGAGCCGTCGGCGTCGATCACGGCAGCGGTGTTGTAGAGGACGCCGGGCTGCTCCTCCTCGTACACCGGCAGGATCATGACCAGGCCCAGTTCGCGGGCGAGGGCCTGGAAGCGCTGGACGATCGGACCGTCCGGCACCTGCTCGGCGTACTCGTAGAAGGCCTTGTCCTGGACCTGGCAGAAGTAGGGTCCGTAGAACAGCTCCTGGAAGCACAGGACCTGGGCGCCCTGCGCGGCCGCGTCGCGGGCCGCCTGCTCGTGGACCTGGATCATCGATTCCTTGTCGCCGGTCCAGGCGGTCTGGAAGAGGGCGGCACGAATCACTCGGCTCATCGGGACCTCCGGTCGCTCGGGCGTGTGTCGCTCGATGTGGGAGGAGCCTAGAAAGTCCGAAAGCGGGCTTTGAGTGCCATCGTGTCACGTCTGCGGGCGTCCGGCGTGCCACCGTGTCACGCTGCCGTTGGCCCATGTTTCACCGCCGTTTTCCCAGGTCGTCACAGGTTTCACTGCTGTTGCGCGTCATGCGCGAGAAGTGCGATGTGCACGGAGGCCGCCTGCTCGAAGTCGTCGAGGTCGACGCCGAGCCGGGTCTGTATCGCCTCCAGCCGGCGGTACAGCGCGGGCCGGGAGACGTGGTGGAGCTGGGCGGTGCGGGACTTGTTGCGGCCGGTGGCGAGATAGGTCCGCAGGACGCCGAGCAGGTCCTGGTCGGTGCCGTTCCCGCACAGCAGTCCGTCCAGCTCGCGCTCGGCGAAGGACTGGACGTGCGGGTCGTCCCGCAGCAGCCGGATCAGGCCGCGCAGATGGACGTCCTTGAGGCGTACGACGGCCGGGAGGTCGAGGGCGGCGGTGGTGTCGGCCACCGCGTCGGCGACGTGCTGGGCCTCGCGCAGGCCGACGGGCACGTCGTCCCAGACGGTGCGGGCGCCCGCGGCGGCGACCACTGCCCGGGGCCCCGCCGACTCGTCGTGCAGCCGGGCGGCGAAGTGCGCGGCGAGGGCGTCGGCGTCCTGGTCGCGGGCGAGGCTGAGGAGCACGGCGGTGGTGCGCTCGGTGAGTTCGGCGACGAGTCCGGGCAGGCCCAGCAGGCGCAGGATCCGCTCCAGTTGAGCCGGTTCGGCGTCCCGTACGACGAGCGGGACGAAGGTCCGCCGGTTGACCGGGAGACCGGCAGCCCGGGCCCTGGGCAGCAGTTGGCGTGCCGGTACGACCCCGGAGACCAGGTCGGTCAGCAGGCTCTGCGCGGACTGCTCCTCCCAGGTGTGGGCGGAGCCGCCGCCGAGCATGCGGTGCAGGACGAGGGCCTCTGCTGCGCGGTCGGCGAGCAGCCGGCCGGTGGCGGTGTCGCCGCGGTAGCCGCAGAGCATGATCTGGCCCCAGCGCTCGCCGCGGCCGCCCAGTTCGGCGCGGATCCAGCCGTCGCCGGTGCCGCCACCGGCCTGGCGCGCGATGCGCTCCCAGTCGCGCAGCACGTCGTCCACAGCCGAGCGCTCCCCCGCGGTGGCGAGGACCCGGTGTGCGAGGTTGGTGACGACGACCGGGCAGGCGCTGTGCACGGCGACTTCGTCGAGAAGCCGCTGGAGGGGGGCGCCGGCCGTGATGAGGCCGGTGAGGGCGGTGCGGACCGACTCGGAGAGGCTGACGGCGGCGAACTTCCGCCGGACCAGGCGGGACTGGACCTCCTCGGTCAGCTCGGCGAAGGGGAAGGGGCGGTGCAGGACCACCAGGGGGAGGCCGCAGCGGTCCGCTGCACGGCGCATGGCGTCGGGTGGGGAGGGGAAGGCGCGGCCGAGGCCGAGGACCACGGCCGCGGCCTCGGAGCGGTGCAGGGACTGGATGTACTCGGCCTGTTTGTGTTCGTCGCCGGCGAGCAGGACGCCGGTGGTGAGGACCATCTCTCCGCCGGAGAGCATGACGCCGACGTCGGGGGCCTCGGCGACGTGCACCCAGCGGACCGGGCGGTCGAGGTGACCGGAGCCGGCGACCACCTCGGGGTCGCCGGCCAGGACCCGTTCCAGGGCGAGGATCTGGCGGACCGACAGTATGGGGTCTGTGGTGTTCGGGGGATCCCAGGTGGCGGTCATCTTGCGTGGTCCCTTGGTCGGGTGCGGTGCGATGGGAACTGCGGGCCGGTGGGGGCTGGTCGCGCCCACGCGGCGGTAGCCGCATATCAAATGCAGTCCCGCGCCCCTAAAAGCAGGGGGCTGCACGGCGCCCCTTTAGGGGCGCGGGGAACTGCGCGACCAGCCACGACGGCGCCGCAGTCGACACACGGCAGGTCGCAGCACTTCCGGCGGGTCGCCTAGTAGGCGCTCCGCAACGCCTGTTCCAGGATTGCCGCGCCCTCTTCCGCCTCCGCAACCGTCAAGGACAACGGCGGGGCGATGCGCAGGGCGCTCGTGTTGTGGCCGCCGCCCTTGCCGATCAGGAGGCCGCCCTCGCGGGCCGCTTCCAGAATGGCCGAGGCGGACTTGGGGTCGGCCTCGTCGGTGCCGGGCTTGACCAGTTCGACGCCGATCATGAGGCCGCGGCCCCGGACCTCGCGTACGCCGGGCAGTTGGGCGGCGGCCGCGCGGAGGCGTTCGATGAGAAGGCCGCCGACGCGGCGGGCGTTGCCCTGGAGGTCGTGTTCCAGGAGGTAGGACAGGTTGGCGAGGCCCGCGGCCATGGTGATCTGGGTGCCGCCGAACGTCGAGATGCTGTTGGAGTCCAGGCAGTTCATGATCTCGGCGCGGGCCACCACACCCCCGATGGAGCTGCCGTTGCCGATGCCCTTGGCGAAGGTGAGGATGTCCGGCGGGCCGCTCTGGCCGTGCGCCTGCCAGCCCCAGAAGTGCTCGCCGGTGCGGCCCCAGCCGGTCTGCACCTCGTCGGCGATCCAGAGGATGCCCTGCTCCTGGAGGACCTTGCGGAAGGCCGCGTACAGCCCGTCGGGCGGGGAGGTGAAGCCGCCGACGCCCTGGATGGGCTCGGCGATCAGCGCGGCCGGGGGGCGGGTGTGGCCGAGGAGGTCACGCAGGTCGTCGACGCAGGCCGCGATGAACTCACGGTCGTCGAGCTCGGCGAACGGGCCGCGGGTGCGGACGCCGCCGTGCACGTACAGCGTCTGGAGCGGGGAGAGGGAGGTCGGGGACCAGCCCTTGTTGCCGGTGATGCCGACCGCGCTGAAGGAGCGGCCGTGGTAGCTGTTGCGCATCGCCAGGACGGTGTTGGTGCGCCGGTAGGTCGTCGCCAGCAGCAGCGCCGTGTCGTTGGCCTCGGTGCCGGAGGTGGTGAAGAAGACCCGGGCGTCCGGGATGCCGCTCAACTGGGCGATACGCTCGGCGAGTTCGACCATCGGGCGGTTGAGGTAGAGCGTGGAGGAGTGGATGATCCGGCCGGCCTGCTCGCTCACCGCCTTCGTGACCTCGGGAAGCGCGTGCGCGGTCATCGTGGTGAGGATGCCGCCGAAGAAGTCGAGGTAGCGGTTGCCGTTCGCGTCCCAGACGTGCCGTCCCTCGCCGTGGGTGATCTCCAGGGGCTCGTCGTAGTAGAGGGCCAGCCAGTCCGGCAGGACCTGGCGGTGGCGGGCGAAGAGGTCGTTCACGGCTGTACCAGCCCTTCGTAGGCGTCGGGACGGCGGTCGCGGTAGAAGGCCCACTGTTGCCGCACCTCGTCGATCAGGTCGAAGTCGAGGTCGCGGACGACGAGTTCCTCGCCCTTGTCGCTCGCGACCTCCCCCACGAACTGCCCACGTGGATCGACGAAATAGCTCGTCCCGTAGAAATCGTTGTCCCCGTACTCCTCCTGGCCCACCCGGTTGATGGCGGCGACGAAGTACTCGTTGGCGACGGCGGCGGCCGGTTGCTCCAGCTGCCAGAGGTAGGCCGACAGGCCACGCGAGGTGGCCGACGGGTTGTAGACCAACTGGGCGCCGTTGAGGCCGAGTTGCCGCCAGCCCTCCGGGAAGTGGCGGTCGTAGCAGATGTATACGCCGACCCTGCCGACGGCGGTGTCGAAGACCGGCCAGCCGGCGTTCCCGGGCTTGAAGTAGTACTTCTCCCAGAAGCCCTTGACCTGCGGGATGTGGTGCTTGCGGTACTTGCCGAGAACGGTGCCGTCGGCGTCGATCACGGCGGCGGTGTTGTAGTAGAAGCCGGACTGCTCGACCTCGAAGACCGGGACGACGATCACCATGCCGGTCTCGCGTGCGAGTTCCTGCATACGGCGGGTGGTGGGGCCGTCCGGGACCGGCTCGGCCCAGCGGTAATGCTCGGGTTCCTGGACCTGGCAGAAGTAGGGGGCGTTGAAGACTTCCTGAAATCCGATGATCTTCGCGCCTTGGCGGGCCGCCTCGCGGGCGTACACCTCGTGTTTCGCCACCATGGACTCGGTGTCGCCGGTCCAGGTGGCCTGGACCAGAGCGGCGCGTACGACGTTGGCCATGAGCTGCTCCTTCGGCGGGTCGTCAGAGGCCTCTACGCCCGTAGAGGGACGAAAGTAGGCCTCCTTGGAGTCCTTGCCAAGACCATCGTCGTTAAGCCGCCGAGTCGATCACGTTTCCTACCCTGGTGGAGGAGTGCGGGGGCTCCGGCACGGCGGGTCGGGCCTCAGGAGGCGAGGCCGGCCACCCGCAGTGCGTGCAGCAGGTCCCAGTGGCGCTGGTCCGAGACCGACTGCGCCGAACGGAGCAGCAGGGGCACCATGCGCTGGGGATCCGGTTCCGCGCTGTGGGCCGCCTCCTCCGGGGTGCGGACCTGGACGTAGGTGTCCAGCAGGGCCCGGGCCTCGCGGTGGCGGCCCTCCGTGTCCAGGGCGAGGACGGCCTCACCGATCTCCGTGGCGGGGCGGGCGACGCCCTGGCGCAGGATCTGCCGGCCGTCGTCGGTCCGGCCCGCGGCGGTCAGGGCGTCGGCGGCCGCGACCAGCCGGGCGGGCGGCAGTGAGGCCGCCTCCCACAGCAGCGTGGCCCAGTCGGCGCCGAGCCCGGACCGCTGGAGGGCGTCCGCGAGCAGCGGGAACCGGGCGGCGGCCCAGTGCGCGGCCTCGGCCAGGAGCGCGTGCGCCTCCCCGGTGCGACCCTCCGCCCGCAGCTGCACGAGCCGCTCCACGGCGGCCGCCACGGCCCGCCCCGCTTCCTCGTCGGGCTGGGCCGTCGGCGGCTCCGGCCGCACCGGCGCCTCGGTGGCCCCGGCGAACCGGGCACCGCGCGGGGTTCGGCGGTCGGTGCCGGCCGCGGGCGCGGACGCGGACGCCTGCGGCGTCTGCGGTACGACGGTGGGCGCGGCCTCGTCCTCGGCCATGCCGGCGAACCGGGCACTGCCCCGGCGCCGCTTGCGCTGCTTGGCCGGGACCGGGTCGGGATCCGGGACCGGGGCAGGGGCAGGGGTGGGGGCCGGCTCGGGAGCCGCGGCCGGGATCCATGCCGTCGCGCCCTCGTCGGGCGTGGTGCCGTTCGGGCGGCCGGGTGCGGAGGGCCCTGCCGTCGCCGGGGTCTCCGCCGCCGGTCCGCCGGCGCGGAACAGCGCCCCGTCGCCCCCGCGCTGCGTCGTCCGTGCGCTCCGCAGTCGTCCGGCGAGTTCGGCCCGGTGCTCCAGCCTGCCGATCCGGGCCCGGAGTTCGGCGCACCGGGCGGTCGCCCGTTCGTGGTCGTCGCGGGCCCAGGCGAGGTCGACGCTCAGGGCCTCGGCCTCCTCACGGGACTGCGCGGAGTCGAGGGCGCGGCCGAGCTGGGCCAGCCGTTCGGCGGTGTACCGCTGTTCTCGGAGCATGCCGTCGAGGCGGCCGCTCAGGTCCTCGGCGGCGCCCGGCCGGGAGTCGTAGGCGGTGAGTGCGTCGGCGTGCAGCGGCCGGGCCTGCTCGGCCTCGCGGGCGGCGGCCTGGGGGCCGTAGACGGTCGCGACGTCCTGGAGCAGCGCCTCCACGACGTCCCAGGGCGGCACCTCGCGCCCGCCGAGGCAGGCCTGCATACCGTCGGGGTCACGCTGCCAGAAGACGGCGCACCAGCCGCCGCCCTGGTCCAGGCGCGCCAGCAGGGCGTTCAGGTAGTTCGCGAACTCCCGCACCCGGCCGGGGAGTTGATCCACAGTCATCGCTCGACTCCCGCCAGACCGGAACACTCCGGCTCCGTAGGCAACACCAGTTGTGTTACGGGGTTGCTACGGGGAGTTTTCAGCGGACGCGCAGAGTCCTCATTGCCCGATCTTGACCGATGGGCGTCATACGACGACCAGGGCGCAGCGTTCCACCAGGTCGTCCATCGACAGGCCCAGCGCGCGGGCCAGCGCGGCGACGGTGAAGAAGGCGGGGGTCGGCGCCCGCCCGGTCTCGATCTTGCGGAGGGTCTCGGCCGAGATACCCGCCGCGGCGGCCACCTCGGTCATGCTCCGGCCGCCGCGCGCCTCGCGCAGCAACCGCCCGAGCCGCTCGCCGCGTTCGCGTTCTTCCGGGGTGAGAGGGGTACGTACCATGCCGTCATTCTAACCCGGTCGAGAAAGCCGGTATATTAATTGGCATGGTGGAACTGAAGACAGACACATCGATCGATGCCATGTACGCGGCGGGCCAGGTCGTCGGGCGGGCCCTGACGGCCGTACGGGAGGCCGCCGGCATCGGCGTCTCCCTCCTCGAACTGGACGAGGTGGCGCGGGAGGTGCTGCGCGAGGCCGGGGCCGCCTCCCCCTTCCTCGGCTACCGGCCCTCGTTCGCACCCACCCCGTTCCCCGCCGTGATCTGCGCGTCCGTGAACGACGCGATCGTGCACGGCATCCCGACCGGGTACCGGCTGCGGGACGGAGATCTGGTCTCCATCGACTGCGGCGCCGAACTGGACGGCTGGGCCGGTGACTCGGCGATCAGCTTCACGGTCGGCGAGCCGCGCGCGGCGGACGTACGGCTGATCGAGACGGCGGAGCGGGCGCTGGCGGCGGGCATCGCGGCGGCTGTGGTCGGCAACCGCACCGGCGACATCGCGCACGCGGTCGGGCGGGTGTGCCGGGAGGCCGGCTACGGCATCCCGCAGGGCTTCGGCGGGCACGGCATCGGCCGCCGGATGCACGAGGACCCGGAGGTGCCGAACGAGGGCCGCCCCGGGCGCGGCTTCCCGCTCCGACACGGCATGGCCCTCGCGATCGAACCCATGCTGATCGGCAGCGGCCGGGACGGCTACCACGAGGCTCCCGACGGCTGGACCCTGCGCACGAACGACGGCTCCCGGGCCGCCCACGTGGAGCACTCGGTGGCGATCACGGAGGCGGGACCGCGGGTTCTCACAGCCAGGAACTCAAAGAACTGACACAGGTTTTTCCTGAGCATTTCTTATCGCAATATGCGGTCCGGCGTCGCACAAATGAATTCTCCAGAACGCTGAACAACGGCGGCACTCCCCCCGTATACATATCCGTGACGGGCGGAGAAACAGCCGCCCAATCAGCGAAGGAGTTCTCATGGAAAACGTGCGCATGCGAGTTCCGTTCCCCCGGCCCACGCGACGGCAGCCGGTGCCCCCGCCGCCTCCGCCCCAGGGTCGGCGGCGGCCCCGGCCGAATACCAACGGCCGCTGATCACATGACATGACGCTGCCCGTGGTGCGGACCGGAAAAGGTGGGCCCGCCTTCGCCGGTCCGCACCACGAGAAAGACATGAATTGCCGCGTTATTGCGTTGTCGCGTCCGGTTCCGTTCCGGCGGTGAATTCTTTCCGGCCGGGTGGGCGGCCGCGGTCCGCGAAATACGCGGCCCACTGTCGGCCCGCCGGCCGAACGGCTGGACGTGCCCCCCTCCGGCGGGCGTGCGAAGGTGGTGTGACCGGGCCCTGCAGGGGCACCCGCGTGGACCGGCACGTCGACCAGCGAGCGCGTCCCCCAAGGCGCCGGGACGCCGGAACGGAACGAACGCTCATGAACAGCGGCTACCCCGGACCGGGCGACTACGGACAGGATCCCTTCGGGGAGTTCCTCGCGCGCTTCTTCGGTGGCGGCGGAGCCCGCCAGGGTCCCCGGCAGATCGACATCGGCAGGCTGTTGAGCCAGCCGGCCAGGGAGCTGGTCAAGGGCGCCGCCCAGTACGCCGCCGAGCACGGCAGCCGGGACCTCGACACCGAGCACCTGCTGCGCGCGGCGCTCACGGCGGAGCCCACCCGCTCCCTGCTGAGCAGGTCCGGCGCCGATCCCGACTCGCTGGCGACGGAGATCGACGGCCGCGCGGGCCCGGTCCAGCACCCGCCCGGCGAAGCGCCCCCGCCGACCTCGCTGTCCCTCACCCCGGCCGTGAAGCGGGCCCTGCTGGACGCGCACGACCTGGCCCGGGCCGGCGGGGCCGGATACATCGGTCCCGAGCATGTGCTGGGCGCGCTCGCGGCCAACCCGGACTCGGCCGCCGGGCACATCCTGAACGCCGCCCGGTTCGCCGCCGCCGGCCTGCCGCCGGACACCACGGAGGCCGACCGCTCGCTCGCCGGACCGGACACCCGGCGCCGTACGAGCAGCACGCCTACCCTCGACAAGTACGGCCGCGATCTGACCGAGCTGGCCGGGGAGGGCCGCATCGACCCGGTGATCGGCCGCGACGACGAGATCGAGCAGACCATCGAAGTGCTCTCCCGGCGCGGCAAGAACAACCCCGTACTGATCGGTGACGCCGGTGTCGGCAAGACGGCGATCGTGGAGGGCCTGGCCCAGCGGATCGCCGACGGGGACGTGCCGGACGGGCTGGCCGGGCGCCGGGTGGTCGCCCTCGACCTGCCCGGTGTGGTCGCGGGCACCCGCTTCCGGGGCGACTTCGAGGAACGGCTCAACAACATCGTGGGCGAGATCCGCTCGCACTCCGACCAGCTGGTCGTCTTCATCGACGAGCTGCACACCGTCGTCGGCGCCGGGGGCGGCGGCGAGGGCGGCGCCATGGACGCGGCCAACATCCTCAAGCCCGCGCTGGCCCGGGGCGAATTGCACGTCGTGGGCGCGACCACCCTTGAGGAGTTCCGCAAGATCGAGAAGGACGCGGCCCTGGCCCGCCGCTTCCAGCCGATCCTGGTGCCCGAGCCGACGGTCCCCGACACCATCGAGATCCTGCGCGGCCTGCGGGACCGCTACGAGGCCCACCACCAGGTCCGCTACACGGACGAGGCCCTGGTAGCCGCCGTCGAGCTCTCCGACCGCTACCTCACCGACCGCAGGCTGCCGGACAAGGCGATCGACCTGATCGACCAGGCCGGCGCCCGGGTCCGCCTCGGCGCCCGCACCAAGGGCAGCGACGTACGGGCGATGGAACGCGAGATCGAGCGGCTCACGTGCGACAAGGACCAGGCGGTCGCCGACGAGCAGTACGAACGCGCCACCCAGCTACGCGACCGCATCGGCGAGTTGAAGACCCGCACCACCGAACTCTCCGGCGAGGACGAGGTGGACGAGGGGATGAACCTGGAGGTGACGGCCGAGGCGATCGCCGAGGTGGTCTCGCGCCAGACCGGCATCCCGGTCAGCAGCCTCACCCAGGAGGAGAAGGAACGGCTGCTCGGTCTGGAGGCGCATCTGCACCAGCGGGTCATCGGCCAGAACGAGGCGGTCGCCGCCGTCGCCGAGGCCGTGCTCCGCTCCCGCGCCGGGCTCGCCAGCCCCCAGCGCCCGATCGGCAGCTTCCTCTTCCTCGGCCCGACCGGCGTCGGCAAGACCGAACTGGCCCGCGCGCTCGCCGAGGCCCTGTTCGGCAGCGAGGACCGGATGGTCCGCCTGGACATGAGCGAGTACCAGGAGCGGCACACCGTCTCCCGCCTGGTGGGCGCCCCGCCCGGCTACGTCGGCCACGAGGAGGCGGGCCAGCTCACCGAGGTCGTCCGCCGCCACCCGTACTCCCTCCTCCTCCTGGACGAGGTGGAGAAGGCCCATCCCGATGTCTTCAACATCCTGCTCCAGGTCCTGGACGACGGCCGCCTGACCGACTCCCAGGGCCGCACGGTGGACTTCACCAACACGGTCATCGTGATGACGAGCAACCTGGGCTCGGACGCGATCACCAGGCGCGGCGCCGGCATCGGCTTCGGCCCCGGCGGCGAGGAGGCGACGGAGGAGGCCCGCCGCGAACGCGTCCTGCGCCCGCTCCGGGACCACTTCCGCCCGGAGTTCCTCAACCGCATCGACGAGATCGTCGTCTTCCGCCAGCTCACCGGCGAGCAGCTGCACCAGATCACCGAACTCCTGCTGGAACACACCCGCCGCATGCTCCACGCCCAGGGCGTCACGGCCCACTTCACGGACGCGGCGGTCAACTGGCTCGCGGAACACGGCTACCAGCCGGAGTACGGTGCCCGGCCACTGCGGCGGACCATCCAACGGGAAGTGGACAACCAGCTCTCGCGGCTGCTCCTGGACGGCACGGTCGCGGAGGGCAGTGAAGTGACGGTGGATGCAACGAGCGGCCGCTTGGAGTTCCGGACGGACAACTAGCCCAGGGGCGCGGGGAACTGCGCGACCAGCCCCCACGCACCCGCACCCTGCGAACTACGGAGCCGGATCCACCACCTGCGCGGACCCCCCACCCCGCCGCACAGTCTCAGCCGCCGCCAGCCACTTCCCACCCGGCAACCGCTGCACACCGGTAGCCGCCCCGATCTCGGGATTCAACGAGAACGAGTGCCCGATGGCCTCCAACTTCCCCCGCAGATCGGCGTCGTTGTACAGCGCCGGTTCCAACTCGGTCTTCGCCGCGTTCCGCTGCGACGCCCGAGGCGCGGCGATCGCGTCCACCAGCGGCAGATGCCGGTCCAGGAACTCGGTCAGCACCTGGAGCACGGTGGTGATGATGGTCGCCCCACCGGGCGAACCCACGGCCACCACCGGCTTGTCGGCCTTGTCCAGCACGATCGTCGGCGAGATGGAGGACCGCGGCCGCTTCCCGGGCCCGGGCAGGTTCGGGTCGTGCACCGCGGGGTTCGCCGGGGTGAACGAGAAGTCGGTCAGCTCGTTGTTGAGCAGGAACCCGCGCCCCGGCACGGTGATCGCACTGCCGCCGGTCTGCTCGATGGTCAGCGTGTAGGAGACGACGTTCCCCCACTTGTCGGCGACCGTGAGGTGCGTCGTGTTCTCCCCCTCGTACGTGGTCGGCGCCGCCGTACCCGTCGACCCGGGGTTGTTCGGGTCGCCCGGCGCGACCGGGCTGGTCAGCACCGCGTCGTCGCTGATCAGCTTCGCCCGCTCGTCGGCGTACCGCTGCGACAGCAGCCCCTTCGTCGGCACGTCCTCGAACGCGGGGTCGCCGACCCAGCGCCCGCGGTCGGCGAACGAGATCCGGCTCGCCTCGATGTAGTGGTGCAGGTACTGCACCTCGCTGGCCTTGGAGAGGTCGGTGTTCTCAAGGATGTTGAGGGCCTCCCCGACCGTCGTCCCGCCGGACGACGACGGCGCGATCGAGTACACCTTCAGCCCGCGGTACCCGGTCTCGGTGGGCGCCTGCAGCTTGGCCCGGTAGGCGGCCAGATCCTTCGCAGACAGCTTGCCCGACCGTGCCTTCCAGCCCGAAGCGGGGTCCACCGGCGGGTTGTCGACCGTCGACACGATGTCCTTGCCGAGGTCGCCCTGGTAGACGTCCGCGACCCCCTTCTTCCCCAGCTCCTTGTAAGTCCGGGCGAGTTCCGGGTTCTTGAAGGTGGAGCCCACCACCGGCAGCTGGCCGCCCGGCAGGAAGAGCTTCGCCGTGTCGGGGAAGTACCGGAACCGTGTCTCGTTCGCGGCGGTCTGCGTCCGGAAGGTGTCGTCGACGACGAACCCGTTGCCGGCGATCCGCTCGGCCGGTTTCAGCACCGTGGAAAGCCGCTCGCTCCCCCACTGGTTCAGCGCCGTCTGCCAGGTGGCCGGCGTCCCCGGCGTCCCGACGCTCAGTCCGCTGCTCACGGCGTCGGCGAAGGCGAGCGGCTTGCCGTTCTCCACGAACAGGTTGGAGTCGGCGGTCAGCGGCGCGGTCTCGCGGCCGTCGATCGTGTGCACGGTACGGGACTTGGCGTCGTAGTAGACGAAGTAGCCGCCGCCTCCGATGCCGGAGGAGTAGGGCTCGGTGACACCGAGCGCGGCGGCGGTCGCGACGGCCGCGTCGACCGCGTTGCCGCCCTTGCGGAGCACCTCGATACCGGCGGCGGTGGCGTCCGCGTCGACGCTGGCGACGGCACCGCCGTAGCCGACGGCCACCGGGGTTTTCGCGACGGTGGCACCGCCGGGGGCGGGAGGCGCTGCCGCCCCCACCGACACCACCGCGGCCGAGACCGCCAGGACGGTCAGTTTCCGCGCGACAGGGCGACGCATCCGCACCTCCAGTTCCGGAACGTCCGCGCAGCGTATCGACGGGGCCGCAGCCCCGACAGCCACATTCAGGGCACTGTCATATGACTGCCACACTTCGAACACCGGTACGTTCCGGCCACCTGTGACCGCTAACATGCGCGCCCATGAATGACGACCTGCGCAACATTATCCTCGGCGTCGTGGCGGCCGGCATCAGCGCGGCGCTCGGCTGGCTGGCCCGCACCTCCCTGTGGCGTCGCGGCCTGCGTCGCAAGCAGGCCTTCTTCGGACTGCCGGAGAACTCGGAGTCGCTGCTGGTCGTCAACCGCGATCCGGCCACGTCCGAACCGGCGGTCCACCGTTTCGACGTGTTCGCGCTCCTGGAGCTGGCCGCGCTGATCAAGGACTGCGGCGCGAACCTCCAGATGGTGACCCAGGACAACGTCCAGCAGGGCTTCGGCGAACGGACCGAGTTCTGCGTCGGAGGTCCCGGGTCGAATCGCCGCATGCTCGCTCACATGTCCGCGATGCTGCCCGGCATCCGCGTCAACATCGACCCGGAGCCGGGCCCGGACCGCGGCGCCTTCCAGATCGGCACCGAGCGCTACCGGCTGGATCCGGGCATCACGGAGTACGTGCTGCTGGCCCGCCTGACCGCCGGCCAACGCCCGGACGCCCGACCGGTGTTCCTCTTCTGCGGGCAGCGCGCGATCACCAACCAGGCGGCCACCCGCTACCTCGCCCGCAACCACGAGCGGCTCGCCCGCAAGCACGGCAACAACTCCTTCGTGCTGCTCCTCAAGGTCGTCAACTCGCAGGCGTACGGCCCTGACGTGGTCGAACTCGTCTCCGACGTCACCCGGGCCGCCCAGGCGCCGCTGCCGCCCGCCGCGACCGACACCGCACCCGCCTCGCACCGCGCCTCCTGAATAGCTGCACCCTTCAACAATCGTTACTGGCACGTAACTTACCGACGGGTTACTTACGGTAAGAGGTCGCGGTTACCGTCGGGTCACTTTGCATTGACACGTATGGGGAGTGACCTGTGGGAACCCATCGCAAGGCCCTGCGTACGACCGCCGTGGGCGCCGTCTCCGCGACCCTGATCGCCGGAGGCGTCCTCGGGTTCACCCCCGCCGCCCAGGCCGCCACGAACGGCGTCCGATTCGTCGACATCACCGGCGACGGCGGTACGACGCTCAAGGCGAACGTCGTCACGCCCGCGAGCTCCGACGGCTCGCATCGCTACCCGCTGCTCGTCATGCCCACGAGCTGGGGTTTCCCCCAGGTCCAGTACCTGGCCCAGGCCCAGAAGCTCGCCGACTCCGGCTATGTGGTGGTGGCCTACAACGTCCGGGGCTTCTGGCAGTCCGGCGGCGAGATAGAGGTGGCGGGCCCGCCCGATGTGGCCGACGCGTCCAAGGTGATCGACTGGGCGCTCGCCAACACCCCGTCCGACGCCGGGCACATCGGCATGGCCGGCGTGTCGTACGGCGCCGGCATCAGCCTGCTCGCGGCCGCACACGACAAGCGGATCAAGGCGGTCGCCTCGCTCAGCGGCTGGGCCGACCTGATCGACTCGATCTACTCGGGCCGCACCGAGCACTCCCAGGCGACCGCCCTCCTTGACGGTGTCGGCCTCGTCACCGGCCGCCCGAGCGCGGAGACCAGCCAGGCCCTCAAGGACTTCTTCGCCGCCGACCCGTCCAAGGAACAGGAACTGATCGACTGGGGAAAGAAACGTTCCGCCGCGACCTATGTCGACCAGATCAACAAGAACGGCGCGGCGATCATGCTCGCCAACGCCTGGGGCGACACGATCTTCCCGCCCAACCAGATCGCCGACTTCTACGGCAGGCTGACCGGGCCCAAACGGCTTGAACTGCGCCCCGGCGACCACGCCACCGCCGAGCTGACCGGACTGTTCGGGCTGCCCAACGACGTGTGGACAGACACCGAGCGCTGGTTCGACCGCTACCTCAAGGGCGCGGACAACGGGATCGACCGAGAGCAGCCCGTGGAGCTCAAGTCCCGTTCCACGGGCGGCTACGAGGGCTATCCGGACTGGAAGTCGGTCGGCGCCACGCGGCGGAAGATCGACCTGGCGGGCACGGCCACCGTGCACGCGAACGTCGACTCGGGCGCGGACGGCGGGATCGTCTTCCTGTCCAGCATCCTCGACCAGGTCGCCCAGCTGCCGCCGGTCGCCTCGATCCCGCTGCTGCCCCGGCGCTGGGCCGCCGTCTGGCAGTCCGGGCGGTACGCGGCCGCGCAACAGGTGCGCGGCACCGCCCGGTTGCACACCACCCTCACCCCGACCGCCGAGAGCGGCACCCTCGTCGCCTACCTCTACGACGTGGGGCCGCTCGGCCTCGGCAAACTGGTCACCAACGCGCCGTACACCTGGCACGGCCGGACGCCCCGCAAGGCCTTCGACGTCGACCTCGACCTGTTCGCCACGGCCTACGACGTGCCCGCCGGGCACCGGCTCGCGCTGGTGGTCGACACCGTGGACCCGCTCTACATCGAGCACAACCCGTCCGGCGCGCAGCTGACCTTCTCCTCGCCGGTGGACGACCCGTCGTACGTGTCCGTTCCGCTGCGCGAGCAGTGATCTCCGGCTGCCGCCGGCCGGGCCTGGCCCTGGCTGCTGCCCCCTACGGCAGCAGCGTCCCCGGTTCGGCCGGTGCCACCTCGGCGGCCCCGGTCCTGGGACTGTGCTGCTCCCGCCTGGCCACCCAGCCGGCGAACCACGAGAGCAACATGCACATCCCGATGTAGATCGGCGAGATCACCATCACCACAGGGATGAAGGGCAAATCGTAGTCGAGGTTCGACGCGATCAGTTTCCCGGCATGGAGGAACTCCTCGTAGGTGATGAGATAGCCCAGCGAGGTGTCCTTCAGGGCCACCACGAGCTGGCTGATGATGGCCGGCAGCATGGCCCGTACGGCCTGCGGGACCAGGACGTACGACATGACCTGGGTCTTGCGCATGCCCAGCGCGAACGCGGCCTCCCGCTGGCCGCGTTCGACGCTGTTCACCCCGGAGCGGAACACCTCCGCGAGCACCGAGCCGTTGTAGAGGGTGAGTCCGGCGACCAGCGCGGGCAGGGGCTGGACCTTCAGCGCCACGAAGACGAAGAAGATCATCACCAGGACGGGCATGGCACGGAAGAACTCCACGACGACGGTGGCCGCCCAGCGCACCGGGCGGTGCTCGGAGAGCCGTCCGGTGGCGAGCAGCCCGCCCAGCGCGAGGGAGAGGACGGCTGCCATCGCGAAGGCCTTGAGCGTGTTGCCCAGGCCACGCAGGAGGAGTTCCTGGATTCCCTGGTAGGCGAAGGGCATCCACTTCGTGTACGTGAACTGGCCGGTGTCGAAGAGGAGATACAGGATCCAGGCGAGCAGGGCGAGGATGACGGCCGTCGCCAGGATGCCGTATACCGTGTGCCGTCTTCTGGTGGCGGGTCCCGGGATGTCGTAGAGCGCGGTGGTCCCGCTCATCGGGCGACTCCCCACGCGCGCTCCATCAGGTGGAACAAGGCGCTGATGGCGAGGGTGATGATCAGGTAGCCGACGGCGATCCAGACGAACGTCCAGACGATGTTGTAGCCGAGCTCGCTCAGTGTCCGGTAGGTGCCGAGGAGTTCGGTGACGCTGAAGGCGCCCGCGATCGCGGAGTTCTTGGCGAGCGCGATGAGGGTGGAGCCGACCGGCGGGATGACCGACCGGAACGCCTGGGGCAGGATCACCAGTTGGAGGGTCTGCCCGAAGGTCATGCCGAGGCTGCGGGCCGCCTCGCCCTGTCCCCTGGGCACGGTGTTGATGCCGGAGCGCAGTGCCTCGCAGACGAAGGCGGAGGTGTAGCAGCCGAGGGCGAGGATCGCGAACACCTTGAAGGGCAGGACCAGTCCGAAGCGGGGCAGGCCGAGCAGCACCGCGAAGAACAGCAGCGTGAGCGGGGTGTTGCGGAGCACGGTGACCCAGGCCGTGCCGAAGATGCGCAGGGAGCCGACGGGCGCGACCCGGAAGGACGCCATCAGGAAGCCGAGGAGAAGGGCCAGCGCCGAGGAGTAGACGGTCAGTTCGAGAGTGCCGAGGAAACCCTCGGCGTACGTGTGGAAGTTGTCTGTCAGTACGTCCATGCCGTCCTCGCTCAGCTCGCGGGATAGCGGTCGATCGGGGGCGGTTTCGGGGCGGGTACGCCGGACAGGCCGAGCGTCGCCTCGTACGCCTTCTTCCAGTCGCCGTTCTTCTCACGTGCCTCCAGTGCGTCGTCCATCGCGAAGCGCAGGGCGGTGTCGCCGCGGGGGACGCCGATGCCGTACGGCTCCTCGGAGAAGGGCCTGCCGACGACCTTGAGTTCGCCGGGGGCCTTCGCCGCGTAGCCGATGAGGATGGCGTCGTCGGTGGTGACGGCGTCGACCTGGTAGGTGAGCAGGTTGTCGACGCAGACGGAGTAGGTGTCGTAGGCGACGAGGACCGCCTTCGGGAAGTCGGTCCTGATCCGCTGGTACGGCGTCGAACCGGCCGCCGAACAGACGCGTTTGCCGGCGAGGTCCTGCGGGCCGTGGATGTCGTTCTCGTCCCGGCGGACAAGGAGGGACTGGCCCGCCATGTAGTACGGCCCGGCGAAGCCGACGAGCTTCTTTCGGTTGTCGTTGATGGTGTATGTACCGACGTAGAAGTCGATCTGGCCGTTCTGCAGAGCGGTCTCGCGGTTGGCGGAGGCGATGGTCCGGAAGCGGATCGTCTTCGGGTCGAGGCCGAGGGAGGCGGACATCATCCTGGCGATCTCGATGTCGAAGCCCGAGTAGACGCCGGTGGCCGGGTCCCGCTCACCGAGGTAGGGCTGATCCTCCTTGACGCCGACGACGAAGTGGCCGCGCTTCTTCGCCCGGGTCCAGGTCGGGGAGTCGGGCAACTGGAAGCCCTGCGAGACCTGGTAGACGGGGAGCCGGTCGGCCGCGGGGCCCTTCCGCGGCGGGCTGCCCTCCTTGCCGCAGCCGACGAGGCCGAATCCGGCGACGGCGACGGCGACGAGCAGCGCCGTGAGCAGGGCTGCGGGCACACGGGCGGCGGGCACACGAGGGGTACGGACCATGGGTGGCGCTCCCCGCTCAGTGCTTGAGGATCTTGGACAGGAAGTCCTTGGCGCGCTCGCTGCGCGGGGCGGTGAAGAACTCCTCCGGGGTGCGGTCCTCGACGATGCGGCCGTCCGCCATGAAGACGACCCGATGGGCCGCGGAGCGGGCGAACCCCATCTCGTGGGTGACGACGACCATGGTCATGCCGTCCCGGGCGAGCTGTCGCATGACCTCCAGGACCTCGTTGATCATCTCGGGGTCGAGGGCGGAGGTGGGTTCGTCGAAGAGGAGGGCCTTGGGTTCCATGGCGAGGGCACGGGCGATGGCCACCCGCTGCTGCTGGCCGCCGGAGAGCTGTGCGGGGTACTTCTCCGCGTGCGCCAGCAGGCCCACACGGTCGAGGAGTTCACGCGAGCGCCGGTCGGCCTCGTCCCTCTTGCGCCTGCGGACCTTGATCTGGGCGAGGGAGACGTTCTGCAGGACGGTCTTGTGGGCGAACAGGTTGAAGGACTGGAAGACCATGCCGACCTCGGCGCGGAGCTTCGCGAGGGCCTTGCCCTCCTGGGGCAGCGGCTGCCCGTCGAGGGTGATCGTGCCGGACTCGATGGTCTCCAGGCGGTTGATCGTCCGGCACAGCGTCGACTTTCCCGACCCCGAGGGGCCGATGACCACGACCACCTCTCCCTTGCCGACGGTGAGATCGACGTCCTGGAGGACATGGAGCTCGCCGTAGTACTTGTTGACGTCCCGCAGTTCGATCAGAGGATCGACGGCCATCCGCAGCCCTACCCGCTCTCAGCTGTGTCGTGGTTGCCGCAAACTATCCAGCTGCGGGTGACCTTGAGGCACGACACGCACCTTTCGGGCATTAGCCGTATTTAAGCCGTCTTTATGGCTGTCGGGACAGCGGCCGTGACAGTCGTCGTCACAGCCGTCGTCACAGCCGTCGTGACAGCCGACTTCATCGCCGTCTCCGTCGCCGCGCGGGCGGCCGTCGTTCAGGCCTCGGCGACCTCCGCGTAGAGCTGCGAGAGCTCGGGAACCCCGCTCGCGGCCCAGTCGTGTCCCGACTCGACGACCTCGAACTCCCGCCCGGACGCGAGCCGTACGACCGGCTCTCCGTCCGCCCGGATCTCCCACTCGGCGCCGGGCACGGTCCGGGTCAGGACGGTGCCCAGATACAGACCGGCGTCGGTGCCGAGCCAGGTCAGGGTCTCCTCGTCGTCCCGCCAGCGCGGGAGCAGCTGGTCGAGGGCCTCCAGCGAGGCCGGGGTGTCGTCGAGCGCGACACCCTCCTCGGCCGCCTGGGCGCGCAGGAGCTCGCACTCGGCGAGCAGATCGGGGTCGGCGGTGTGCGGGACGTCACCGGTCTTGCCGTGCCTGTTACCCAGGAAGGGGATGTTCATGGTCCCAGGTTGACACTCAGACCTCCAGGTCCACCACCACCGGGGCATGATCGGATGCGCCTTTGCCCTTGCGCTCCTCGCGGTCGACGTAGGCGTCCTTGACGGCCTTGGCGAACGGCTCGTTGCCGTACACGAGGTCGATGCGCATGCCGCGGTTCTTGGGGAAGGCGAGCTGGCGGTAGTCCCAGTAGGTGTACGGGTGGTCGTACTTCAGCGGGCGCGGGACGACGTCGGTCAGGCCGGTCCCGCGCAGCGCGGTGAGCGCGGCGCGCTCGGCCGGGGTGACATGGGTGAGGCCCTCGAAGGCGGCCGTGTCGAAGACGTCGTCGTCGGCCGGCGCCACGTTGTAGTCGCCGAGGACGGCGAAGGGGCGGCTACCGCCCGCGTCCCCGGCGACGGCGGCCTGAAGCGCCTCGAACCACTGGAGCTTGTAGGCGTAGTGCGGGTGGTCCACCTCGCGGCCGTTGGGCACGTACACCGACCAGACGCGGACCGGGCCGCAGGTCGCCGAGATCGCGCGGGGCTCCACACTGCCGTCATAGCCGGGGTCGCCGGGCAGCCCCTTGACGACATCCTCCAGGCCGACCTTCGACAGCACCGCCACGCCGTTCCACCGCCCGGTGGCGTTCACCGCCGCCTCGTAGCCCAGCTCGCGCAGCGGCTCGAACGGGAACTGCTCCTCGGCGACCTTGGCCTCCTGGAGGCAGAGCACGTCGGTGCCGCTGCTCTCCAGCCAGGCGAGGAGCCTCGGCAGGCGGGCGGTGATCGAGTTCACGTTCCAGGTCGCGATGCGCATGCCCCACAACCTACCGGGCCCCTCTGACAACGGGCCCGCGACAACCGGCCCAGGCCTCCGGCCTCAGACGTCCGCCGAGGCCCCCGGCGCCAGCCGCTGGTGGTCCGCGCCGCCCAGGGCGCCGATCTGGCGGTCGTAGATCGGCCGGGCCAGGTCGGTGAGCAGGGCGTCGTGGATGTCGTAGGCGCGCCGCGGCTTCACCTCGCGGACGTAGTCGATGACCTCGGAGATCTTGTTCCAGGGGGCCATCACCGGGAGCATCAGCGTCTCGACGGGGTGGTCGGGCACGGTGAGGGCGTCGCCCGGGTGGAAGACCTTGCCGCCGTCGATCAGGTAGCCGACGTTGGTGATGCGCGGGATGTCCGGGTGGATCACCGCGTGCAGCTCGCCGTGCACCTGGACGTCGAAGCCGGCGGCGGTGAAGGTGTCGCCGTGGCCGACGGTGTGCACGCGGCCCGGGAAGGCCGCCGCGAGCTGGTCGGCGACGGACTTCAGAGTCCAGATCTCGGCGGCCGGGTCGGCGTCCAGCGCGGCCCGCAGCCGGCTCTCGTCGAAGTGGTCGGGGTGCTCGTGGGTGATCAGGATCGCGTCCGCGCCGACGGCCGCGTCCTCCTCGCTGAACCCTCCGGGGTCGAGGACGAGCACACGCCCGTCCTTCTCCAGGCGCACGCACGCGTGGGACTTCTTGGTGAGCTTCATGGTCACCATCCTGCCCCCGCCCCGGCCCTCGGTCCTCGATCCCCGGCCCTCGGTCCTCGATCCCCGGTCCTCGATCCCCGGTCCTCGATCCCCGGTCCCCGGGGAGCCCCCCGGTCCCGGGGAGCCCCTCAGCCCTCGGGAGTGGTCTCCTCGCGGATGACCTGCTGGGCCACCCGGAACGCGCTGTTCGCGGCCGGCACCCCGCAGTACACCGCCGCCTGCAGCAGTACTTCCTTGATCTCGCCCGGGGTGAGGCCGTTGCGCAGCGCCGCCCGGACGTGGAAGCCCAGCTCCTCCAGGTGGCCGCCGGCGACCAGCGCGGTGAGCGTGACACAGCTGCGCGAGCGCCGGTCGAGGCCCGGCCGGTCCCAGATCTCGCCCCACGCGTAGCGGGTGACGAACTCCTGGAAGTCACCGGAGAACTCGTCGGCCTGTGCCAGCGCCCGGTCCACGTGCGCGTCCCCGAGCACCTCCCGGCGGACCTTCAGCCCCGCGTCGTACGGGTCGGGCCGCCCGAGTGGCTGCGGCGACACGACGGGCGGGGCGATCTCGGCGATCGGCGTGACCTGGGGCGCGACCTGCGGCACGGCCTGGGGCGCCGCGAGCAGGACCGGCTTGACCGGGGCCGCCGGGATGGCCATCTGGCCGGTGGTCGAGTCGTAGGCGGGCTGCCAGGCGGCGGAGAAGTGCCGCACCAGCAGCTCGGTGACGGCGGCGGGCTGTTCGACCGGGACCAGGTGCGAGGCGCCGGGTACCACCGCGAGCCGGGCGTCCCGGATCCCGGCGACCAGGGTGCGGGCCTCGGCGGGGCCGGTGACCTGGTCGTCCGAGCCGACCAGGACGAGCGTGGGGACGCCGATCCGGGCGAGTTCGTGCCGTACGTCGAAGCCGGCCAGGGCCTCGCAGGCGGCGATGTAGCAGCCGGGGTCGGTGGTGCGGACCATCTGGACGGCCCACTCGGTGATCGCGGGCTGGGCGGCGGCGAACCCGCCGGTGAACCAGCGGTCGGGCGAGGTCCGGGCGATCGGGTCGAGGCCGTTCGTCCGTACGATCACCCCGCGCTGCCGGAACTCGTCCGCCGTCCCGAACCGGGGCGAGGTGGCGACCAGCGCCAGCGAGGCGATCCGCTCCGGGTGCCGCAGGGCCAGCTCGACGCCGACGGCACCGCCGAGTGCGCAGCCCGCGTAGCCGAAGCGCTGCACTCCGAAGGAGTCCAGCGTGGCCAGCAGCCGGGCGGTCAGCTCGGCCACGGCACCGGCCGGATGCGCCGGGGCACCGCCGTGCCCGGGCAGGTCGTAGCGGAAGACCCGCCACTGCTGGATCAGCTCCGGGATCTGCCGGTCCCACATGTGCCATGTAGTGGCGAGGGAATTGCCCAGGACCAGGACAGGGGCGTCTTCTGGCCCGTCAAAGCGGTATTGCAGAGTGTTCGGTGGTGTCTCGCTCACCCGCTCACGCTCCCACATCTCACGTCTTCATCAGGCGAGGGGGGTGGGCACCCCCGCCAGACCTCCCCATGCGGCCGCCGCCGGACGGAGATCCTCCACATCCGGCTTCACGTACCACTGCTTCGTGGTCTTGACGTTGGTGTGCCCCGCCCACCGCGCCAGGAGATGATCCGGAACCCCGTGGTTCGCGAGATACGTAAGACAACTCGCGCGCGCATCGTACAAACGGACACGCCGCACCTGGTTCCGAGCCATGATCTTGTAGGCCCTCTCGCGCAGGCACTTCCCGTTGAGCGCCCTGCCGAGCTCGTCCACGAACACGTACCCGCTGCCCTCATACGACGCTCCCGCCGCGACCTCCTCCGCGGACTGCACAGCGGCGAAGTGCTTGAGGCCATCACTGACCATCGCGGGCAATGGAAGCAGCCGCTCGCCGGCAGCGGACTTCGCGCTCTTCTCCACCACCGTCCTGTTCCCCATCATCGTCCGCGTGTTGATGACGCTCACGGTGCCCTTGTCCAGGTCGATGTCGGACCAGCGCAGACCGCAGACCTCCGCCGGACGCAGCCCCATCAGTGAGAGCAGCAGCGGGGCATGTAGCCGATCGTCCTGCACGGCAAGCACGAAGGAATGGACTTCCGCTTCGGTCCAAGGCAACGCCACCGTCTTCGTCAAGCGCTCCGCCTTGCGCGTCTTCCGTGGGATCGTCACCTCCTGGGCGACGTTCACGGCGACCAGATGCCGCTTCACCGCACGGTTCAGCGCGTCCTTCAGCCGCGCGAGAGACATCTCGACCGAGATCACGCCCAGGCCGGCACCTGCCCTGCCGGTCCGTGCCCGGCCTTCCCGTAGCGCCCACTCCATCCACGCCCTGACGTCGCCCTCAACCAGGCCCTGAAGCCTGATACACCCCAGTTTGCTCCGCACGCGGTCCAGAGTCGCTTTGTAGCTGTTGATGGTGGTCTCTTCCAGGTCTTCGGCCTTCTCGGCGATCCACTGGTCAAGCCACTCATCCACGGTGATGTTGTTGGGCGCCACGAGCGTCCCTTCGTAGCGACGGTGCGTGAGATACGCGTAGGCGACCTTCGCTTCTCTCAGGGTGGCAAACGTCCGGGTCAGCTGCTTACGCTTCCCGGTTTCGGGGTCGCGTCCGACATCGACCACGAAGCGATACCGAACCTGCCCCTTCGCGTTCGGCGACAGCTTCTTGATAGGAACGGACAGAACCACTCACTCTCCTTGCCTCACAACACTGCTCGCTGCGTCCATACCGGTGCCCCGCAAGGGGCCTCCGGCTGCGAACTGCTTCAATCGTCCGCACGCTTCCCGGTTTCGGTAACCGGGAACCATCTGCTATAAGGGGCACACCCCGCCTCCCTGGGCCCGTGGCCCGCCGCGCAGTCAAGCGCCTCATGCGCGAACTCGGCATCACCGGTACCGTCGGCGACAAAGGGTGATCACGACGATCACCGATCCGACCGCCGGACGAGCCCCAGACCGTGTCAACCGGGACTTCGTCGCCCCGGCCCCGAACCGGACCCGGGTCGCCGACTTCACGCACGCGGTCGCCTGGGTTGCAGCGCAGGTGGGCCAGGGTCGTCAGCGCCTGACGGCTGTAGGTCAGCCGCCGCCGGGCGCCGATCCGTCATCGCCGAGCGGCCAACCCACGCCGCAGCAGTCGCAGCACGGAAGTGGACAGATGCAGTCCGATTGGGTGGGCCATGACTCTGGGCTCTAGGCGGAGAAGGTTGCTGTCAGCCGACAACCCATCTACCTGGGGCTTCGTTGTCCCGTCACCGCAACCCCTGGAAGGGGCTCACGGCCCACGTCAGCCTTCGCTCGTTCGGGCGAAATGGTTTCGAACCACCCGCCACCGACAAACGGAACTGACACCATGCCGCCGTCGCACGTCAACCTCAAGTCGAAGGCGGGCCATTGAAACGGCAGGTCAATGAGCGGCAACTCTCGGTGCTGAAGTGGGTGGAAGACGGGTGCCCTGCCAGCGTTTGGAAGACCAGCTCCTACAAAACCACCTGTCAGGCACTGCAGAACCGCGGCCTGGTCCTGGTCTCCCGGAAGAGTGGGCAGTGGAACGTCGCCCTGACAAGCACCGGCCGGCACTACCTGGCGCACGGCACATACCCTCCCCGTGAATCGCGCCCACGGAAGACCCAGGCCGCCGCTCCACAACCCCCGTCCCCCCAAGCGCAGGAGACCCCGACCTCCGCGCGAAAGCCAAGCCCTCCTCCACAGCGTCGCGTGACGTTCACGGAGCAGCTGCTGCAAGAGCTCGCGGAGGCAGGCGGCCAGATCGTCAAGCCCGGCAGCGGTCCGGACCTGGAGAAGTGGCCGTCCCGGATCGCCGCGGCACGCAGATCCGGAAGGATTCCGGAGACGAAGGAGCTGTACGGGGGTTGGTGCCGTGGCGGGTACGAGATCAAGCTCGTCGACATCCCCGCCTGGCGCCTTGCCGTCCTCCAACCCGTCCCTGTGCCCGCCCGGCTCACCCGCCCGCACACCGTGGTCCGGGCCATGCAGAACGAACAACAGCCGCTGGGCCTGACCAGGCCCGTCCAAGGACGTGCTCTCCGGCTCATCCAGGCACTGATCACCGCTGCCGAGGCCGAAGGACATTCCAGTTCGGCGGGAGCGACCGGCTTCGCGCCCCCGTCTCACCGCCGCCGCAGAGCGTCTCCCCACTTCACCATTACCGCACAGGGCCAGCCCGTGGGGTTCCTCGTCCTCCAGGAACAGGACCGGACCGAGCACGTCGCCACCGAGAAGGAACTCGCCGACGCCAAGAAGCACTCGTGGATCAGGATCCCCCGCTTCGACTACACGCCGTCCGAACGCCTCCGCTTCGTCCTCAGCGGCGGCCAACCGCACCGGGCAAGCGAATGGTCCGATGCCCCCGGCCACTCCCTCGAAGACCAGCTCGCCGAGATCGCACAGGAGGTCACCCTTCGCGGCGAAGCCGCCGAACGCAGACGTCTCGACGAGATCGAAGCCGCACGCCAGAAGCGCATCCGCTGGGAAGCCGCCATGGAAGACGCCCGCGTCCGGTACGCCGAGGCGTACCGCTTCAGACACTTTGAAGCGCAGGAAGCGGCATGGCGCCACGCCACCGGGCTGACGGAGTACTTGAGCGCCGTACGCACACGAGTCGAGGCCATGCCCCCGGGGCAGACCAGAACCGAAGCCGAAGCATGGATCAGCTGGGCAGCTTCCACCGTCGAGCGTCTCGACCCATTGCACACACCACCCCGACTACCCGACATCCCCGAACCACGAGCCGACGACCTAAGGCCCTTCCTCGGGCACTGGAGCCCCTACGGCCCCTGAGCCGCGATAGCGGGCGCGCACCGACTGGGTGACACCCAGATGATCATCCGTGATCTCGGACAGAACGACACGGCCTCGTCGCACCCAATGTCGGATGTCGTCGACCGCGCTGAGCGCAGCTTCACGGCCGAGCTCGCGCGTGGCGACGTGGTCGATCTCCGAGAGCAGCAGCGGGGACATCATCGGGAGCCCCGCAGCCATGATGGCTTAGTTTGACGTACTCACGCAGTTCCCCGCGATCGCCCCCAGCGTGCAAGATCGCCGTGCCGTCCACCGATTGCGCTCCGCACGCTGACGCACGCCCGGGATGCACTCCCGGGTCTGCCGCACGATCGGCTGGGAGCGGGTGCTGATGATCCTGCGGGACCGGTCGCGTGAACTGCGGTCTTCCTATCCGCCGGTGAACCCGGTCTCGGGGACTGTCTACCAGCCCGGCGAGCTCGCACCGTGCGACCCGTGATTCCCGCCGGTGGGCGTCCCGCTCGGCAACGGCCAGGCAAGCCGCCGGTCTTGGTCATCGTGTCGGGCTAGCCTCGCGCTTTCATGAGCGCGGCCGTCCATGCCTTGATCAAATAAGCGGAGAGTGCTCCTGACCTGCAACGATGGGACTTGTCTAGGGTCCTGTTGGCTGCACGGAAAGAAGCACTCTCCAGGTGAGCAAGCGTATCGGGTTGTACCCCCGTGTCCGCGTCGAGGGCGGTGGCAGCGGGGCGGTCTCGCAGGCCGGAGCGGTGCTTCTGGTCGAGACGATCCGCAAGTGCGGCCTGGACACCGCGATATCGGCGGCGCTGGCGCCGTGGCGAAAGCCGCGGGCAGTGCATGATCCGGGCAAGGTTCTGCTGGATGTCGCGCTCGCGACGGCCCTGGGCGGGGACTGCCTGGCCGATGTCGCCATGCTGCGTGCCGAGCCCGAAGTGTTTGGCCCGGTGGCATCCGACCCCACGGTCTCCCGGCTCATCGACGCCCTGGCCGCAGCCGGACCGAAGGCGCTCACCGCGATCCGGTCGGCGCGGGCCGAAGTGCGGTCGCAGGTCTGGGAACTGGCCGGGGCGAGCGGTCCGGCCGCCGACGGTCACGTGACCGTGGACATCGACGGCGTGCTCGTCCTTGCGCACTCCGAGAAGCAGGACGCTACCTCGACCTGGAAGAAGACCTTCGGCCATCATCCGCTCGTCGCGTTCGTCGACCACGGCCAGGCCGGTTCCGGAGAACCGGTGGCCGCGCTGCTGCGGCCCGGCAACGCAGGCTCCAACACCGCGAGCGATCACATCTCCACCACCCAACTCGCCCTGGCCCAACTCCCCAAACACCTGCGGCGGGGCCGGCAGACACTGATCCGCACCGACTCCGCCGGCGGCACCCACGCCTTCCTCGACTGGCTCTCCCGCCGGGGCCGGTGGCTGTCGTATTCCGTCGGAATGACCATCACCGACTCCATCCACCAGGCCGTCCTGAAGATCCCGAAGAAGGCGTGGACTGCGGCCTACGACGCGGGCGGCACCGAGCGGCCCGGCGCCTGGGTCGCGGAGATCACCGACATGCCTGACCTCACCTCCTGGCCCAAGGGCATGCGGCTGATCGTCCGCAAGGAACGACCGCACCCAGGCGCCCAGTTACGCTTCACCGACCTCGACGGACTACGGCTGACCTGCTTCGCCACCAATACCAAAGGCGGCCAGCTCGCCGACCTCGAGCTGCGTCACCGCAGGCGGGCCCGCTGCGAGGACCGCATCCGCGCCGCCCGCGCCGCCCGCGCCGCCCGCGCCACCGGCCTGCGCAACCTGCCCCTGCACGACACCGCGCAGAACCGGATCTGGCTGGAGATCGTCTCCCTCGCACTCGACCTCCTCGCATGGATGCCCATGCTCGCCCTGACCGGCACCACCCGCCGCTGGGAACCCAAGACGCTCCGCCTGCGGCTCTTCTCCGCCGCCGCCCACCTGCTCACCACCGGCCGCCGCCGCTGGCTCCGCCTGCCCGCCCGATGGCCCTGGACCGCCGTCATCAGCCACGCGATCGTCAGGCTCCACGCCCTGCCAAACCCCGGCTGACCAGCCACATCGACCGTCCCGACGACCCGCACCACCAGACCGGCGAAGTGGAACCCGGCGCCCATCCGACGCGAAAGCCGGACCCTCGGCCTGCCCCAGCCCGAAAAGACCGCACCACACAAACACAGAGTCCCCGTCAGTAAACCGACGAGGACTCATGAACGATCGAGGCTAGTCACGGGTGATCGCGGCCCGGATGTCGCCCTCCCGGACAACCGGTGACCTCACCGACGGCTACTGGCTGCTGCTGGCTGACGGCTGGGGGTCTCCTGCCACGACGGTGACAACTGTCGCGCATTTCCCACCAGTTCACTCTCGCAGGGATCAACGACCCAGAACATCTACCGTTTCGGATCAATAGGCATGGCGTTTGCATCCGCCAGCCCTCCGCCGTTAATCCTTGGCTCAATGTGTTCCATTAAACCGATATTCGGTCAATCCTGCCCGGAAGCAGAAATATCGGGCTCAGCCCATGCCGCATAGCCAAGCGCATCCCTATAAGCCAAGTGCCCGGTCGAGTCATCGGCCAGGAGTCGACGCACGCGAGGGCTGTAATGAATCCGATACTTGATACCTTCCACCATTACAGCGCCAAGATCGGTCGGGTCATCTGCGTTGCGGTTGGCAGGAAGTACAGCAACATCCCATCCTGCCTGTCGCGCCAGATGAACCCACACCTCAAACGCCCTACTCGCATCCATAGAGCGGTAAGCGATCCCTCCAACCCTGGCGAGGATCTGGATAGGATCCACGCGCTCGTCTTGCGGCATAACACTCCCTAAAGTTTCCGTCCAGCATTCACTGATCCACTACCCGGACGTACTCCACCAAGCCGGCTTTCCAGCTTCTTCCCAAATATAGACGAACGTCGAGCCCGTATCCTGAGCCCCACGAGTCATTGCACCCATACAGCTTGAACATGGCGGCCGGGTTCCATTGATGATCACGTATCCATCCAACGGCACTGGCATGTCCCCGAAGAATTCATCGTCGTAGATTATCTTCGTGCCATAACTCGGCACACCACCAGCCATGCGAGCTGCCCGGTTTTCAGTATGGCTGAGTGTCTCCCCGCCTCGGCCCATAGCTTGCTCTGGCGGCGTCTGTGCGCCACTTCGAATATCGTAGTCGTGCAGGATGTTTCCACTACTATCGTGCACCGTCACCTGGGCGGTGTGCGTCGTAGCCGTAGTAGGACAGGCGTTGAGCGCACCCAGATCAACATTGTGGACCAAAATCGGCGTTGTCCCGGCCAGTACATAGTACGTGTGAAGTTCCTGGACGGTGAGGTTCCAGCGGTTTGCCGTACCGGGAGTGGGCTGGGAAGTGACCACGTAGGCGTGGCCGTTGGTGGCGGTATTGAGGGCGTCGCCAGTGTGGAGTTTGCCGGCGGCAACCCAGGTGTGGGTGGTGTCGTCCCAGAACGGGTGGTTGGCTGTGGTGTGGAGAGTGGCGGTGTGGCCATCCTTGGTGCGGATGGTGAGGTCGAGCAGGTCCTGGTCGTGGTTGATCCACACGTGCTGGACAGTGCGGGCGCCTTGATGTTTGCCGGTGTCGGGGTTGGCGGATTCGACCTTGTCGCCGGTCTTGATCTTGCCGATCGGTTTGGTCTTGCCACCGTCCATGAGGACCGGGGTGTCAGGGGAGAAGCTGCAACGGCTCGAGGGCTTCGTTCCGCCCTTTGACGTGCCGGACGATGGCTCGTCGGGTTTTGTCGCTTCAGCGTCCGCTTCTTTGGCCCGCTCCTGGGCGTTCGCGCGCTTGAGGGCGGCCAGGTCCTCGACGTCGGAGGCTGCTTCGTCGAGGGCCTTGGCCCCTGCACCGGCAGCGCCGGCCGCAACACCGCTGACGTCTCCCTCGGCAGCGCCCTCGCCCTCGCCGAGGAGGCCGCCTTCGCCGACACTGGCACCGCTGCCCTCAAGGCCGCCGCCTGAGATGACACCGCCGGCTACCTGGCAGGCTTGGTCGTGGTCGGCGCCGCCTCCGGTGATCCAGAACTCGCATTTGACGACGTCATAGAGCGGCTTGACGACAGCCACGACAACCTTGGAGACGACGTCATGGGAAGTGGAGGGGGAAGAGCCCGGGGTTGGGGGTGTGCCTGGTGAAGGTGAGGGAGTCGGAGACGAGTCGTTGGAAGTGTTGCCGTTGGAGTTGTCGGTGTTGGCGGTGTGGCCACCCGAGCCCGTCTGGCCGCTGCACTTGCTCCAACCGCCGCTGCACTGTGTGCCGTCGTTGTTGACCAGGATGGTTCCGGTCGGGTCGCTTCCCGAGGCCGGATTGTCGCCGGCGTAGGTGTAGCCGCCCATCTGGTTGGGGTCGTTCGACTCGAAGAGCGGGTCGGGGGTGAGGAAGCGGCCCTGGGCGGGGTCGTAGTTGCGGGCGCCGAGGAGGTCCAGGCCGGTGGTGGCGTCGGCGGGCTGACCGAGGTAGCCGTGGTTCTCATCGGCGGAGACCCATGAAGTGGGCTTGGTGCCGCGGGTGTTGCCGTAAGGGTCGTAGTAGCGGCGGGTGACTGCCAGGGTGCTGGCGTCGATGGCGGTGGTGGCGGTGCCCTGGGCGTTGGCCACCTCGTAGGTGACGGTTCCGCTGCTGGAGCGGCAGATGGTGGTGCCGTCCGGGCCGTGGTAGTAGCGCAGGCCGGTCCAGGTTTTGGCGGAGACGTTCAGGGTGATCTGCTCGGTGCCGCCGAACAGATACAGGATGCGGGTCTTGGCGGTGCCGTCGACGCTGCTGGTCTGTTCCAGCAGGTTGCCGTCGGCGTCGTAGAGGTAGCCGCTGGTGCTGGTGTGGGTGCCCGAGCCGGTGGCGACGGTGGCGGTGCGGCCTTCGGCGTCGTAGGTGAAGGTCTGGGTCTGGCCGGGCGGCAGGGCTCCGGTGCCGGCGGTGGTCCAGGTCTGGCCTGCGCTGCCGCAGGTGGCGAGGGTGAGCTGGGTGCGGATGGTGGCGCTGGCGCCCGGATCGGTCACGCACATCGCGCTGTTGGCATTGCTGACCAGGGTGCCGGTGTTGGTGACCTTCCACTTCTGGGTGGCGTCGCTGTTGCAGGTGTCGATGACGAGGAGGGTGCCGGCGGTGGTGGCGTTGCCGGTGGTGTCCAGGCACATGGTGCCGAGCACCTTGATGGTGCCGTCGGTGCCGATCGTCCAGTTCTGGGCGGCGGAGGCGTTGCATGTGTAGGTGCGGACCACGGCGCCTGGGGTGGTGGATGCACCTGCGTCGTCGACGCAGAGCTTCCCGCCTCCAGAAAGGGTGAAGCCGGTGTTGAGCGGGCCAGTGGTGGTGGTCTTACGGCTGATGGTGTCGCCGGCGTTCTTGTTGCTGTAGGCCGGGTCCGTGTAGGAGGGGGTCCAGGTCGCCGTGCCGGTGGTCGGGTTGCTGCTGGTCGTGGTGCCCGCCTGGTCCGGGAGCGTGGCGGCCGCGGTGCCGTCGGTGCCGGTGTAGGCGGTGGTCTGTGTCGTGTTGTTGGCCGCGGTGCCGGTGGTGTCGTGGTTGACCATGCTCGTGCGGTCACCGAGCAGGTCATAGGTGTACGTCTGCCAGTACGCGGCCGGGCCACCGACCGTGCCGGCCGTGACCGGGGCCGCGGTGGTGGTCTGCACGGAGCCGGTGTTGCAGGCGCCGACCGCTCCGACCGGCGCGCTGGTGGAGTTGGTGATACCTGCCGTGTCCGTCCAGGCAGCGGTCAGGCGCTGGAAGGAGTCGTAGGTGAAGCACTGGGTGTCGTGGGTGGTGTTGTCCTGCAGGTCGTCGATCGCGGTGATCTCGCCGGCCTGGTTGTAGCGGTAGTTGGCCACGTCCAGCGCGGTGGTGGACGTCTGCAGCATGCTGGACGTCTGGGTGACCCGGCCGGTGGTGGCGTCGTACTGGGCAAAGGTTGCCAGTTCCTTGCCGGTGGATCCGTAGTTGGTCTGCAGGACCCGGCCGAAGGGGTCGTGGACGGCGGTGTCCAGGTAGTCGGGAGTGTTGGCCGCGGTGATGAAACCGCCGATGCCGTCGAGGTTGCCTTGCTGGGTGTATCCGTAATCGACGTCCTCGGCGGGCAGGTTGCCGTCGGCCTGGTAGCGGACGGTGGACAGCAGCCCGACGGTTGGGGTGTAGAAGGCGGACTGCGTGTAGGTGACCGTCCCGCTGGTCGGTGCCGTGGACTGTCCGGCCGCGGCGAAGCCGTCTGCGGCCGGGACGGTGAGGGTACTGCCGGTCGGCTGGTAGGCCGTGTTGTAGCCGGTGACCGCCTGGGTGTACGCCGAACCGGACGTCCCGCCGACGTACCGGGTGGACGACGTCGGGTAGCCCTTCGCGAGCGTGTCGTACACCCAGGAGGCGAGTTCCTTGGTGGGGTCGGGGGTGGCCGACCACGTCCCCTTGTACTCGGCCGTGGGGCGGTTGTCCCAGTCGTAGCTGTAGGACAGAACCTGCCCGCGCGAGTCGGTGGTCTGTTGCAGGTTGCCGACGACGTCGTACTGGTCGTAGCTGGTGGTGCCGGTGTTCGGGTCGGTCTGGGAAGTCTTCTGGCCCAGCAGGTTGTAGTGGTAGGACCAAGTGTTGCCGGCGTTGTCCTTGATCGTGTCGACCTGACCGGCGGGGGTGTAGGTGTACGTGGTGGCGGTGTCGGCCTCGCTGGCCAGGTGCCAGGTGTCGGTCTTCCAGATCGCGGCACCGGTGCCGTCGTAGAGCACCATGTTGGCGTCGTTCTGGATCTGCATCACGGTGCCGGTGGTGGTTCCGGTTGACCACAGAGTGGTGGTGGCGCCCGCGTTGTAGACGACGAAGTTGCCGTCGCTCCGCAAGGTGGCAAAGGCACCCGGGTTGCCGGAGGTGCTGGTCGACCACAGGGTCTTGCCGGTCGCGAGGGAGGTCAGTACCAGGTTGCCGTCGGCCTGCATGGTCAGGCGGGTGCTGTCCGAGGTCAGTGACGTGCCTGATGGGATGACCTGGCCCTGGGTGAGTTTGACCGTGCTGCCGGTGTTCTTGACGACGCTTTGGGTGATCTGTCCCAGTGCATTGGTGTAGGTCGCGGTGGAGCGGCCGCCGGCCGGGGCGGTGGTGTCGGTCTCGTCGGCACCGGGGTAGCTGGTGGTGGTGTGCCACTGCTGGACGGCCTGGTGCCACAGCGTGCTGGTGCTCGCGCGGCCCTCGCCGTCGTACCCGGTGGTGGTCTCCGACGGGACCTGGTTCTCGTTCGCCGCGTACAGGGTGGTGGAGGGGCCGTTGTTCGGCTCGGAGTAGGGCGCGAACGACGCGGTCTGCCAGCCGTGCGAGTCGTAGAAGGTGTCGGAGATGATCCGGCCGGAGTTGCTGTCGCCGTCGGCCGTGGCCTGGGTCTGGCGTGGCTGCAGCATCCCGTCGTAGATGGTGATGGACGAGGCGTAGGTGCCGTCCTCGCGCAGTGTCTTCGTGGTCACCGCGGAGGGGGCGCCCGGCGAGGTGACGGTGCCGCCGGGCGCGGCGACCGCGCCGGGGTTGATCGAGTAGGTGAACGTCTCGTCCGCGCTCTGGCCCGACGTCTTGTCCCGGCCGGGCAGCCAGACGGCTGTGCGTCGGCCGAGCGCATCGTAGGTGATGTCGGTCCTGCGGTTGTTGGCGTCGACGTTCTCGGTGGCCAGGCCACGCAGTGGGTCGAGGGTGGAGGTGACCGTCCAGTTCTTGGAGTTGGTGGTCGTGATGCTGGTGGGGTTGGTGTTGCCGCCGAAGGGGCTCCAGGCGGGGCTGAAGGCGGTGTGGGTGTTCTGCCCGGTGGCGTCCAGGGCGTCGGTGACCCGGCCGGCCCCGTCGTATTTCATGGCCGAGCTGGTCTGCCAGTTCTCCGTGGTCCCGGTGTAACCGGTGGCGGTGCGTACGGCAGTGGCCTGGCCAATGGCGGTGCTGCTGGTCTGGTCGAGCTGTCCGAACGTGCCCAGGTTGGTGAGGGTGCCGTCACCGTCGTAGTAGATCTTCTTGTCCGCCAGCAGCGTGCTCGCAGAGGCCGCCGTGCCGCAGGGGCCGCTGACGGAGGTGACCTGGTCCGGGTAGGACTGGGTCATGGTGTTGCTGGACGACGGCGCCGCATACGTGGTGGTGGCGCACTTCTCCTGCGCGGCCACGCTCACGTCCCCGTGTGCGTCGACGGTTGAGACGCGGCCCTGGCTGTCGTAGTTGGTGTCGGTGCGGGTGTGGCGCCATGTCCCGTTGGCGAGCAGCGCGTAGCCGTGCGACTGCGTGGTCTTGATCCGCAGAGCAATCAGATCGGGGAGAGTCGACAGGTCCGGTTCGGTCTGGCCGGGGTTGTCGTCCTGGGTCCAGTCCGTCCACGGGGTCTGGGCGGCGTGGGCGGTGGTGGTGAATGTGAACGGGCCGTTGACGGTCACGGCGTTGACGGTGCCGCCCGCCGCCGTGTAAGTGTCGCTCTGAAGGGCTTGGCCTGCGAGTTGGTCGGCATCCGTGACGGTCTGGACCGTGGAACCTCCGACCTTGGCGTCCACGCTGACCGAGCGGCGGGTGCCGTCGGCCTTGTAGTCGCCGTCCATGCCCTGGAGGTAGGTGGTGGTCTGCTGGGTCACCGGCTCGGGAGCCTGACCGGTCTGCACCGTGACCGTGCGGAATCCGCGGAACTGGTCCCACGTGCGGTACTGGTCGTCCGTCTGGGCCGAGTCGTCCCGGTGCCAGGCGGGACCGGCGTAGCTGTAGGTGGAGACCTGCATCTCCGAGCCGGCCGGGATGTTCTGGCTGTTCGGCTTGTACTGGGAGGCGATCGTCAGGTCGGACGCCGTGACGGTGTGCACGGTGGTCTTGTTGAACCAGTCCGCGATCGGCTTCGACGCACCCGGCACCGTCCAGTAGACCGGATAGCAGGAGTTGGTGTTGCTGTCCGCGGCCGAGATCGACAGCGTCTTGTTCGCGCACGGGTTGGTGTTGTAGTTGACGGCGATGGACTCGCCGGTCTCGGTCTGGACGGAGGAAATCCTCGGCCGGTACAGCGGCGGCGCGGACGGGGAGGTGTCGTTGACCCGGTTGTCGATCTCGGTTCCGGTGAAGGAGACCTGGTTGAGCTTGATGGCGCTGTTGCCGTTGCCGTAGGTGTCCTTGCCGGTGTGCTGGATCGACTGCAGCCACGTCACGGCCTGCAGAGAACCCGCGTCCTTGGGGTCGACGGTGGTACCGGTGACCGGGTCGACCGTCCCGCCGGCGTCCGAGTACACCTGCCCCAGCTGGTAGCTGTCGACGTCGACGAGATCGTCCGTCGAGGAGTCCTTGACGTGGACCTTCGTGGTGATGCTGTCCAGGCGGGTGGTGGACCAGAACGTCGGTCCGGCAGTGATACAGACGTCGGTCGGCACGGAGGTGGACCCGGACGGCAGGGTGGTGCTGTCGGTGGAGTCGCAGTGCAGGTCCCACGGCACGTCGGGCCAGTGCGGGGCCGTGTTGTCGTTGAGGTTTCCGGCCGAGCAGTCGGTGAAGGTGTCCGTGGTCTGACAGCGCTGCTTGGAGGTGAAGACCACCTGGCCGGCAGGCTTGCGGGCGGTCTGCTCGTCGGTGAGCGTGTAGCCGTAGGAGACGGAGTCGAGCTTGCCGCCGCGGACGTACGAGGTCAGGGTCCCCGAGTCACCGGTCGCGGCCTGGCCGCCGCCCAGGTCGTAGTAGTTGGTCTCGGTCGTGTAGTCGTAGCGCTGGACGAACCCGCTCGGCGAGACGACGAAGTCAAGGTTCCAGCGCCAGCCCTCGTGCTTGTCGCACTGCGACGCCTTGCCCTTGGCCGAGTCGTAGCACGGATCACCCGATTCCGCGTGCAGTACCGGCACACCCCAGGCGGCATCGGTCGAGGAGTCGCCCGGTGTACCGGACTGCATCGCCCCGGAGGGGCCGGCGCCCGTCGGGGAGTGGTCCGCACCGAAGTACGCGGCGGTACCGTCCGTGGTCAGCAGCCGGAAGTAGACGCCGTCGTGCAGACCGTTGGCGGCTCCGGACAGCTCCTGGACCAGGGTGCCGTCATCGCCCTGCAGCCGCCACTGCTTGATCTCGCCCGCCACGCCGGAGTCGACACCGTCGGGCACCAGCTGCCCGGAGTGCGAGCCGAAAGAGATCGTCGCGTTGTCACCGGCCCAGCACTGGTCCCCGGATCCCTTGAGGATCTTCTTGCCGCTGCTGTCCAGCAGAGTGCCGCAGGAACGATACGTCCGCTCGACGAAGCCCGGCTGGTAGTCCCAGCCGTCACCGATCCAGGACGCCTGGGAGTTCCGGGCCGAGGTCTCCCCGTCCTCGGACTGCGAGTCGTAGGACAGCGCCACCGACGGGGCGTTGCCGCCGACTGCGGACGGGACGTCGATCGGGTAGGAGTAGGTGAAGGCGCCGGTGCCGGAGGTCTGCCAGCTCCCCGAAGGATTCAGGGAGGTTGCCGCGTAGTTGCCCTGGGAGCCGGAGCTGCCGGAGGTGACCTCCACGGTCGTCGTGTTCGCCGTGGTGGTGTTCGCGGACATCGCCATCGGCTCGGTCGTGCCGCTCGCGGTACGTGATGCCGCAGCGCTGGAGGAGCCGAGGGCGAGCGTGGCAGTCAGCTGGTCTGCTGTCGCCCTGTTGGTGAAGGTGATGGGGGTCCGCGTCCCGCACTGCTTCAGCTGGGGCGTGGTCATCGCACAACCCGGCACCTGGAACAGCCGCAGCCGTGAACCGAACCCACCGCCGTACGCCTTGGCCAGCGAGGAATAGTCGATGACCACGCGCACCCGGCCGCCACCGGACTTCGCGTCGGCGCGGGTGAAGGCGAGGAGCATGCCGTCGGCGCCTGCCCGCAGGGTCTGGGCGTGCGACGCGACCTTCACCTTGACCGCCGCCGGGCCGGATGCCTTGGCGGACCCTGACTTGTGCCCGGCAGCAGGTGCCGGTGACACCCACACCGGCAGGGCACCGGCCTTGACGGGCTTCGTCACCGGAAGGACGCGAGTGCTCGGAGAAGGCGTGGATGCCGCCTTGGTTGATGCAGCGGTGGCACTGGCGGGACTGGACGGCGGGACCGGCGTCGCCTCGGTGGCGGAGGCAGTGTTGCCGGATGCGATGGTGCGCGTCAGGGAGACAGTTTTCGTGCCGGCCTTCGGCCACGCCGTCTTGACGGCTTGATAGCGGCTCGCTGCCTTGTAGCCCTTGGGGTGGACGGTGGCGGGTTGGCGGAGGGCATGACTGCCAACTGCCGGGGTCTTCGGCAGGGTTTTCGGGTTCCACACCGTGCCCATGAAGCGGTACGGCCCCACGACCACTCCGGCGGCCACTGCAGCGGGCACGAGAAGCGTCAGCAGCGCGACGGCTGTCGTCGCGAGAGTCAGCGCTCTACCCCAGATCCGGTACTGGACGCTCGCATACCAACGCCGCTTGCCGCTCACTGAATTCCCCCCACGACCAGCGGTCCTGACAGACCGTCGTCCCCCCATCACGCCCGCTGCGTGATCGTCGGGAGGCTATTGATAGGGGGCGGGCAACTCAATACCCTGTGCCGGCGATGTGACCATGACGTATGCCAACTGAGTGCCTGATGTGCCTTTTCCGTGAAGTGGCGAACATCAACACCTGATGGCAAACCGGACACCACGCACACCATTCGCCGCAGCCAAACGTCAAACAATGTGGCGAAGATCACGAAAGCAAAGCATTTGCAAAAAGAGGGGGAGTTGCTAAGTGTTGTCCGGATATTCCCGAAAGCAGCGCAGGAGAAGGGAACTGACGCACCGTCTGGCGCTGATCCCCGCGCTGGCAGCGCTGTTGCTCACTGTTCCCGCTACGCCGGCAAGCGCCGACGAGTCATCCCCGAGTAATCCGATGCTGGCCGCCCAGGCCGAGGCCGTCGCCAGCGGTCACGATGCGCCCGTCGATTCCCTCACGACGGAGACCTCCACCGTCACCGCCAACCCCGACGGCACGTTCACCTCCACCATCAACGTCATGCCGGTAAGAGTCCTCAAGGACGGCGCCTGGACACCCGTCGACGCCACTCTGGCCACGAATGCGGACGGAACCCTCTCGCCTAAGGCCACGCCGAACGACGTCACTCTGTCGGGCGGCGGCAATGGCCCGCTGGTCACACAGACCAACGAAGACGGGCACAGCATGGCTCTGACCATGCCCTTCACGCTGCCCACGCCCGTCGTCAGCGACGACACCGCCGTCTACAGGTCGGTTCTGCCCGGCGTGGATCTGTCCGTGTCGGTCACCGACCAGGGCGGCTTCAGCGATGTACTGATCGTCCACGACGCCGCAGCCGCAGCCGACCCGCACATCAAGAAGCTCACCGAGGCCGCCTCTACCCAGGGCCTGACCCTCTCCGCCACGGACTCGGGCGGCATGAACGCCACCACCGCTGACGGCACCGTCGCCTACACCAGCCCGCGCCCGCTGATGTGGGACTCCAGCACTACTTCGGACGCACCGGCGACAACCGCACCCGCCTCGGACACCACGACGGCCGGCGATGCCCCTACGGCGTCCTCCGCCGACGGCCCCGGTGAGGGAGCCAACATCAACACGGTGCCGATGAGCACCACGTCCAGCGGCATCACACTGGCACCGGACACAAGCGTCCTCAACGCCCCGGACACCACCTACCCGGTGTACATCGACCCGTTCAACAACCCGGTCACCGAGGACGCCGGCCACTACGACGAGGTGTACTCCAGCTCCACCTGCTCCGACAGCCCGCAGTACGACAAGCTACAGACCAACGGCGAAGGCGTGGGCTACCAGCGCTGGGGCGGCGTCTGCGGTACCGGCCTGGAGCGCGCCTACTACACCATCCCCACTGACAAACTCGACTCCTCTATGCAGGTCTACGACGCTCAGATCACGGTGAACTCCACCTACGCCGCAAGCTGGGACTGCTCGCAGAACCAGCCGATCACCCTCCACACCACAGGCTCGATCGACTCCGGCACCGACTGGAACAACAAGCCCGACCCCATCGACGACAACTATGACCCCGTCAAAATCACGATTCCCAGTGGGGCCAACTCCGGCAGCAGCTGCAGCAACCACCCTGCGACGTTCAAGGTCCTCGCCCAGGCCCAGCGGATAGCGACCTACCACAGCGCCAGCGGCGACCACTGGACCGTCGGTCTCTTCGGCAACGAGAGCATCTCCTCCAGCAACGACGACTACCTGCGGATGTCCAGCTCCCTCAGCCTGACAGTGAAATTCGACATCCCCCCGGACGTCCCGACCAGTCTCCTAACCACGCCCCCTGCAACCGGCGCAACCGGCAACTGTGTCATGAGCGGCGACGGCTGGATCGGCGCGACCACTTATTCTGGCGCCGGAAGCAACGTCCAACTGCACGCCAAGGTCAAGTCGAACGTCTCCGGCGAGAACGTCAGGGCGGTCTTTCATGTCTGGGACCGAACCGTCCTCGACTCCAACGGCAACGCCCAGGACGAGGGCAAACCCACCACTGGCTACGTCGCAGCGGACACCGCCAGAGACGTCAGCCTACCCATCGGGTTCACCCTCAAAGACGGCCACGAGTACGGCTGGGACGCCTACGCACAGGACAACAACTCAGTTCTGAGCCTGACCTCCGACATCAGCGACCACTGCTGGTTCAAGACCGACTTCACCCCGCCGGGCACCCCGGATATCGCCGACAACTCCGATGTTCCGCCCGTCGGCACAGGCGCCACGGCCAGCGGTATCCACACCGGCAGCAAGACCAGCTTCACCGTCACTGCGGCGGACGGTGCCCCCTCCGACAGCAGCTGCATGCCCAACGCATGCCTGTCCAGCGGCGTTGACCACTTCCGGTGGCTCCTCGACAGCCAGCCCACCGCCACCACCGGCACGCCGGTGTCCGTCACGAGTACCGACAGTCGGGGCACCGCGACCGGCAACATCGCCGTCACCCTGCCCACCTGGGGCGTGCACACCTTGTATGTCGCAGCCGTCGACGCGGCTGGCAATATTTCGCAGGCCCCAGGCAGCTACACCTTCACCGTCCCCTGGAACGCCGCCACGAAGATCACCCCGGGTGACATCAGCGGCGACGGCGTCCCTGACCTACTCGCCACCACCAAGACCGGCGACCTCGAACTCATCCCCGGCAACACCGACCCCGCCCAGAGCCCTGCCCCCGCCCAGACCGGCCCCACCGCCACGACTCCCACAATCAACGGCCCGGTCCTCGTCTCGACCCCGGCCGACTCGCCTGACGGAACCGGCTGGAACAACTACCTGATTGCCCACCGTGGCAACCTGCACGGTGCTGACGTCGATGATCTGTTCGCCTTCAACCGCAAGACATCCAAGTTGTACATCGTCCCGAACGACCTAGATCCTGCCAACGACAACGCTTTTCCTCTCGTCCCCTGGTCCAACTACCCCGGCTACATCGGCAAGCGCTCCGGCGACCCCGTGGCCAAGGACCCCTGCCAGCCGACAGTTCCTGACAGCCGCTGCGCGGGCGCCGGGTACGACATCAACACACCCTGGAACATCACCCAGCTCGTCGCACCCGGCAACGTCTACGGCAACCAGCAGGGCCACCCCGCCGTCATCACCGTGGAAAACGGCAAACTATGGATCTACCAGTCCAACAACGGCAAGCACCTTACTGACCCCACCCTTCTCGGCGACGGTGACTGGTCCGGCCTCACCCTGATAGCACCCGATACCGTCGGTGGCACCCCCACCCTGTGGGCCCGTGACAACACCACCGGCGCCCTGTACACCTACTCGCTCGCCCTCGGCTCCGACGGCCTGCCCCCGCTCCTGCACGCCACCACCCACACCGCCCTGCCCCTCACTCTGCCTCCGACGACCTACCCCAAGATCGCGTCCTCCGGCGACGTGAACAGCCTCTCCGGCAGCCCGGACGGCAACCCCGATCTCTACGTAACCGACACCCACGGCGAACTGATCGAGTACCCAGGTACAGCGCCGACCAGTACCACCGCCAACTTCGCCGCCCCTGTCTCCCTGGGCACCGCCGCCAACGCCGCGACTCACTGGTGGAACCTTGACGACGGCACCGGCAACACCGCCGCCGACTGCGCCACCGCAACAGGCTCCGACTGCAGCGCCGGCCTCCCCGCGTCACTCAGCGGCGCCTATACCTGGAGCAGCGACTCGACTCGCAGTAACTACATCAACCTCAACGGCACCACCGGCCATGCCAACACCTCCGGGGCTGCCGTCGACACCTCGCGAAGCTTCACAGTCTCCGCCTGGATCAAGCTCAATTCGTTGTCCGCCAATTCGACATTCGTCTCGCAGGACGGGGCCGTCAACAACGGCTTTCAGCTGTACTACTCCTCGGGCGCCCAGGCGTGGGCCTTCGGCAGACACAGCACCGACGCGAGCGGTGCCGTCTGGCAGGCCACCTACGGCAGCAAGCCCGTCATAGGCAAATGGACACACCTGGTAGGCGTCTTCGACGCCACCAACCAGGAAATCCGGCTCTACGTCGACGGCAAGCTCACCGCCGCCAGGGACTGGACCTACACTCCCTGGAACGCGACCGGCTCCCTCCAAATCGGCCGCAAACTCTCCTCCGGCGCCTACGGCGAGTACGCCAACGCAGGCATCAGCGACATCCACATTTACAACACCGCCCTGCCTCCCGCCGACGCAGCCGCCACCGGTGACAACCCCGCCATCAGCCAACTCGACTGACCGCTGAAGTACGTTCAGGCGCTCGACCGAGACACTTCGGTCGAGCGCCTGCCAGGTCCGATGGGACGATCATGCAACAGACCTGCGTACCGAACCGTCAGAGCACACCACTACAGTTCTCGATCACTTGACCGATCCAAGAGCACCGAGGGACCGCAGTCGGATCCTCGCGCTCTCACTTGCAGAGTCGACCAATCCTCTGGGGGGACCATCATGAGACGCAGCACCTTCTTGGCAGCGGCCACGGCAACCGCACTGACCACCGGCCTGCTCACGGGCCTCACCCCGGCCTGGGCGGACGGCACCACCGGCGGCCCCGTCCTGGTCGACGCCAACGGCTGGAACGAGCCGGGTCTGGTCTTCGTGACGGCGCACTCCGACAGCCCGATCACCCGCATCACGGCCCACTTCTATCCGCTGGACGCACCAGAGGGAGCCCCGGAGGCCGGATCGACCGAGGACTTCACCCAGTACTCCGGACAGGACGCGACGTCCGGTACCTGGCGGGCGCCGGTCCACCTGGCGGACCTCGGTGACTACCGGGTCACCGTCGATCTGCAGGACGCCTCCGGCGCCACCGTCACCGGCGCCCTCTCCCCCGACCCCTTGCAGTACCGGACCATCGTCATGGTCTCCGGTCTGACCGCCACCCCGAGTGTGCCCGACTACCTCCACCAGCAGGTCTCCGTCAGCGGCACCGCCGTCGCCCGGGATCCCCGCACCCCCGACACCCCGACTCCCGCCGCCGACACGCCCGTCGACGTCGTCGCCGACACCGGACTCGGCCGGACGATCACGACCGCGACCGCCAGCCCCGACGGCCGATTCACCGCCGCCTACGTCCCCACCGAGCAGTCGTTCCGGGTGTCCGCCGCGCCCCTGGCCTCCAGCAGCTACCCGGGAGCGATCGACCTGTCGACATACCCCACCCCGTGGCTGCACACCACCCAGGCACCGGTCCGCTTCACGGCAAGCACCCACGCCCTGAACCTGAAACAGGGCGCCACCGGAACCGTCACCGGGCACGCCGAGATCCAGACCACCGCCGGCTGGCAACCACTGCCGAACACCGCGATCACCCTCTTCGGCCTCGGCTCGGACGGTCTTCCCGCCTTCGCAGTCGGCGAGACCACTACCGACGGCAGAGGCGCCTACACATTGCCCGTCTCCTCGTACAACGCCGCCCCGAACGCCGAACTCGTCGCCGGCAACAGCGGGATGCCCTTCCAGCAGGAAGCCACCGAACCCTTCAGCCTGCACGTCGCCTACACCACCCACATCGACGCGGGCGTGTCCCTGTACGACGACTCGGCCCTCCATGTGGACGACGGCTACGTCTACTACGAAGACGCACGCGCCCACTGGCCCGCCAAGCCCACTGTCACTCTGCAGTACTCGAAGGACGGCAAGAGCGGCTGGAAGAACGCCACCACCATCCCCATCAAGATCCGCCACAACAAACCCCTGACCCTGGAGACGTTCGCCCGCACCCTCACCGCGCCGGACACCGACGCCTACTGGCGGGCCCGCTTCGACGGCAACCCCGACCTCGGTACCAGCACCACCAAGCCCGTCCACCTGTACCGATACGCCACCCGCATCACCGGCTTCCACGCCTCCCCCGACGCGGTCCGCAAGGGGCAGCCGATCAGATTCGCCGGCACCCTCCAGTACAAGAAGGGCAACACCTGGAAACCGCTCACCGACGACGCCTGGCCCACCCTGTACTTCAAACCGCGCGGCTCCAGCACCTACCACTACGTCTGCGAGCTGGACACCGACAAGAAGGGCCACCTCGAGGGCATGGTGACCGCCAAGCAGGACGGCACCTGGGCCCTCGCGCTCAACCGCGAGACCGGAGACCACTACCTCAGAAGCGCCCGGGTCACCGACTACGTCGACGTCCGCTAGCCGTTGCCCGTGGTGACGGCACCTGGACCCCCCTCGTCGCCACCTTCCAGGCACCAGTCCCGGGAGACTCCACCGCCGGCAACATGGCCCTCTACCAGAACGGCACCCTCATCGGGACCGCCACCAACCTCAGCCCCCAGTACGACTCCTCCACGCCCCTCACCATCGGCGGCTGCATCAACAGCGCCTCCGCCACCACCCCCTATCTGGCCTTCCCCGGCTCCGTCGCCGACGTCCACGTCTACCCACGCACACTCTCGGCGACCGAAGTCAGCACACTGCACTGACCCACCGAAACACGGCCCGCGCCGACTCCGACACGAGCGGCGCGGGCCCGCCCACGTCCTCGGCGGCGGCCACACCCAGCCGGCGAACGGACCGACACCGTCGAACGCTCCTTGAAGACAAGCTTGCGGAGACCACCCAGGAGATCACGCCCGCCAGCGCAACCCCCCGAGCACAGGCGCGTTGCCGAAATCCAAGCGGCACACCACAGGCGCATCCACCGGGAAGCCGCCACAGAAGAGGCCCGCATCAAGTACGTCGAGACTCAGCGCGCGCTATCCACCATCGCGCCAGCCATGCCGCCGAGCCAGACCAAAACACAACCAGCCGACGGGGGCTTCATCACGCTGCCAGCTGTCACGGGCGAGTCACAAACCCCGTGGACACCCTCTCGGCACAAGATCTCGAAACAGGACATACATGTCCGCACAGGACTGGATGGACGGCCCTGGACGGCTTCTACGACATGTGCCAGGTGGTGCCCAGGGACGGGCCCAAGACCAGCACGGGGGCCTCTTCCGGCCCGTCAAAGCGGTATTGCAGGGTGTTGGACGTACTCTCACTCACCCGACTCACGCTCCCACACCTCACGACCGCCCCCATGACGGGGGGTGTGAAGGGACGGGCTGGATCAGGTGAAAGACCTCTCGGGCGGCATACCGCTTGAGGCATCGAACGACCTCACGTCGGGTCTTCCCCTCCTGGGTGCGGCGTTCGCAGTACGCCTGCGGGCGGGGGTCAAAGCGCAGCCGGGTGAACACCATGCGGTGCAGGGCTGCGTCGGCCTGCCGGTCGCCCCCATGGTCGAACGGGACGATCCGAGCTGGAGGAGGTGCTGCGTTGTCTGGTCGTCATGGTGTTTACCGACCGTGATTTGTGCTGCTCGTGATGTCCGTTCGAGTCTGTGGCGTGGGACTCCACGCTGAGGCGGACCGGTTCCTGCGCGATCTGGAAAGGTATATGGGCATCGTTGGCGCCGAGGCCCATATGCCGCTCGGGGAGCCGTGGCGGGTGGGCAAGCGCCCCTACGGCCGATCCGCGCTGTCGATCGCGGCGTCCTGCCTGAAGGGTTTCTACCTGCACCAGGCGTCCCTCGGCGGCAACGTGGACCTCGGTGAGAAGCTCGATGGCACGCGGCTGCCGGCGCGGGTGGACCGTCGCCGCTCGTGTTCCAGGCCGTCGGTCCAGGTGCCCTGGGAGCTGAGGGTTCCCGAGCCCGGCCGACCGTTCGAGCTCTGCCACGACGGGCGCCGCCACCTGCACAGCGTGGATCGGATCCGCGGCCGGCAGAGCACCGTCCCGATCGCCCGCGATGTCGCGAAGTTCCTGCGCACCCGGGGTTTCACCAGCTGACCGCCGCGGCGGCACCAGCCAGTGCTCAGGGCTTGAGCGCCACTCCGCCGTACATCCCGATCCGGTCGTCCCCGGCGAGGACCTGCTCGTCCGGCCGCCACTGCGACAGCATCACCAGGCCGGGGTCGATCGGCTCCAGGCCGTCGAAGAACGCGGCGATCTCCTTGCCGCTTCGTACGGCGGTCTTCACCGACGATCGGGCGTAGGCCTTCGCCGTCGCGCCCACCCCTTCCGGGTCCAGGTCGGCGGTCACCTGCGACAGCACCAGCACACTGCCCGGGGCGACGGTGTCCATCAGGGTGCGCACCGCGCCGTAGGGGTCGTCCTCGTCGATGACGAAGTGCATGACCGCGACCAGCAGCACCACGACGGGCCGGTCGAAGTCCAGGCGGCCGCGTACCTCGGGATTCTCCAGGATCTCCGCCGGACGGCGGACGTCCCCGGCCACGATCGTCGCGCCTGACGGCGCGGGCTCGTCGCCGTGAGCGCGGGCGTGCGCCAGGACTATCGGATCGTTGTCGACGCCGACGATCCGCGCGTCGGGCCGCACCGACAGCGCGGTCTCGGCCGTGCTGCCGGGGGCGGGCAGGCCGATGCCTATGTCCAGGAACTGATCCAGGCCGATCTCGGCCAGGTGCCGTACGACGCGGGTCAGGAAAGCGCGGTTGACGCGGGCGAAGTCCCGGACCGGCATCGCCTCCAGGGCCTTCTCCGCGGCCGCGCGATCGGCCGGGAAGTGATCCTTGCCGCCGAGCAGATACGAGTAGATGCGCGCCGGCGTGGCCGCGGTCGGGTCGATCGTCGGCGGCGTCCAGTGCGGGGCGACCAGGTCGCCGTTCAACGGCTCCGAGTCCGGCACGTCGCCCTCCGCCCCGTCGACATCCCTCCGATGACCTGAGCGTAGCGCGGGGGTCGTCAACGCCGCCGACTCGGGGTTGGAAATCGCCGCATACAACTCGACCTTGAACGTCGACCTTGGACGTCGACGGCATCAAGCCCCCTTGGGGATGGGCATGCACTTTGATGCTCCCACCGCAAGGCACCTGGTGGTGTCAAAAATCATCAACGGCGACAGCCGCATGGCTTCGAACGAACCGGTGCTCAACCTGGCTTTGACGCGCTGCTTCAAGTGCCGCTCGGAAACCGCACAGGTCATGAAGCGTACGTCGCCGCCGACGATCCCGGCCGCGCAGTCGCCGACGTAACGCATTGAACGGCTCTGGCTGTTGGCTGTAGGGCCGCAGACGACAGCGCTCGGCAGCCGCACGACGCACGATTACCCAGGCCATTCGGCCAACCTCGTTGCGGCGTGGTCGCCCCCGGTCGCCCAACAGCCTGACAGGGATCGCCCGCGCCGACCATGAGACAAGCCCCTCCCCGACGGCGTCCGGAGACAACGCGGATCCCGAGTCATGCGCGATCTGGCCGCGAATCAGCTGCGGGGCAAGGGGAGCAACTATTGCCTATGTCCTGGCCAAAGTCCTCACCCGACCCTTGACTGGTCTGGACCAATCGCGCTTTGCTGCTTGGGTCACCACTCACCCCCTACCTCTGGAGTGGCACGTGAGCACAACCATGCCCAGCGGGCCTCGCAGACGCGCCTATGGCAGGTGCATGACAGCACTGGCCGTTCTGGCCAGCCTCCTCGGCGCGTTCGCCGTCCTCGGCGCCGCGGGCTCCGCGGCCGCGGCGGACTGCGCCGCGGCCTGGAGCTCCAGCGCGGTCTACACCGGCAGCATGACCGCCTCCTACAACGGCCACAACTGGCAGGCCAAGTGGTGGACGCAGGGCGAGACGCCCGGCGTCGCCGCAGTCTGGGCCGATCAAGGAGCCTGCGGCGGCTCCAGCGGAGGAGGCACCGGCAGCAGCTGCAACTACCCCGCCTGGGTGGCCGGACAGTCCTATACGACCGGCGCCATCGTGCAGTACACCCCCAATGGCCAGTACTACATCGCCACCCACGACAACCCCGGATACGACCCCACCATCAGCACCTGGTACTGGTCCTCCTACACCTGCACAGGAGGCTCCGGTGGAGGAGGCACGGGCGGCGGCACCGGCGGATTCGTGGTCAGCGAAGCCCAGTTCAACCAGATGTTCCCGAGCCGCAACTCCTTCTACACCTACAGCGGCCTGGTGGCCGCGCTCAGCGCCTACCCCGGGTTCGCCACCACCGGCAGCGCCACCGTGCAGAAGCAGGAGGCCGCGGCGTTCCTGGCCAACGTCGACCACGAGACCGGCGGCCTCGTCTACATCAACGAGGTCGACCAGTCCGGGAACTACTGCGCGAGCGAGCCCTACGGCTGCCCCGCCGGCACCTACGCCTACTACGGACGCGGCCCGATGCAGCTCAGCTGGAACTTCAACTACAAGGCCGCAGGCGACGCCCTCGGCGTCGACCTGCTGGACAACCCCGGCCTGGTTGCCTCCGACTCGGCGATCTCCTGGAAGACCGGCCTGTGGTACTGGAACACCCAGACCGGCCCCGGCACGATGACCGGACACAACGCCATGGTCAACGGTGCGGGCTTCGGCGAGACCATCCGCAGCATCAACGGCAGCATCGAGTGCAACGGCGGCAACACCGCCGAGATGCAGGACCGCGTCAACGACTACCTCTCCTTCACCTCCGTCCTCGGCGTCCCCGCAGGCTCCAACCTCACCTGCTGACCGCCCCCGTTGGCACGTCCGACCATCAACCCTTCTCACCAACCGAACAGCCGCCTCCCCAGTGCCGGACCAATGAGGATTTCCAACCTGATTACGAGGCCGACGGGTTGACGTAGCAGAACGGCGAAGCTCCTGGTAGACGGGGTGTCAAACACGAACAACCTTCCCTGCCAGGAGCTTCGCGCAGCTCGCAGCGAGCTTCGAAGGCTGTCGCACGACTTCGCCCGACCGGGAGTCGAGAGCGGAATCGTGTGGTGCCGACGACGAGTTCGCTGAGGTTGTGGACGGTGCCGAGGAGCTTGATCTCGGCACCGACGGCTCGATGGCGTCGGTTGTCGAGGTGTCGGCCGAACCGCCGACACCACCGAGCCGGGCGAAGAACCGGCAGACCAGCCACCAGACGGTCGGCGGGGCGGTTGCCCGCCAACCGTGAACGGACGCGGACCGGAGCCGGAATGGTCAGCCGCCGTGCCGCTCGCACACGAAACCATGGTCGCCCGGCCCCAGGCCCGACACGGTGACCGCGCCGTCGACCACGGCCACGTCGCGAGCCGATGCCCGTCGGCCGTCCCACAGTGTCCGCCGGCCGGTGCGCACGATTTGCCCACGCGGGTCGCCGGGGAGGGCGACCGACCCGTGGGTATGCCCAGGCACGTGGACGGTGAGGTGGAAGGAGCGCGCGCCGCTCTCCCATTCGACACCCAAGGGGCCGTGTGGCGTGGGCAGTTGGCCTGTCGCCCAGGCGACATCGGCGGGTTGCGGGCGCACCTCCCAGGTGACGTAACCGGGCGAGGTCGGCCGGGCACCGAGCAGGTGGTGGGTCAGGGCCGGCAGGACGCCGGTGGACCAGCCGTGGGCCATGCTGGTGTAGGCGTCCTCGTACAGGGATCCGCCCGGCCCGATGCCTTCCCAGTGGGTGAGGCCGGGGTCGTTCCTGTCCATCCAGCCGTAGGTGCGGCGGATCTGGTCCAGCGCGGAGTCGGCCCGGCCGGTCAGGAAGCGGGCCTCGATCTCCGGGTAGGAGGTGAAGGCGTAGACCCGCTGGGAGGCCTGGTCGAAGAGGGTGTCGTTGTCCATGAACGCGTTCCCGTACGCCCGCTGGGTCGTCGCGTCGAGATGCGCGAGCGCCGATGCGGCACGGTCGGCGTCGGCGATGCCGGTCACGACGGCCAGGGAGTTGCCGTCCTGGGCGTGACGCGCCGCGCCGGTGGCGGAGTCCAGGTAGGCGCCCGCGTCGGCGTCCCACAGCAGCGAGTTGACGGCCTGCGCCACCTTGTCCGCCCTGGTGCTCCAGCGTGAGGCGTCGGCGTCCTGCCCCAGCAGCCGGGCCAGCCGGGCCGCGGCCTGGAGAGCCTGGACGTAGAGCGCGTTGTAGTAGGTGACGCGGCCCGTGCGGCCCAGGAAGGCGTAGTCGCCGTATCCCCCGGTGTTGTTGAGGCCCTTGCTCAGCAGGCCCGCGTCGTCGGTGACGCTGGGGTACCAGGTGTCGAGGACCTTCAGCAGGGTCGGGTAGTAGCGGGCGGCGTAGGGGCGGTCCCCGGTGTACAGGACGTAGTCCCAGCTGCAGGTGACCCAGTAGAGCGGGTAGTCGAAGAGGGGCAGGGTGTAGTTGCCGATGGAGGCGGGCGGGATCCAGCCGTCGGCGCGCTGGTGGTCGGCGAGGTCGGCCAGGACGTTGCGGGCCGCCTCGGCGGCGTCGTCGTGGGTCAGGTAGAGGGTGCGCGCGGAGACGGCGAGGTCGCCGACGTACGGGTCGCGGTCGCGCTTGGCACCGTCCTGAAGGACCAGCTTCCCTTCCAGCGAGGCGCTCCACGCGTTGCGTGGATCGACGTCGTCCTGGCGGAAGGTGTCGGTGACCAGTTCGTTGGTGTACGAGGCGCCGTACCAGTAACGATTCAACTCGTCGTCGGAGCAGAGGAACCAGCCTCGGTAGGTGCCGGGCGTACCCAGGTATGCGGTGAACTGCAGCGCGATCGAGTCGATTTCAACCGTCCCCCAGGGCTGGGCGGCAGGGCTGTCCGAGGCCAGCGCGTCGAGGCTGATCCTGAGGTAGCGGAAGCCGTGCAGTCCGTCCGCGAACACCTTGTCACCGGCCTGGAAGCCCTTGTGGTCGGTCCAGTCGGCGCCCTTCGCGGGCACGGCGAACTGATCCGTGCCCTGCCCGGCGCCGCCGGCCTGGTCGGAGCGGGTGAAGTCCGAGCGGTCGGTGAGGAATTGGCGGGTCTCGGAGAACGCCACCCGCACACCGGGGGAGTTGTCGGATGCCGAGGTGAACCGGATCTGCGGATATCCGACCACGACCTTGCCGAAGTCAACGGTAATGCCAGGTACGGGAATCGGGTCGACGGGGGCGGGCCAGACCTCGTTGATCCGCGTGAAGTAACCGTGGGAGGTGTCCTGCGCGTTCGTCACGGTGATGCGCACACGAGCGGTACTGACCTCCTCCGTGAACGGAACGGCCCTCTGGACCGCATCGTTGCCGGTGACCGTGGCGGCGGTGTGCCAGTCGCCGTCGCGCCACACGTCGACGGTGTAGTCGGTCGGCACGCCGTCGCTGTTGGAGATCACCGTGATGCCCTTCAGGGGCGTGGCCTGCGGCGCGGTGATGGTGAGGACGTCGGGGAACGCCCCCAGGGTGTCGTCGTTCCAGAAGGTGTCCGGGTTGCCGTCGATGGCGTTGGCGGCGTCGTAGGTGCGCGGCTGTCCGTCGTTGCCGTTGTTGCCGGCATGAGCCGACGAGGCCTCGGCCGTGGTGCCGTCGGGCCAGCGCGGTGCCGCCGCGGGGCTCGGACGCCGCAGGACGGATCTGGCGCCGCCGGGCTTGAGCAATGCCTCGGGCTTCTTCACGTCGCCGCTCACCGCGACGATCCGCACGGGGCGGACCGTGCGGGAGGACGGGCCCTGGACGTACCGGTGCCAGCCGGCGGAGCGCCGCGACGGGCCGCCGGTGGCGGAAGCGGAGGCCTGCTCGGCGGGGAGCGCCTCGGCCGAGGGGAGTCCGGCGGAGAGGGATATCGCCGTGAGCCCGACCGTGCCGGCCGTGGCCAGAACCGTACGCCGTGAAAGGCCTTTGTCCGGTGTGCTGTTCGGCGCCATGACGCTCCCTACTCTTCCTTGAGCAAGAATGGATTGAATCGTTTCATTCCCCGATTGCGAGGTGACGGTATCTCGAACGCGGGGCGCCCGTACAGCGTTGCGGCACGAGTAGCTTGAGAACGTGCTGAAGGCGATGACCTTGCTGCCGTGCACGAGGAAGACGCGGTTTCCGTCGGCGGCCAGGCCGACCAGGGTACGGCTTCGCGCAGCGACGTCTACGTCAGCGCGAAGGCCAGCAGGGCCGTCGTGGTGAAGTCCAGCGAGGGCTCCACGGTCTGCCAGGCGCCCACGTCGTCCACGTAGCGCGACCCCTTGCCGTCGAAGTCCGTCCAGGCTCCGGTCGGCGGCGCGGCCGTGCACTTCTTCATGGTGGGGAAGCTGTTCAACTCCGTGAGTTGCGCGGCCGCGTTGGGCCCGTTGACCACGGCGCCCCGCAGGATGGCGCCCTTGCCGTCGTGGCTGCCCCGGAGGTTGGCCAACTGGTGTTCCGGGCAGTGCGGGTAGACCTCGCCCGCACCGATCACGAAGCTGGTCCCCCAGGGATTCGCGCCGAGGGCCCAGCCGCGCTGTCGGCCGGCGAAGGCCTCGTAACGGGTGTCGCCGGTGGCCCTGGCGTACAGGCGGGCGGTGGCCACCAGGCCGAAGGTGTGCGGTACGGCGTCGAAGTCGTCGTAGACCGCGCCGGCGCCGAACGGGTCGTGCCCGGCGCGGTCGACGCCGTCGTCCAGCTGGCGGCGCAGGTCCCGGTACAGGTCCGCCTCCCCGATGCCACCCGTCCGGGCGCCGCCCAGGGCGCCGCCCAGGGCGGTGGCCAGGTCGACGTGGGCCAGGGCGCTGACGTCCGCGACGTCGAGAGTGCCCTTGACGTCAGAGTCCAGGTAGGCACGGGCCCAGTGGGCCGCGTCGGCCGTCCAGTCACCCTGCCGGGGATCCCCCACATCCCGTGCGGCAAGGGCGAGTTCGGCGCCTGCGAACTCCATGTCGTCCTGCCAGGAGTCCTCGGGGTAGAAGGCGCTCGGGAAGGCGGTGAAGAGCGGCTCGTCGGGGTCCGGGTCGGTGTCGGCCAGGTCGTAGACGGCGGCGGCCTTGTCCAGCCAGGCCCGCGCCTCCTCCGGGTCCGTGCCCGCCGCACGCTGCGCGGCGAGGGCGAAGACCGCGGCCACCCGTCCCGCCAGACTCGGGGTGATCGGCTCGCCCGGCTCGTTCGCGCGGAAGACCGGACGGTGCTTGATCGTGTAGTCGGGGTCACCGGGAGACACGTCGAGCCGGTCGTCGGCCTCCGGCAGCCGCCACACGTCGTGGTCGGTCCGTACGGCTTCGTTGCCCGCGCCGATGCCGACCTGGGCGTAGAGCGTCCCGCTGTCGTCGTCCCACATCCTGTCCAGCCAGTCCAGCCCGTGCGAGGCCTCGGCGGAGAGTTCCTCCATGTGCGGCAACTCGCGCTGGGCGAGCAGGAGTTCGGCGACCGAGTAGGAAGTGGTGCCGGTGAACTTGAGGAAGTCGCCGGCGTCGAACCAGCCGCCCGAGACGTCGGCCCGGGCGCCGGTCGGGGTCAGCCGCTCGTCGAGCAGTTCGGTGCCCTCCTCGTCGTACTCCGGATCGGCGTAGACGGTCGCGTCCTCGTCGGCCAGGTGGGACGGTCCGCGCTCGAGGGCGCCGCCGGGCAGGACGTCGGCTCCGTCGCGCTGGGCCTGGAGGAAGCGGATGTTGTCCCGGACCAGCGGGGTCATCAGCTCGCGGGCACCGGCGATCCGGAAGGCGGGCGAGCGGCCGGCCGCGGTACCGGTGAGGACGACGCGGTACGTGCCGGGAGCGTTCAGGGCGGAGAGATCGGCGGTGCGTACCGAGGGGTACTTGGCGTTCCAGCGGCCGGTGACGGGACCGAGCCGGCCTGCCGCGACCACCTTGCCCCCAGTGGTGTCGACGACCTTGAAACGGGCTCCGGCCAGAGCCTTCGAGGACCCCATGACGTAAGCCTGCTTCGTCTCCCCCCGCACATAGCCGACCTGGTCGACCCGGACGGCCACGTCGGTCGAGGGCGGTGTGCGCGCGCCGCCGATGGGCATGCCGAACAGGTTCACGGCGACGAGCACGGTGCCCAGGCCACTGACGCCCGCCGCGACCAGCAGCCCGGGGGTGCGCAATGAGTTCATGCGCCCACGGTGCCGGGGCCTTCATGAGATGACGATGAGGACGCCGGACGGGCCGGAGGCATCGGCAGCCGTAGCTCGGCGAGCAGCCCGCCGCCGGGGGCGTCCGTGAGGCGGGTGTTGCCGTGATGCAACTCGGCGACCCAGCGCACGATGGCGAGTCCGGCGCCGGTACCCGCAGCGGCCTCGGACCTCTTGGTGACCGTAACCCCCCGGCGGAACACTCGCTCCCGGTCCCCCACCGGCACCCCCGCCCCATGGTCGCGCACCGTCACCAGCCCCGGCGCGACCGTGACCTCCACCGGCGCCCCCGCCGGGCCCCCGTGCCGTTGTGCGTTCTCCACCAGGTTGCGTACCGCCTGGGCCAGCAGTTCGGGATCGCCGAGGACCACCACCGGCTCGGACGCCACCGTGGCGCTCTCGTGGTCCGGCAGTTCCTCGACCGTGGTCTCCACCAGCTGGTCCAGACGCAGGGGCACCAGCTCGACCCGCTGCGCGCCCGCCTCCAGACGTGCCCGGGCGAGCAGCCCGGTGACCAGTCGGCTCAGCCGGTCCACCAGCCGTAGCGCCTCGTCGGAGGAACCGCCCCGCTCCACCACGAGCCGCAACGTCGCCAGCGGCGTGCGCAGTTCGTGTGCCGCCTCGGCCAGGAACTGCTCCTGCTGCCCGAGCCCGCGCACCGCGGGCCGCATGGCGCGGCCGGCCCTGGACACTCGGCGCCGCGGCAGATCGACCTCCAGGTCACCCGCCCGCAGGACCGGCGGCCGCGCGGGCTGCTCCCTGCGGCACAACGCCCGTACGCGTACCGCCAGTTCGGCGAGGGCGAACGGCTTGACCAGGTAGTCGTCCGCGCCGTGCTCGAAGCCGGCCACCCGCTCGTCCACCGCGTCCAGCGCCGTCAGCAGCAGAAAGGGCAGCGCCGATCCGGTACGCCGGTGCGCGGCGAGCAGGGTGAGCGAGTCGCCGTCCGGCACCGCGCGGTCGGCCACGACACAGTCGTAGCGATTGACGGAGAGCTTGCGGTCCGCCTCCGCCAGAGTCCGCGCGAGGTCCACGGCGAAGCCCTCCCCACGCAGCCGAGCAGCGACGACGGGGCCCAGCTCGGGATCGTCCTCCAGGACCAGAACGCGCATGGCCGGGAGCTTAGACGGTGCCGGTATCGCCCGAGTGGCGCGACTTTCGTCGCGCGCGGGTGCGACGAACGGATGCTGTGTGCACGGGCGGAGGTGCCTACCGTGGGCGCGTGGATGTGACGATGAAGGCCCTCGATGTCCGGGCGGACGTCCGGAAACACCTGGGCGCGGCGGGTATGTGGCCCCGGCGGCGAATATTCGGCGAGACGGTGCTGGCCCTCGTGCTGGCCCTGCTCAGCGCCATGAGCCTGCCGGACGGGAGCGTGCTGCGGGCGGTCGCCGTGCCGGTGGCCGTCGCGGTGGCCGTGCTGCTGCGGCGGCCGTTCCCGGGGAGCGTGCTGGTCCTCACCGCGGCGCTCGCGGGCGTACTCAGTGCCTTCTGGCTCGTGCTGATGGTCGTGAGCTGGTCGGCGGGGTCCAGGATCGAGGCGCCACGGCGGGCGCTCACGCTGTTCGCGGCCTCGTACGTCCTCTACGCGGGACTCTCCCTCCAGCCGGCGGCGTTCCCGCTGTCCGCGCCGCAGACGCTGCTGTTCGCCACGCTCGGGTTCCTGGCGTCGGTGGTCGTACCCGGTCTGGCCAGTCGCTATCGCGCCCAGCGGCGCAGACTGCTGCGCGCGCTGCACGAGCAGAACGCCCAGTTGCTGCGCGAACGCGAGATGGTCGCGTCCCACGCGCGTCTGCGGGAACGGCAGCGGATAGCGCAGGACATGCACGACAGCCTCGGCCACCAACTGGCGCTGATCGCCGTCCACACGGGCGCGCTGGAGGTGGACCGGGAGCTGACGGACAGCCAGCGCGAGGTGGTCGGCGTGCTGCGGGAGGCGTCCGTGACCGCGATGCACGAACTGCGCGAGGCTGTCGGCATCCTGCGGGACGGCACCCCGGACCAGGCGCGCGAGCGGGAGGACGCACCGGAGCCCGTCACCCGGGGCGCCGCGGGGATCGACGCCCTGGTCGCAGCCGCGCAGGGCACGCGGGCGGTGGTGGAGCTCCGGCGCACGGGCGAGACACGGCCGTTGGCCCCCGCCGTGGACCACGCGGCGTACCGGATCGTGCAGGAGGCACTGACCAACGCGCTGAAGCACGCTCCGGGAGCCGCCATCGCCGTCGAGCTGCGCTACGAGCCGGACTCGCTGGTGGTCGAGGTCGCCAACGGGCCGGTGCCCCCGACGGCCGGGGACGCGGGGCGGACCGTGGTCAGCGGCGGTCAGGGCCTGACCGGGCTGCAGGAACGGGCCCGGCTGGTCGGCGGCATGGTGCACACGGGGGCCGCGGCCGACGGCGGGTTCCGCGTCGCGGGCGTACTGCCCTATCCGGGGCGGGAGACGACGACCTTCGTCGACACGGCGGACGACTTCCGGGGGCAGAGCGGAGGGCAGGTGCCCGGAGACGGTGGCGACCTCATCGACTGGTCCGGTCCGCCGGACAGGCAGAAGGAGTTCGACATCGCCATGGGAAGCAGGAAGAAGGGCCTCTGGATCGGATGCGGTGGCGCGCTGCTGGCCTTCGTGGTGCTCGGAGGGCTGGCCGTCGTGTTCATCGTCAAACTGGTGGGCGATGAGGCCGACAAGCTCATGCTCGATCCGTCGGTCTACGCCTCGGTGCGGGTCGGCGACACCGAGGCGGCCGTACGGGACAAGCTGCCGCACGGCAGGTCCTTCCTGGCCAGGGCTCTGGACAGCGACCACGGTGCTCCCCCTGTACCGCGCGGAGCGACGTGCTCGTCCTACCTGTCGAGCGGGGACTGGCCGGACGAGGGAGGCAAGGCGCCCGCCTACCGCTTCTGCTTCCGGGACGGCAAACTGATCGAGAAACGGACCTTCATGAGCACGTCGTAGCCATGAGCACGTCGTAGCCATGAGCACGTCGTAGCCATGAGCACGTCGTAGCCATGAGCACGTCGTAGCCACGACCACCTTGCAGGAGAGCTGTGATCAGGGTTCTCGTCGCGGACGACGAACCGCTCATCCGGGCGGGCATCAGGATGATCCTCACCTCCGCCGACGACATCGACGTCGTCGCGGAGGCGGCCGACGGCCGTGCGGCGGTCGAGCTGGTCCGCGCGCACGCCGTCGACGTGGCCCTGCTCGACATCCAGATGCCCGTACTGGACGGTCTGTCCGCGCTGGCCGAACTGCGCCGGGCGGCACCGGCCGTGCGGGCCCTGATCCTGACGACGTTCGGCGAGCGGGCGAACGTACTGCGCGCGCTGAGCGAGGGCGGCGCCGGGTTCCTGCTGAAGGACTCGGCACCGGCCGAGCTGATCCAGGCGGTACGGGCGGCGGCGGCCGGGGACGCGTATCTTTCGCCCGCCGCCACCCGGCACGTGGTCGACTCGCTCGCTTCCAGCAGGGCGGCAGAGCGCGGCGAGGAGGCCCGGCAGCGCCTGGAAGCCCTGAGCACACGGGAGTTGGAGGTGCTCGCGCTGCTCGGTGAGGGGCTGTCGAACGCCGACGCGGGCGCCCGGATCCATGTGAGCGAGGCGACGGTGAAGACGTATGTCAGCCGCATCCTGACGAAGCTGGGGTGCGAGAACCGGGTCCAGGCGGCGCTGCTGGCGCGGGACGCGGGGCTCGGGCCCGACTGACCCACCGGCACTCGGGGTTCATCCCGGAAGCCGGACCGTGCTGGTGGGCGGCATCGGAGTGGCCCTGCCCTGCCTCGGCGTCCTGGCCGGTACCGTCCTCGGCGGCCTGGCCGGTAGCGTCCTCGGCGGCCTGGCGACCATCGGCTACGCCGCCTACCAGGGCTGACACCCCGGTCATCCCCCTCCCGGCGGTGGCCGGCGGCTTCGCGGGCGTGCTCCTGATCGGTATGGCCGCCGGCGTCCGCCCCTCCATCAGAGCGACCTGGCTCAGGCCCACGGAAGCCCCGGCGACGGCGTGAATGCGGGACTCCCCTTACGACTGCAGGCCGATGCGGCCCGAGCGACAGGAGACTTGGATGACGGACATGCCCAGCGAAACCGAATGCCCGCAGTGCCACCACACCTTCGACACCGGTGCGATCCGTCCGGTGGACCCCGGCGTGGTGCGCTGGCTGGCCGAGGAACTGACCTGGTCGGGCCAGCAGCCCACCGAGCGGGTGTACTCCGACTACCTGTACTCGGCCGGCGAGACCCCCGTTTCACGGCAGCGCTTCGTCCAGGACCTCGACTACCTGGGCGTGCCGGAGACCCAGGCCCCGGACGGGACGCGCATCCTGACCAGAAGCTGACCGCTGCGGCGAAGGCCTGGGCAGATTCCGGCAGGGCGCGCTATGGCCGGCACGATGAGGTGGGTCAGCGCCGATGAGCGTGTTCGGGGTATGGCCAGGCATACCCCGAAGACGGGGCCTGGCCGGCAGGGTCCGTGCGTTGCGGGCGGTTGGCGTTGTTCGCGTGCCCGGAATCCGCAGACCGTGTGAGAGTCGATGCAGGGGCGCCGGTTCCTCTTGGGCGCTTGGCCGTGGCGTGCGCTGGGATACCTGCTGGCGTCGGTGCCGCTGATGTTGTCGGCCGGTGTGGTGATCGGGACACTGACGCTGCCGTGACTCATGACCTGGTCGCAAGTCGTCCACGGAGCCCAGGTTTCACCAGTCGGCCTGCTCGCCTCGGTGCTGGGCGGGGGCGTGCTGTTCATCGCGAACCGGCCGGATCGTGGGTGCCCCGCACCTGGGGACAGAGCGGCCTGGTTCCGGTTCCGCCGCGCGACGAACCTGATGGTCGGGCGGCTGCCGTAGCCGCCTGACACTCGCCTCGGACCCGCGTCGACGCGCACTCGCGCAGCGGACACACCGATGAGGCGACTCCACCGAGGAGCACGCAATGACCATCACCGGCACCGCCACCGGCACCGGCACCGGCACCGTGAGCTGGAACCCCGAGGCCCTCGACGAGATCCTCTCGAACGACGAGGGACGTCCCGTCCTGTTCACGAATGCCCGGATCCTGACGATGGACCCGTTGATCAGAGCCATGGTCGGCGCCGACATCCTGTTCGTCGGCTCGCTGATCGTGGGGGTCGGCCCCGGCATCGTCACCGCTGCCGGGGACGACAACGCCATCGTCGTCGACGCCACCGGCATGACCGTCGTCCCCGCCGTCATGGACGCCATCGCGCTCACCGGCGGTCGCGGCCATCGCTCCGAGTACGTCGCGACACTGGCACCGGGCAACACCGCCGACTTCCTGGTGGTGCCGGACGAAGTCGCCGACGACGTGCCGGGCGCGGTGGCCACCCTCCTGTCCCGGCCGGAGCAGGTCCGTGCGGTCGTCGCGGCCGGCCGTCCGGTCCTGTGGGCCGGTACCGCCGTCCCCGGCCGAGCCACCGCCTCCGAGACGGGCATCCCGGCCGCCGCCGACCTGACCGGCAGCCCGCGTGTCGGCGTCTGGATCGACCGGAACGGCTTCCTGCACCAGGAGCTCACCGCCGACGGCCGTTACGACGAGACCCGGGGCGGGCGCCCGCACGCCTACCAGGGCCGCTACTGGATCGACGGCGACCGCATCGACTACCTGGACGACCTCGGCTTCTGGGCCTACGGCGAGTTCCGGGGCGACGAACTCCACCACGCGGGCTACGTCATGAAGCTCGGCTGACCTTCCCTCCCCCGCCGCTTCCCCCCGGGACCGGGCGACGATCGCCGGGCCTCCCCGGACGGCCGACAGGACGATCAGGAGAGCACGGAAAGTGGGGATGGTGAAGGGGCTGAAGTGGTGGCACCGGGTGGTGTTGGTGGTTTGCCTGTGCGCGCTCGCGGTGCCGCTGTGGTTCGCCGCGAGGAACGCCTACCGGTTCGTCGTCGGTCACCGGACGACGACGGAGGGATACGTCCACTGCGACTGGGGCGGCCCGTGCCGGGGCACGTGGCATCTGCCCGGCGGCCGGCAGGGGCGGGGTGACATCGAAGGCCTGACCTTCCAGGACGACGAGGAACTCGTGACGGACATACCGCTGTACGCAGGCCAGGACTGGGCCGTGGCCGACCGCTCCGACCTGCTGGTCCACGCGGCCCTGGAATTCGGCGGCACCGCGATCGGCACGGCTCTGGTACTCACGGTCGCCTGGATCAAATCCAGAGATCTTTGACGCCGAGAGTGCGCCTGTCCGGCACAAGCACGAACCTGCCGAAAGTCATTCGTGCAGCTCAGAGACCATCTGCCCCGCGCGCGGGCCGTACCTCACGAACGGCACCACCGGCTTCCCTGCGATCACCAGGGTGTTCGCCGGGCTGTGTGCTCTGCGGGTGCGCCACCGAGCCGGCCGTTCTGGATGCTGGTGCCGGTGGTTGCGGTCCGGGCGTCTGGTCTCGTTGTCAGTGGTGGGCGGCAGGATGCGGGGCATGACAACACCGGTAGCAGAGATCACGGATGTCGCCGCCTACGCGCGAGCGGTCGAGGAGGCCGTCGGGGCGGCGGCCGCGTACTACGCGGGCGGGACGTCCCCGCTGGACGACGACGCCTACGACCGGCTGGTGCGCGAGATTGCCGCGTACGAGGACGGGCATCCCGAGCAGGTGCTGTCCGGCTCCCCCACCGGAAAGGTGGCCGGCGGCGCGGTGGAGGGCGATGTCCCGCACACGGTGGCGATGTTGAGCCTGGACAACGTGTTCTCCCCGGAGGAGTTCACCGCCTGGACCGAGTCCCTGGCCCGCCGTGTCGGGCACGAGGTCACCCGCTTCCACGTCGGGCCGAAGCTGGACGGACTCGCGATCGCCGCCCGCTACACCGAGGGCCGGCTCACCCGGCTGGTCACCCGAGGGGACGGGACGGCCGGGGAGGACGTCTCGCACGCGATCGGCACCATCGAGGGGCTGCCCGAGCAGCTGGCCGAGCCGGTCACCGTGGAGGTGCGCGGCGAAGTCCTCATGACGACCGACCAGTTCGAGTACGCCAACGAGGTGCGCACCGACCACGGCGGGCTGCCGTTCGCGAATCCGCGCAACGCCGCGGCGGGCACCCTGCGGGCCAGGGAGCGCCTCTACACCGTGCCGATGACGTTCTTCGGCTACGGGCTGCTCCCCCTGCCCGGCACCGGCCCGGCGCTGGCCGGGCAGCTGACCGCGTCCGCGCACAGCGACCTGATGCACCTGGTCGCGGAGCTCGGTGTGCACACCAGCGCCCGCACCCCGGTCCCGGACACCGTCGCCGGATCCGTGGAGCAGGTCCTTGCCCGGGTGGCGGAGATCGGCGCGGTCCGTGCCGGGCTGCCGTTCGGCATCGACGGCATCGTCATCAAGGCCGACCTCGCCGCCGACCAGCAGGCCGCCGGATCCGGGTCACGCGCACCCAGGTGGGCGATCGCCTACAAGCTCCCGGCCGTGGAGAAGATCACCCGGCTGCTGGCGGTGGAGTGGAACGTCGGCCGCACCGGGATCATCGCCCCGCGCGGCGTCCTCGAACCGGTCGTCATCGACGGCTCCACCATCACCTACGCCACCCTGCACAACCCGGCCGACATCACCCGCCGCGACCTGCGCCTGGGCGACCAGGTCATGGTCTACCGCGCCGGTGACGTCATCCCCCGCGTCCAGGCCCCCGCCGCCCACCTGCGCACCGGCGACGAGCAGCCCATCGCCTTCCCCCAGGCCTGCCCGCGCTGCGGATCGGACATCGACAGGAGCGAGGAACGCTGGCGGTGCACGCAGGGCCGCAACTGCCACCTGGTCGCCTCCCTCTCCTACGCCGCCGGCCGCGACCAGCTCGACATCGAAGGCCTCGGCACCACCCGCGTCGTCCAGCTCGTCGACACCGGCCTCGTCAGCGACCTCGCCGACCTGTTCACCCTCACCCGCGAGCAACTGCTCGGCCTGGAACGGATGGGGGAAACCAGTACCGACAACCTGCTCGCAGCGATCGTCGTGGCCAGGCGGCAGCCGCTCTCGCGGGTGCTGTGCGCACTCGGGGTGCGCGGCACCGGCCGCTCCATGTCCCGCCGCATCGCCCGCCACTTCGCCACCATGGACAACATCCGTGCCGCCGACGCCGAGACGATGCAGCAGGTCGACGGCATCGGGGTGGAGAAGGCCCCCTCGATCGTCGCGGAACTGGCCGAACTCGCCCCGCTCATCGACAAACTCGCCGCTGCGGGAGTGAACATGACCGAGCCCGGCGCCACGCCGCCCGTCCCCGCCGACGTGGCGAGCCCCGACGGCGAGACGCCTGTGGCCCCCGCAGAGGCTCGTCCGCTGGCCGGGATGACCGTCGTCGTCACCGGCGCGATGACCGGAGTCCTGGAGAAGCTCTCCCGCAACGAGATGAACGAACTCGTCGAACGCGCCGGCGGCCGCTCCTCCTCCAGCGTCTCCAAGAAGACCACCCTCGTCGTCGCCGGCGAGGGCGCCGGATCCAAACGCGCCAAGGCCGAACAACTCGGCATCCGCCTCGCCACACCCGACGAGCTCGGCGCTCTGGTCGCCGGCTACCTCGACTGAGGCCCCGGCACAGCATGTTCCGCAGCTCACATCGGTCTGTACGACGTGAACGGGAACAAAGGTACGGCGGTTGACCGTTCATCTGTATGTGACCGCGGAGGGGACAGTGTCCCCGGGCCTCACCCATAGCCCATGGGGACGATCGTCCGGCTGAAGCCCCATGGAGCCTGCCGCCGAGAGGCGACCGCCCTCCGCATGTCACCACGCAGGGCCCCGGCTGGTCTCCCCCGTCCAGCCGGGGCCCCTTCACGCCCCAATCCCCCGCAGCGTCTTGCGACCGCCGTTACTCAAGGCACGTGTACGCGAAGTCCACGCCACGCTGATCTTGCTCAAGATTCCGTGCCGACACAACCACCGTGCAACGTCGCTGCCCTGTGGGACATCGGAGGGCCTTTGCTCGGGGCACCTCGGCGCCCCGAGCCGAGGCGGGAGAGGGCTCAGGGGCGTGGCACGAAGTGGACCAGGATCCGGCCCGTGTTCGCCGTGTCGATCTCCACGCGGTCGTAGAGCTTCCTGATGTGCTTCTGGCCGAGGAACGCGAGGACGCGCCCCTTGAGCTGCCCGGTGCCCTTGCCGTGAATGATCTGCACGACGGGCTCCCCCGTGCGTTTCGCCTGGAAGACGACCTGCCGCAGCGAGAGTTCGATATCGCGGTTGTTCCGGAAGATCGGGTGCAAATCCAATGTCAGCAAGGTGCTACCTCCCGCTGTCGCCACCTGCGACGACCCGCTCCGAGTGTGTCATGCGACACCCTGCCAGGACCCCGATCTGGGCAGGTCCGAACGGATCGCGCCGAGTCCGGACCGGTCAACTCCACCAGTCGGCCTGACAGCGCTGCACAATGCACTGACATCGTCCTCGGCGACCGCTCCGCCCATCGCCGGACGGCAACCGCCGCGAGACCGAGCAGGACCGGCCGGGAGAGAGGCGCCATCTTGACCAGCCACGGCACCCGGGTTGCCGCACGCCGACTTCGTCAACCGGAAATCCCGGTGGCTCGGGGCCGGGCCGGTCGGTGGATCGGTGGGTGGTCTCGGGACAATCGTGGCCATGACCGACCGAATGTCCAATGCCGAGAACCGGATCACCAGGATCGAGGGGCTGTTGGAGAGCGGCGAGCGCGATGTGGTGCCCGCGTGGCGCAGGGCGACGCAGGGCGAGCCGCGGTGGGCGGTGACCGCCGTGATCCTGGTGGCGGTCGCCCTCCAGCTGATGCTGCCGCACCGGCTCGCCTTCCAGCCGTACTGGGCCCTGCCGGTCCTGGAGGTGGTGCTGCTGGCCGGCCTCATCGCCGGCAACCCCCGGCGGGTGGAGCCCCGTACCCGGTGGCTGCGGGTGCTGGGACTGGTGCTGATGGGGGTGATCAGCCTGGCCAACGGCTGGGCTGCGGTCCGGCTGGTGGCGGGGCTCGTGAACGGCACCGAGGGCCACGACGCCGGGCCGCTGCTGCTGACCGGCGGCGGCATCTGGCTGACGAACGTCATCGTGTTCGCCCTCTGGTACTGGGAGTGGGACCGCGGCGGACCGATGGCGCGGGTCCTCGGCCGGCACCAGTTCGCGGACTTCCTCTTCGTGCAGATGCAGAGTCCGGAGACCGCGGCGCCGGACTGGGAGCCGAGCTTTCTCGACTATCTGTACCTGTCCTTCACCAACTCCACCGCCTTCAGCCCGACCGACGTGATGCCGTTGTCGCACTGGGCCAAGATGCTGATGATGCTGCAGTCCTCGGTCTCGCTGGTGACGGTGGTCCTGGTGGTGGCACGGGCCGTCAACATCCTGCACTGACGGCACTGACGGCGCCGATGGCGCCGATGGCGCCGATGGCCCAGGCGGCCGGGCTGGCTTAGGTTCGTCTCCATGAGCGAAGACTCCTTGCGCCTGATCACGGTCGAGCGCACCGCGACCGGCCGCTTCACCGCGACGAACGCCCGTGGCGGCACGATCGCCTTCGGTACCGGCGACGGCACGGAATTCACCCCGGTCGAACTGCTGCTCGCCGCGATCGGGGGCTGTACGGCGGCGGACGTCGACGTGTCCACGAGCCGTCACGTGGCACCGACCGCCTTCACCGTCACCGTCAGCGGCCACAAGGTGGCCGACGAGGACGGCAACCGGATGACGGACCTCGCGGTCGCCTTCTCCGTCGCCTTCCCGGAGGGCGCGTCCGGCGACCGGGCCCGCGCGATCCTGCCCCGGGCGGTCGCCGTCTCCCACGACCGGTTGTGCACGGTCAGCCGCACGGTCGAGGCGGGGACGCCGGTGGCCGTGTCGGTGGAGGAGACCTGACGTCCGCCGCCGTGCGGGTCCCGGCCGCGTGGCGGTGACGCCGGCATGCCACCGCCGGACCTGCGCACAGCTGACGCCGTGACCTACGGGGCGAGGTGGCCGTCCAGTTCGGCGAGGTAGGTGTCCTTGACGGCGTCGGGCAGCCAGGCGATCTCGAACGCGTTGCGCTGGAGCTGTACGAGTTCCGCCCGGGTGAGCGGGGTGGCGGCCTGTACCGCGAGGAGGTTCTCGGTCACGTAGCCGTTCATGTAGGCGGGGTCGTCGGAGCTGACGGTGACCCGCAGTCCGGCGTCGAGGAGCTTGCGGACGGCGTCCTGCCAACTGGCGCCCCGCACATAGCCGTTGGAGACCGGGCACACGGTCAGGCCCAGGCCGCGCCGCCTGATCTCGTCCTGGAGTTCCTCGCTCTCCAGGCAGTTCACGCCGTGGTCGATGCGGTCCACGCCGATGACGTCCAGGCACTGGCGGATGTGCTCGACGGAGTTCTCCTGGTCCAGGTCGCAGTGCATCGTCAGCTGGTAGCCCTCGGCCCGGGCCCGGGCGAAGACGGCTGCGAACTTGGCCGGCGGGTTGTCCCGTTCGTCCGAGTCCAGTCCCACGCCGATGATCCAGTCCCGGTAGGGCAGGGACTCCATCAGCGTGGCCATGGCGAACTCGGCCGAGAAGTCGCGCAGGAAGCACATGATGAGCTGCGCCCGCACGTCGAGCAGCCGGCGCGCGTCCAGGACCGCCCGGCGCAGCCCGCGGATCACCGTGCCGAACTCGACGCCGCGGGAGGTGTGGGCCTGCGGGTCGAAGAAGACCTCCGCGTACCGGACGTTCTGCTCCTTCGCGCGGCTCAGATACGCCCACGCCAGGTCGTAGAAGTCGGTCTCGGTCAGCAGGACCGACATGCCCTCGTAGTAGACGGCCAGGAACGAGGGCAGGTCGTGGAAGGCGTAGCCGGCCCGCATCGCGGCCGCGTCGGCGTACGGCAGCGTGACGTTGTTGCGGGCGGCGAGGGCGAACTTCAGCTCCGGTTCCAGGGTGCCCTCGATGTGCACGTGCAGTTCGCACTTGGGCAGGTGCGAGATGAACTCGGTCAGGTCGGTCACAGGTCCTCCGTCGGGTTCACAGCCAGGTGACGAGTCCCGCCGGCGACAGGGCCCGCTCGACCGCGAGACAGCCTGCGCCGAGCATGCCGAGGTCGGCGTTGCGGGTGGTGGTCTCGATGCGGATGCGGCGGGTGGCCTGGGCGAGCGCCCGCTCGTAGACGACGCTGCGGATGCCGGCGAGCAGGTCGTCCTGGAGGATGGCGAAGGCACCGCCGATCACGATGAGTTCGGGGTTGTGGAAGCACACCATGGCGGCGAGGACCTCGCCGATGCGTTCGCCGGCCTCCCGCACGGCGCGCAGGGCGTGGGGTTCACCCTGCTGGGCGAGGCGTATCGCGTCCCACTTGGTCTCCGCCCGGAGTCCGTCGGCGCGCAGCCGGGCGGCGATGGCGGGACCGTTGACGACCGCGCCGAGGCAGCCCGAGTTGCCGCAGCCCCCGCAGAGCAGGTCCTCGTAGTCGGTGCCGCGCAGCCGGACGTGGGCGAGCTCCCCGGAGATGCCGTCGGCGCCGCGGTGGACGGTGCCGTTGCTGATGATGCCGCAGCCCAGTCCGGAGCCGACCTTGACGAAGACCATCTGGTCGACCGGTTCCGCGCGGGCGCGGTACTCGCCGAGTGCCATCAGGTTGGCGTCGTTGTCGACGAGGACGGGTGCCTCGCACACCCCGGAGAAGGTCTCCTGCGGCTTGACGCCCTCCCAGCCGGGGAGCATCACGGGCCGGATCGGCTGGGCCGTCTCGGCGTCCACCTGACCGGGGATGCCGATGCAGATCGCGCGCATGTCCGACCAGCGCCGGCCGAGTCCGGTGAGGAGGTCCTCCAGGCAGGTGAGGATGCCGGCCATCACGGGCTCCGGACCGTCGTCGGGAGTGAAGTCGACGTAGGCGTCGGCCAGCAGCCGCACCCCGAGGTCGAGCACACCGACCCGGCAGTGGGCGGCGACGACGTCCACGGCGGCGACGACGCCGGCGGCGGGATCGATGCCGAGTTCCACGGCGGGGCGTCCGCCGGTGGAGTCGCCGAGGCGGGTGCTCAGCAGGCCGCGCCGGACGAGGACGTCCAGGCGTTTGCTCACCGTGGTGCGTGACAGCCCGGTGAGGCGGGCCAGGTCGCTCTTGGACGAGGCGCGGCCGGTGGCGACGAGGGTGGCGAGCTCGCTGAGGTCCCGAAGGCCGGCGCGTGCCAGATGGTCCTCGTCGCGCGAGAAGGGCGGGAGGGTTTCGCCGGATCCGGCGAAAGTCGACGTCATGTACATCGCTCCGTTCACCGGTGGGCCACGTCCTGGACGGCTCGCAGGCTAGGCAGGCCGTCGTGCCGACGTCAATGGGGGCTTCCGTGCAGGTCACACCGTCCGGGTAACAGGGCGGCGTCGGACATGTTTTGCCGCAACTGCCATAAGTTCTGTCTTGTCTTCGCCTGGTACCGGAGTGATAGTTGCCGCACCGCGGAGCCCCGCGAAGGCCGCCACCCGGTCCCGGGCCCGCCCCACGAGAAAGACCTCTCGCTCGCGGTCCTCCGGTACCGCTCAGCCTTTTCCCGTAGGCCGCCTTCCCCGCGTTCCGGCTCCGCCCGGGGGCGTACTCACCGACCCCGACCGCCTGCGGCACCCCCCCCCGTGTCCACCAGAAAATCCCCTGATCTTCCAGGCAGGAGACCCGATGCAGGTCCCCGTCCGTGTCGGTGTGATCGGCTGCGGCAACATCTTCGGCCGCTACGCCACCGGCATGTCCCGTTTTCCCGGGCTGACGGCGGTCGCGGTCGCCGACGCCGATCCCGCCCGTGCCCAGGCGGCCGCTGCGTCCGCCGGTGTCGTCGCCTGCCCGGTGGACGAGCTGCTCGCCCGTCCGGACATCGACGTGGTCGTCAACATCACCCCGCCCACCGTGCACGCCTCGGTCAGCGAGCAGGTCCTGGCCGCGGGCAAGCACCTGTACACCGAGAAGCCGCTGGCGGACACGGTGGCCGCGGCCCGCGCGGGCCTGGCCGAGGCCGGCCGGCGGGGCCTGCTGTTCGGCGCCGCGCCCGACACGTTCATCTGGGCCGTCCCCGTCATCGGCCTCCTTGTCACCTCCTTCCGCACCACCGGTGACGTGGCGACCAGCGGCTGGTGGACCGCGTTCACCCACCCCGCCTTCACCCCCGAGAACTACGGGAACGCCGCCACCCTCATCGACCTGGCCGCCGCGGCGGGCAACAGCCTGTCGATCGCCGTCCCGGCCACCGTCGGCACCGTCACCGTCTCCGCGGCCGCCGCCTACGCGCTGGCCCGGATGCCGTTCCGCGGCCGGCTGCCGATCCTGCTGCTCGTCATCGCCCTGCAGGTCACCCCGCCGCAGCTCACCCTGGTCCCCGTGCTGCGGCTGTTCAACACCATCGGCCTGACCGGCAGCACCCCCGCGGTCTGGCTCTACCAGGTCGGCTTCACCCTCCCCTTCGGCGTCTTCCTCCTCCACGGCTTCTTCGCCTCGGTCCCCGCCGAGCTCCTGGAGGCCGCGGCCATCGACGGCGCCGGCGAGTTCACGATCTTCCGGCGGATCGTGCTGCCCACCGCCACCCCCGTCCTCGCCGCCCTGGCCATGCTCCAGTTCATCTGGTCCTGGAACGACCTCCTGACCCCCCTGCTGTTCCTGGGCGGCGGCAGCGCCGACGCCCCCTTCACCGTCCAGATCGCCGGCCTCCTGCAGACCACCGGCCAGGGCCAGGAGACCCTGGCGGCGGCCGCCCTCCTCTCCGTACTCCTCCCCCTCGCCGTCCTGCCCCTCCTCCAGCGCTACTTCATCCGCGGCATCCTCGGCGGGGCGGTCAAGGGCTGACATCCCGCTCGGCGCGAACTGTCACCGACTGATGGCCAAGGGGTTACCGTTCGACTCAACTCTCTTTCCCACAGGCCCAGTTGACACAGGATCACGCTAGCGTTCGACCTGCGGCCCCCAGCGGAGGGCCGTACGGCGGTCTGCTGGGGGTGAGCGTGGTGGGACGGAGACAGGCCCTGTCCGCGGCGGCGGTGACACTGCTGCTCGCGGGCTGCACGAACGGCGGGCAGGGCGACGACGGGGCGACACCGAAGGACTCGGCGGGAGCGACGACCGGGGGGAGTCCGAGCGCCTCGGGGGGCGCGAGTGCCTCCCCGGCCGCGTCGAGCGAGCCGTACACGCTGGCCGAGGCCGTCGCGCCGAGGACGCGGGCCGAGGCCGTGGCGTTCGTCCGCGGGCTCACCGTGCAGCCCGACTACTTCGGCAAGGGGTACCGCAGACGGGACCCGTACGAACTGGGGCCGACCAGCTGGGCCGTGCTCGGCGAGGACTGCTTATGGCGCCGCGAGGCGCTCCCGTCCACCGTGCTGGCCAGTCTGACCAGGTCGTTCGTCCGGCCGGGCACCGACGGCACGGGCGCGGTGTACGTGTCCCTCACCGTCACCGTGCACAGCTCGACGCGCCAGGCCCGCCGGGACATGGCGTCCTCGCTCAATGAGCCGCTGCGCTGCCCGCAGGAGCGGCTCAACGCGACCGACACCGTGCAGAAGATGGCTTCGCGCGGTGACCCCTTCAGCGAGCAGCGCAACGCCACCACCGACGACGACCTCACCGAGTTCGGCGAGTACGTCGTCGACGGTGAGACGAAGCCGCGCGGTTTCGACTGGTACAAGCACCGGCTCGGCCCGGTGACCGTGGCCGCGACCGTGCGGCACGCCGCCGGTGAGAGCGACGAGGAGCAGACCTCCGTCAGCGAGGACGCGCTGGGGGGCGTCGGCTATGTGACGGCGAGCGTGGACAACTACGGCCGGGCCCGGGCCTCCGCCACCCCGTCCGCCACCGCGTCCGTCAAGGTGAAGGGAGCGGGCGATGAGTGAGGCGCTGCGGCCGTCCGACCCGTCGGCGGTCGGGGGATTCAGGCTGCTGAGACGGCTCGGCGCCGGCGGTATGGGCGTGGTCTACCTGGGCCGTTCCGAGACGGGTGCGCTGGCCGCCGTGAAGGTGATCCGGGCCGAGGGCGCCGCCGACGACGGCTTCCGGGCCCGGTTCGCGCGGGAGGCGGAGCTTGCGGCCCGGGTCGACAGCCCCTGGGTGGTGCCGGTGCTCGGCGCGGATGCCACGGCCCGCGAGCCGTGGCTGGCGACCGGATTCGTGGCGGGTCCCTCGCTCGCGGAGGCGGTCGCCGCGCACGGACCGCTGCCGGCAGCCGCCGTACGCGTGCTGGGCTCGCTGCTCGGCGAGGCGCTGGCCGCCGTGCACGCGGCGGGACTCGTCCACCGGGACGTGAAGCCGGGCAATGTGCTGCTCGCCGTCGACGGCCCACGGCTGATCGACTTCGGCATCGCGCGGGCGGCCGACGACACCGCCCTGACCGCCTCCGGCATGGTGGTCGGCACCCCCGGTTTCCTCGCCCCCGAGCAGGCGCGCGGCGAGGCGGCCACAGCGGCGAGCGACGTCTTCGCGCTGGGCTGTGTGCTGGCGTACGCGAGCACGGGCCGCCCGCCGTTCGGCACCGGCGCCCCGGACGCGCTGCTCTATCGCACGGTGCACGACGAGCCCGACCTCGACGGCGTCACCGGCGAACTCCGCGAGACACTGGACGCCTGCCTCGCCAAGGACCCCGGCGAGCGGCCGGGCGCCGGCGAACTGCGGCTGCGGCCGGTCCAGGACCCGCGGGTGCGGCCGGTCGCCGACGCGGTGGAGTCGCCGTCGGCCTGGCTGCCGGACCCGGTTGCCCGCATGGTGGCGGCCCGCTCGGCGGAGAGCCTCGCCCTGCCGGACATCGAACCCACGGTGGTCGACGACCCCGGCACCGGGCAGCCGGCCCGCCCGTCCCGGCGGCGACTGCTGCTGGCCGGGGGCGCGCTGCTGCTGGCGGGCGGCGGTACCGGGGCGGCGCTCTGGGCGGCGGGACGCGACGACGGTTCAGGGCGGCAGACGGCGGCCCGGCCGTCGTACGTGCTCGGTGTGCAGGTGACGAAGAGCGGGGCGGCGGCGCCCCTGGCGCGGGCCTGTGAACGGGCCGCGCGGCTGGCCGTCGCCCAGCACAACGCGACCGCGGGCCGCGCCTTCGACCTGGGCGTACGGGTCGTCGACGACCACGGCACCCTCGCCGGGGCCACCGCGGCCGCCCACGAACTGGCCGCGGACCGCGCTGTCGTGGCCGTGCTCGGCCCGGTCACCGAGCTGACGCTGCTGGCGGCCGCGCGCGTCTACGCGTCGGCCAAGCTCACCCATATCACCAGCACCACCGGGCAGAACGACTACTACGTCTGGTCGCCGACCGTCACCTTCCAGACCGGGACGGGTGACCTGGCGGCGGGCACCGCGATCGCCCTGCACGCGCTGGTGAGCGGCCTGGCCGCCCCGGCGGGCGTCGTCATCGACCGCTCCGGGGGCTCCGTCGAGTACAACCAGGGCAAGCTCGTGGTCACCCAGTGGCGAAATCTCGGCCCCCAGGTGGTCCCGGACGTCGTCGCCGAGGACACCGACGACGCCCCGGCGGCCGTGGCCTCCGTCCTCTCCCGCGATGTCCACGACTTCGTGTACCTGGGCCCGCTGGAGGCGACGGTCCGGGCGGCGCGGCAACTGTCCGCGGCCGGCTTCACCGGCCCGCGCTGGATGTCCCATCTCCTGTACGGCTCCGACTTCCCGAAGCTCGCGGGCGCGGCGGGCGAGGGCTGGTTCGTGGTGACGCCCGCCGTCGACGCGAGCGCCCTGAGGACCAAGGCGGCCGAGCAGTTCACGGCGGCCTGGCGGAAGCGGTACGGCGGTGTCCCGGACCCGTACGGCGCCGAGGCGTACGACAGCGTCCAAATGGTGCTGCGCGAGTTCGCCCGGACCGTACCGTCCGGCGGTGGCCGACCCGACCGGCTCGCGCTCGCCCTACGGCTCCACAAGGCCACCTACCAGGGCATCGCGCGCGTTTACACCTTCAGCACCTACAACCAGTTCAACATCGACGTGCGGACCATGGGCCCTGAGACCTATGTCCACCAGGTGCGTGACGGGCGGTTCCGGCAGGTCGGACCGATCATGGCCAAGCAGACGAAGGGGTAGCGGACTTGGAGCGGCTCCAGGCCGCCGACCCCTCGTCCGTCGGCGGCCACCGGCTGGTGGGCCGGCTCGGGGCCGGCGGCATGGGCGTGGTGTACCTGGCCCGGTCGCCGCACGGTGCCTGGGTCGCGCTGAAGGTGATCCGCGAGGAGTACGCCGGGGACCCCGGCTTCCGGGCCCGCTTCCGCCGGGAGACGGAGCTGGCGTCCGGGCTCACCAGCCGCTGGACGGTACCGGTGCTCACGGCCGACGCGGACGCCCGCGCGCCCTGGCTGGCCACCGCCTACGTGCCCGGCCTGCCGCTGTCCGAGGCCCTCGCGCTGCGCGGCCCGTGGCCTCCCGGCCGGCTCCGTACCCTTGGCGCCGCCCTCACCGCGGCCCTGGACGACGTGCACCGGGCCGGTCTTGTCCACCGTGACGTGAAACCGGCGAACGTCCTGCTCGCCGCCGACGGACCGCGCCTGATCGACTTCGGCATCGCCCGCGCCGTGGGCGCTACGGCACTGACCACGGACGGCTCGGTCATCGGCTCCCCCGGCTATCTGTCGCCGGAACAGGCCCGCGGCAGGACCGTGGGAGCGCCCAGCGACGTCTTCTCCCTGGGGTGCGTACTCGCCCATACGGCCACCGGACGACCGCCGTTCGGCACCGGGGGCGCGGCGGCCGTCCTGTACCGCACGGTGCGCGAGGACCCGGACCTGACCGGCCTGCCCGAGGACCTCGCCCCGACGCTGCACGCCTGTCTGGCGAAGGAGCCGGGCGACCGGCCCACGGTGCCTCAACTGCGTTCCTTCTTCGGCGAGTTCAGTGCGGAGTCATGGCTGCCCGCGGGCCTGCCGGCCCTCGTCGCGGACCGGGCCGCGCGCGTCCTGGACCTCCCGGTGCCGGAGCCCACCGCCCTCTCCGAGGTGCCCTTCACCGACACCCCTCCTCCGACGTCCCGGCGGCGGCTGCTGATCGCGTCGGCGGCGGTCGGCGTCAGCGCGGTCGGAGGCGGCAGCGCCTGGTGGCGCTGGGGGCGGCCCGGGACACCCGGGGCCTCCAAGCGCCCGCTGCCGACCCGTACGATCGCGCTGCTCGGCGACCTGTCCACCGCCGTCGTCCAGGCCCAGGCGCGCGGGGCCCGGATGGCGGTCGCCGAACACAACGCCCGCTCCGACCGGGCCTTCGACCTGACCCTGCGCACGGCCGACGACCAGGGCACCGCGGCCGGTTCCGCCGCCGCGGCCGCCCGGCTCGTCGCCGCCCGCGAGGTGTACACGGTGATCGGGGCCGGCACCAACACGGCCGTGCCCGCCGCCGTGCCGGTGTGCACCGAGGCCGGGGTCTGCCTGCTGATCACCCGCGCCGACACGGACGCGCTCGACGTCACGAACGTCACCAGCTCCCTGATCCTGCGCTCCACCCGCACCCCGGGGCCCGGCTCCGTCCTGAGATACCTCAACCGGGTGGCACGGCCGGCCCGGACCGTCGTCGTGCACGACCTCACCGACGCCGACGAGGGCGAGGCCACCGTCCGGAGCGTCACCGTGTACGGGAATCTGACGGTGGGCACCGTCGAGGTGGCCGAGGTCGCCAAGGGGGCCGGCTTCACCGACGTGGCCCACGGCATCGCCGCCGACCCCGGCACGGCCGTCCTGTTCGCGGGCGGCCTCCCGGCCCGCGCCGCCGCCTGCGCCCAGGCCCTGACCGACACCGGGCACCGCGGATTCCGCGGCGGCGACGAACACGTCCTCGGCACGCCGTTCCTGAAGGCGGGCGTCGGCTGGTGGATCAGCACGGGGTACTGCGCCCCGGCCACCGACCCGAAGACCCGGACGTTCGCCGCCGCCTACCGCACCCGCTACCGCACGGCTCCGTCGCCGTGGGCGGCCGAGGCGTACGACGCCGTCGGCTACGCCGCCCAGGGCCTCGCCGCGCCCGGCAGCGACCAACGCGAGTCACTGCGCGCGGAGTTGATGCGCAAGCCCTGGCAGGGCATCACCCGCCGGTACAGCTACGAGAGCCAGAGCCAGTACCTGGAGACCGGCCAGGACGGGGGCTGGTTCCTCTACCGCGTCGAGGACGGCAGGGCCCGGTTCGTGGCCCGGTACGACGACATCGGAAAGAAGACGACGTAGGCCTTCGGGGCAGCCGCGAGCCCGGTCGTCCGGGGCAGCCACCGGCCTAGAGGTCGTCCGATGCGCCGAGGCCCGTCAGTGCGCCCACCGGGTCGAGGTCGGGGGTGCCTCTGGGCCACCAGTCGTCGTGGCCCGGCTCCGACTCGTAGGCGTACCACAGGCCGTCGCGGCCGAAGCGGAGCTGGAGTTGGCCGCCGGGGTGGGTGAGGTGGTTGCGCGACGGCCGGAAGGCCGGGAGGTCGGCGGCGAGCAGCAGCGGCCGGGCCCGGTCGAAGCGGCCAGCCGGCGGGTCCCAGGGCTCTTCCAGGACGGCCAGCCCCGCCGGGCCGCCCTGGCGCCAGGCGGCGACCGCGCGCGCCAGGTCGCCCGGGGTACGGCCCACGACGTCGGCGAGTGTGGCATAGAGGGCACGGGTGGATGCCGTGAGGCCGGAACCGGGGCGGGCCGCGGCGAGCCGTACCGCGTCCTGCCAGAGGGTGAGTTCGCCGACCGGGTCGTGTCCGGTGGTGAGCACGGCGTGAGCGCGGGCTGCCGCGTCGGTGGCCAGCTGGTCCAGCGCGAACGGGTCCGGGCCGCCGGGCACCCCCGGATACACCGGGGGCTGCTCGGGGTGCGCCGGGGCCGGCAACGGGGGCGGCAGCGGCGGCAGTTGACGCGGCACGAGGGCCTCGGTGGCCCGGACGCCCGGCAGCGAGACGGGCTGCCGCTCCCGGGCCGCGCGGGCGGCACTGCGCCGGGACAGCGCGTCGAGCACCTCGCGCTCCCCCCGGCCGCGCAGCAGGAGCAGCACGAACGGGTCGGCGTCCAGCAGCCTCGCGGTCTGGTAGCAGAGCGCGGCCGCGTGCTTGCAGGGGTGACCGAAGTCCGGGCAGCTGCACCGGGGTTCGAGCTCGCCGGGCCGCGGCAACAGCGGAACCCCACTGCCGGCGAGGGTCTGCGGCAGCTCCTTGTCGAGCAGCGCGGCGATGTCGGCGGGCCGGTCGGCGGCGGCCTCCAGCAGCCGCTCCCACTCGTCCTCGCCGAAGGTCCGCAGCCGCAGCTGCACGCGGTACGGCCGGGGCCGGCTCCCCTGCACATACGCCAGGACCAGTCCCGGGGTGACGGTGATGGCGTCCACATGCCCGCGCTCGGCGTAACCCCGCCCGCGCCCGAGCCGCTTGACGTCCAACGCGCCTTCTTCCAGCGCCCGCACCCAGGCTTTGCCCCACCAGGTCCCGGCGAAGCCGGAAGTGGCAGCGGGGTCGCGAGGCGGGAGGGAGGCGAAGGTGCGGCGGAGTTCGGTGTCGCGGTGGGGGGTGGCCATGGATCGGGGGAGGTGAGGGGTTGCGGTGGGTTCGGGGGCCGGGGGAACCGGCTCCGGGTGGTCGCCGGCAGCCACGGCGGCGGGTGCGGGCCGGACCTCGGGACCGGGCTCGGGCGTGTCCGGCTCCAGCCCGGGCGGGTCCGACTCCAGCCCGGGCGGGTCCGACTCCAGCCCGGGCGGGTCCGGCTCCGCCTCGGGGGCGTCCGGCTCGGCCTCGTCCCTCGGCATCCGGAACGCGGTCGTCAGGAACTGCTTCAGGTCCCGGGCGGTGCGGCCGCGAGCCGCGGACGCCGGGGCCGGGGAGGGCGCGGGCGATCGCCGTACCGCGCGAGGCGGGGACTGGTCCGCAGCCTCCGTCGCAGCGGCCTCCTCGGCCCGCCTCGCCTCGGCGCGCGCCGCCCGCAGCGCCGCCCGCGCGACGTCACCGGGGCGGCTGCCCGGCCGGACGGCAGCGGAGGCGCCGGTGTCGGCCTGGTCGCTCCGGTCGGCACCGGCACCGGCCTCGGGTTCCGCCTCGGAGTCGGGGTCGGGCTCGGGGTCGGCATCCCGCTGCTCCGCCTCCTTCGCGGCGGCGGCCACCCGCAGCGCCAGACGCGCGGCGTCCGCCGGCCTCGCTGCCCGCTCCGCGCGCTCCCCCGCTGCCGCACCCTCGTCTCCGGTCTCCGCCCCGCGCTCCCGTGCCGCCCGCAGCGCACGCCGTGCCGCGTCCCCGGGCCGCTGCTCGCCCTCGGCGCTCATGACGTCCTCCGCAACGACACCAGGTCGGACAGCTCGCGGTCCGTCAGTTCGGTCAGGGCGGACTCGCCGGAGCCCAGGATGGCGTCGGCGAGGGCCCGCTTCGACTCCAGCATCTCAGCGATGCGGTCCTCGACCGTGCCCTCGGTGACCAGGCGGTGGACCTGGACCGGCTGGGTCTGGCCGATGCGGTACGCGCGGTCGGTGGCCTGTTCCTCCACCGCCGGGTTCCACCAGCGGTCGAAGTGGACGACATGGCCGGCGCGGGTGAGGTTGAGGCCGGTGCCCGCGGCCTTCAGGGAGAGGACGAGGACAGGGGTCGCGCCGGCCTGGAAGCGGTCCACCATGCGCTCGCGCTCCGGCACCGGCGTGCCGCCGTGGAGAAGCTCGACGGGGACGGCGCGGGCCTGGAGGTGCGCGGTGATCAGGCGGGCCATGCCGACGTACTGCGTGAAGACGAGGGCCGAGCCGTCCTCGGCGAGCACGGTGTCCAACAGCTCGTCGAGCAGGGTGAGTTTGCCGGAGCGGGCGGCCAGACCCTCGATACGGGACTCCTCCTTGAGATAGAGCCCGGGGTGGTCGCAGATCTGCTTCAGGGCGCCGAGGAGCTTGAGCACCAGGCCGCGACGCGCGATGCCGTCCGCCGTCTCGATGGCGAGCAGCGACTCGCGCACCACCGCCTCGTACAGCGCGGCCTGCTCGCGGGTGAGCGGGACGGGGTGGTCGGTCTCCGTCTTCGGCGGGAGCTCGGGGACGATGCCCGGGTCGGACTTCTTGCGGCGCAGCAGGAACGGGCGGACCAGGCGGGCCAGCCGGGTCACCGCCTCCTCGTCCTCGCCGTTCTCGACGGCGCGCGCGTGCCGGGCGCGGAAGGCCTTGAGCGGGCCGAGGAGTCCGGGGGTGGTCCAGTCGAGGAGGGCCCAGAGTTCGGAGAGGTTGTTCTCCACGGGGGTGCCGGTGAGGGCCACGCGCGCGGGGGTCGGGATGGTGCGCAGTGCCTTGGCGGTGGCCGAGTAGGGGTTCTTGACGTGCTGTGCCTCGTCGGCGACGACCATGCTCCAGGGCTGTTCGGCGAGCCGGGTCGCGGTGGCGCGCATGGTGCCGTACGTGGTGAGGACGAAGCCGCCGGCGAGGCCGTCCAGGGTGCGGTCGGGGCCGTGGAAGCGGCGGACCGGGACGCCGGGCGCGAACCGGGCGATCTCCCGCTGCCAGTTGCCCAGCAGCGAGGCCGGGCAGACCACCAGGGTCGGCTCGGTGCGGGCCCGCTTCAGGTGCAGGGCGATGACGGTGATCGTCTTGCCGAGGCCCATGTCGTCGGCGAGGCAGCCGCCGAGGCCGAGGGAGGTCATCAGGTCGAGCCAGGCCAGACCGCGGAGCTGGTAGTCGCGCAGGGTGGCGTGCAGACCGGCGGGCGGCTCGGCCGGCCGGATGCCGGCCGTGAGGCGGTCGCGCAGGGCCGCGAGGAGGCCGACGGGGACCGCCTCGACGATCTCGCCGTCCACCTCGGCCTCGCCGGTGAGCGCCACGGAGAGCGCGTCGACCGGGTCGAGCAGGCCCAGTTCGCGCTTGCGCGCCTTGCGGACGAGGGCGGGGTCGACGAGCACCCAGCGGTCCCGCAGCCGTACGACCGGACGGTGGGCCTCCGCGAGGGCGTCCATCTCGGCGTCGCTGAGCGGATCGCCGCCGAGCGCCAGCTGCCAGCGGAACTGGAGCAGTTCCTCGCTCTCGAAGAAGCCCGTGCCGTCGGTGGCCGAGCCCGGTGCGGGCCGGACCACGGCCGCGGCGGTCAGGTCCTGTGCCAGGTCCCGGGGCCAGTGCACGGCGACCCCGGCCGCCGCGAGCCTGGTCGCCGCCACCCCGAGGAGCTCCCCCAACTCCTCCTCGGAGAGCGCGAGTACGTCCGGCACGTCCTGTTCCGCCAGCCGGTCCAGCGGCGGCCACACCCGCGCGGCCCGGCGTACGGCCAGCGCCGCGTCCACGCGCGCGCGGGGACCGAAGGCGGCGTCGGAGGCTCCCGACCACAGCGCGGCCGCGTCGGTCACCAGGGTCGGATCGGCCAGGCTGTGCACCTGGACGATCGCCGCGCCCGCGCGGGGCGCGCCTTCTCCGTCGTCGAACAGGTCGTACGCCGAAAGGTCCAGGCGCAGCGAGATCCGCACGCCCGCGTCCATGCCGGCGGCGACCTCCGCGGCCCACTCGTGGGCGTCGGGCAGCCGCTGGGCTTCGCGGGCGGCGAAGGGCCGGCCCGAGGTGTGCGGGGCGGCCGGGGTGCGGGGCAGGGTGTCGGCGACCGCGTCCAGGAAGGAGCGGACCAGCGCTTCCGGCTGGGGCAGCAGGAGCGGGCCGGGACCGGGCAGCGGGACGGCGTGGCCCTCGGCGGGCAGGGCGGCGGCCACCGCGCGCAGGTGGGCGATGTCGGCGGGCTCCAGGGGGCCGGCCCGCCAGGCGTCGTGGCCGGCCGGGGTGAGACCGGGCAGCAGCCGGCCGCGGGCGGCGAGCCGCAGTGCGTGCAGGGCGGCGGCGCCCCAGCAGGCGGTGGCGGGATGGGCGGCCGGGTCGCGGCGGGCCCGGACGAGCAGCGGGAGGGCGTCGGCGAGCGGCAGGGTGAGCGCGGGCACCTGTCGGCGGCGGACAGCGGCACCGTGCCGTCGTACGACCGTCAGCTCCTCGGTCGCGGCGGTGGGCAGCGGGTCCCCGGCGGGGTCCCAGAAGGCGATCCGGCCCTGGCGGGGGAGGTCGGCGGGCAGGTACACCGCCGCCAGGCGCACCGGTACGCCTGTGTCGGCCTCGGCCGTCGTGCCGCTCATACGTTCTGCCACCTCCCGCCCGCCTGTCGGATCAGACGTCTTCGACTGTACGGGCGGGGTCTGACAATCGGCCCCGGCGACCGGCCGGGGCAGCGCCTCACGGCACGGTGCGGGAGACGACGTAGATCATCGGGTAGTTGGGGTCGGCCGTGTTCACGACCACGTCCTGGGTGGGCGCCGGGTTCTTCTGCTTGTGCGTCAGACCCGACCAGGCGCCGGGGCCGGTGAACTTCCAGCCGGAGATCTTCTGGTCGCGGGAGCTGATGCTGATGTCGTTCTTCTTGAGCTCGTCCCGGTTGACGCCCATGCCCTCCAGGAAGCTGTCCAGTCCGGCGCTGTTGGTGCGGAACTGGACGTAGAGACGGCTGGTCTTCCAGTTGTTCGTCTCGTAGTAGGCGATCGTGTCGGCCGGGTGCGGGACCGGCACCTGGTAGAGGCGCCGCTGCACCTTCGACGGCCAGCCCGCGGTGAGGCCGGTCGCCGAGTACTTGGACTCCTTGTCCTTGCCGCTGTCACGGCTCTGGGCGGCGGAGATCACCAGATAGCCGGCCGGTACGCCGATGAGCAGCCCGATGATCAGCAGCGTCAGCGTCCTGCGCTTGGCCTTGTGCCCCGGGGTCTCGGGCGGGCGCTGCGGTTCCTCCGGGGACGCGGCCTGGCGGGGCAGTGCAGCGGTCATGCGGTGTCCCGGGTCCGGCGGGCCTCCGCGAACCGCTCGTAGCGCTCGTACCGCTCGACCCGGCGCCGCTTGGCGCGCCGGAACCGGCGGGCGACCAGGCGGGCGAGGTCGGCGGCCCCGACCATGCCGGCCTCGGGGCCCAGCTGGGCGCGCGCGATCCGGGCCTCGGGGCGGTAGCCGCGGCCGGTGAGCTGACGCTTGAACGCGTCCCGCGCGGGGCCGATCAGCAGGTCGTCGGCGGCGCTGACGCCGCCGCCGATCACGAAGCAGGACGGGTCGAGGGCGGCGGCGAGGTTGGCGATGCCGACGCCGAGCCATTGGCCGATGTCCTGGAGCAGCTCGATGCACATCGCGTCGCCCTCACGGGCCAGCTCGGTGATCATCGGGCCGGTGATCTCGTTGATGTTGCCCTTGACGTGCTCGATGATCCCGTACGCCACCGGGGAGTCGGCCGCCGCCAGCTCCCTGGCCTCGCGGACCAGCGCGTTGCCGGAGCTGTACTGCTCCCAGCAGCCGCGGTTGCCGCACGGGCAGCGGTGGCCGCCGGGCACCACCTGCATGTGGCCGAACTCGCCGGCGACGCCGTACTTGCCGCGCTTGACCTGGCCGTCCTCCAGGATCGCGCCGCCGATGCCGGTACCGAGCGTGATCATGACCAGGTGGTCCTCGCCGCGGCCGGCGCCGAACCGCCACTCCGCCCAGGCGGCGGCGTTGGCGTCGTTGTCGACCAGAACGGGGACGGCGAGCCGGCCGGCCAGGCGGTCGCGCAGCGGTTCGTTCCGCCAGGACAGGTGCGGGGCGAACAGCACGCGGTTGCGGTCGGCGTCGACCCAGCCGGCCGCGCCGATACCGACGGCGTGCACGTCGTGCCGGTCGGACAGGTCCAGGACCAGTTCGACGATCGTGTCCTCGACGACCTTCGGGCTCTTGGACTTGTCCGGGGTCTCCGTGCGGAGCTTCTCCAGGATGTTGCCGTCGGCGTCCACGACGCCCGCCATGACCTTGGTGCCGCCGATGTCGATACCGACCGTGGGCACCCGGGGTGCCGTCAGGTGGGAGCGGCGTTCCCGGGTGCCGACGGTCCGCAGGACCGGGGCTCGGCGGGAGCCGATGGGGGCGGTGAGGTCGCGGTAGGTGCTCATCGGGCTTGATTCTGCCGTACGCGTGCGGGTAGTGCCGTTCGGGGGAGATAAGGAACGGTTGCGGCGCGGTTGCCGGGTGCGGGTTGTACGTGGCTGGTCGCGCCCACGCGGCGGAGCCGCAAATGTCACAGCCCCGCGCCCCTTCCGGGGCGCTGCAGCTCATGGCGTAGAGAGCTCGGGGCGCCTCCGCCTGCAACCCGCCGAGTCAGCCCCCCCCACATCGGTCAGATTGTCCGGACATTACGACCAGAACGGCCGCATCCTCACGACCGCACAAGCAGCTGGAACTCGAAGGAGTAGCGGGTCGGCCGGTAGATGTGGTCGCCGAACTCGACGGCGCGGCCGGTGTCGTCGTACGTGGTGCGCTGCATGGTGAGCAGCGGGGCGCCCTCCGGCTCGGCGAGCCGCTCCGCCTCGGCGGCCGCGGCGCCGCGCGCGCCGATGGACTGACGGGCGCTGTGCAGGGTGATCCCGGCGGCCCGCATCAGCCGGTACAGGCCGGTCGCCTCCAGCTGGGCGGTGTCCAGGTCGAGCAGGCCGGGGGGCAGGTAGTTGGTCAGGTACGCCATCGGCTCGCCGTGCGCCAGCCGCAGCCGCTCGATCCGCTGCACCTCGGCGCCCTCGGCGACCCCGAGCGCGGCGGCGACCTCGGCGGACGCCGGGACGACGGTGTTGACCAGCACCTTCGTCGCCGGGCGCTGGCCGGCCGACTCCAGGTCGTCGTAGAGGCTGCTGAGTTCCAGCGGGCGCTTGACCTGGCTGTGCACGACCTGGGTGCCGACACCCCGACGGCGGACGAGCAGGCCCTTGTCCACGAGGGACTGGATGGCCTGGCGGACGGTCGGGCGGGACAGGCCGAGCCGCGCGGCGAGCTCGATCTCGTTGCCCAGCAGGCTGCCGGGGGTGAGCGAGCCGTGCTCGATGGCCGCTTCCAGCTGCTGGGCGAGCTGGAAGTACAACGGCACCGGGGAACTCCGGTCCACACTGAGGTCGAGCGTCACGGTCGGGTCCACATCTGGTTTCGGCACGGGGCCGAGCGTATCCCCGTGACGGGTTGACGGGAAGTTGTGTAGTTCGATTGTCCGGACATACGGATTGACAGCGCACGGGGTGCACCAGCACCTTGTTCCCATGCGCATCGGGGTCATCGGGACGGGCCGCATCGGCACCATTCACGCGAACACGCTCAGCCGTAATCGCGAGGTCGGATCGCTGATCCTCACGGACGTGGATCCCCGGCGGGCCCAGGATCTGGCGCACCGGCTCGGGGAGACGGCGGCGCCCGGGACGGACGAGATCTTCCAGTGGGGCGTGGACGCCGTGGTGATCACCGCCGCCACCTCGGCCCATGCCGATCTGATCGGCCGGGCGGCGCGCTCCGGTCTGCCGGTCTTCTGCGAGAAGCCGATCGCCCTCGACCTGCCGGGCACGCTGCATGCCCTGGCGGAGGTGGAGAAGGCCGGGACGGTGCTGCAGATGGGCTTCCAGCGGCGCTTCGACAAGGGGTACGTCGGTGCGCGGGAGGCGGTGCGCTCGGGCCGGCTCGGGCGGCTGCACACGGTACGGGCGCTGACCTCCGACCAGTCCCCGCCCCCGCCGGAGTGGCTGCCGCTGTCCGGCGGACTGTTCCGGGACACGTTAATCCACGACTTCGACGTACTGCGCTGGGTGACCGGCCGCGAGGTCGTCGACGTGTACGCGACCGGCTCGGACGCCGGGCCCGCGATGTTCCGCGAGGCCGGTGACGTGGACACGGGCGCGGCGGTGCTCACCCTGGACGACGGCACGCTGGCCACGGCCACCGCGACCCGGCTGAACGGCGCCGGTTACGACGTGCGGATGGAGCTGTCCGGGGAGCGGGACACGGTGGTGGTCGGCCTGGACGACCGTACGCCGGTGGCGTCGACCGAGCCGACCGGGCCGCCGCCCGCGGACAAGCCGTGGCCCGGCTTCCTGGAGCGGTTCGGGCCCGCCTACGAGGCCGAGCTGTGCGCCTTCGTCGACGTGGTGCGGGGCCAGCTGGCCAACCCCTGCGACGGGCGCGAGGCACTGCAGGCGCTGCGGATCGCGGAGGCCTGCGAGATCTCCCGGCACGAACACAGACCGGTGGCGCTCGCGGAGATCCCGGACCGGCTGGCCTGACCGCCTCACCGGGCCGGCCGGGCCGCGACCGTCCTCCTGAGCCCACCGTCCTCCCGGACCGGCCGTCCTCCCGGACCGGCCGTCCTTCGGATCCCACCGGCCTCCCGGGATGACCGCGGACCGCGCCTACCAGCGCACCGGGAGGCTGCGCACCCCTCGCATCAGGGTGCCCGGCAGCCACTCCCCGTGCGGGCCGTCCAGGGCGAGGCCCGGGGCGCGCTCCAGGAGGGTGCGCAGGGCCGTCCGGCCCTCCAGGCGGGCCAGGGGTGCGCCCAGGCAGTAGTGGATGCCGTGGCCGAAGGCGAGGTGGCCTCGGTGGTCGCGGCGGATGTCGAAGCGGTCGGGCTCGGGATAGCGGTCCGCGTCGCGGTCGGCGCCGGCGAGGCTGATCATCACGGGGTCGCCCCGGTCGATGGCGGTGCCGGCGATCTCCAGGGGCTCGGCGGCGTACCGGTACGTGGCGTTCTCCACCGGGCCCTCCCAGCGCAGGGTCTCCTCGACCGCGCCGTCCAGGAGGCTCATGTCGGCGCGCAGGGCGGCGAGTTGGTCCGGGTGGGTGAGCAGGGCGAGGACGCCGTTGCCGATGAGGTTGACGGTGGTCTCGTGGCCGGCGATCAGCAGGACGAAGGCCATGCCGCGCAGTTCCCCGACGGAGAGCCGGTCGCCGTCCTCGGCGGTGGTGCGGATCAGGTCGCTGAGCAGGTCGCCGCTCGGGCCGGCGCACCGCTTGTCCTCGATCAGCTCCGCCAGATAGTCGGCGAGCGCGGCGAAGGCGTCGTACTCGCTGCCCGGATCGCTGGGCGCGACCACCTCGTTGGACAGCTTCCGGAACCGCTCGCGGTCCAGCTCCGGGACGCCGAGCAGTTCGCTGATCACCGTGATCGGCAGCGGGTAGGCGAGGGCGTCGACGAGGTCGGCACGGCCGCGCGGGAGCATCTCGTCGAGCAGCCGGTCGGTGATCTCCTGGATTCTCGGCTCAAGACCGGCCACCCGGCGGGCGGTGAACGCGCGCGTGATGAGGCTGCGCAGCCTGGTGTGCTGGGGCGGGTCGGCGAGCAGCAGATACTTGCCGATCAGCTCCTCGTCGAGGAACTTGAAGCCGATCTTCTCGGTGTCCTTGACCAGTCTGGGGTCGGCGAGCGCCGCACGCGCCTCCTCGTAGCCCACGACCAGCCAGGTCTCGTGGTACTGGTCGGGAAGGGGCCACCGTACCCGGTGCACCGGGCCGCGCTCGCGCAGCCGCGCGTACACGGTGTGCGGGTCCGTGCGCAGACCGTCGCCGTACTCGCCGAGGTCGGTCACCTGCATGCTCAGCTCCCCCTTCAGGAGACCCCCGAGGCCGTCCCGTACCCGGAGAACGCACGGGCCGCCCCGCAGGTGCCCTATTCCTCCGGCAATCCCGCGTCGTACGCCAGCAGGGCGATCTGGACGCGGTTGTTGAGGCCGAGCTTGGCCAGGACGCGGGAGACGTGGGTCTTGACGGTGGCGACGCTCATGTAGAGGCCGGTGGCGATCTCGGCGTTGGCGAGGCCCCGGCCGACCGCGACGGCGACCTCGCGCTCGCGGTCGTTGAGGACGGCGAGCCGGTCACGCGCGCGTGCCTGCCGGGTGTCGGCCTGGCTGCCGGCCGCGTGCCGCATCAGCTGCCGGGTGACGGCGGGCGACAGCACCGGGTCGCCGGCCGCGACCCGGCGCACCGCGGCGACGATCTCGGCGGGCGGGGTGTCCTTGAGGACGAACCCGGCGGCTCCCGCGCGCAGGGCGTGCAGCACCTGTTCGTCGGCGTGGAAGGTGGTCAGGACGACGACCTGCGGGGCGTCGGCACGCGCGCGCAGCCGTTCGGTGGCGGCGAGCCCGTCCACGGACGGCATGCGGATGTCCATCAGGACGACATCCGGGTGGGTGCGGTCCACGAGCGCCTCGACCTCGTCGCCGTCGGCGCCCTCCCCGACGATCTCGATGTCCCCGGCCCCGCCCATCATGAGGGCCAGCCCCGCCCGCACCAGTGGATCGTCGTCGACGAGCAGCAGTCTGATCGCGGTCATGGCTCCTACGTAATCACGCGGGTACGGCATACAAGGTCGGTCGTTCTTCAGGCGGCGGGCCAGGGCAGCCAGGCCCGCACCTCGAAGCCGCCGTCGCCGGTGGCCCGGTGTTCCAGCCGCCCCCCGGCCAGCGTGGCGCGTTCGGTCAGGCCGATCAAGCCCTGGCCCGAGCCGGGGACGTGCGGGGCCTCCGTCGCGGGGGCGGGGTTGTGCACGGTGACGTCCAGGCCGCCGCCCTGGGCGCCGGTGACGCGGACGGTGACCTCGGCGCCGGGGGCGTGCTTGCGGGCGTTGGTGAGGCCCTCCTGGGCGATGCGGTAGGCGGTGCGGCCGACGGAGGCGGGGACGGCGGCCGGGTCGCCGACGTGGGTGGCGAGGACGACCTTCATGCCGGCCTGGCGGGACTCGGCGACCAGCGAGTCCAGGGCCGCGAGGGTCGGCTGCGGCCGCCCGCCCGCCTCGTCGCCGTCGGCGGCGCGCAGTACGCCGATGATCTCGCGCAGGTCCTGGAGTGCCTCGTGGGCGCTCTCCCGGATGACACCGGCCGCCCGGGCGATCTCCTCCTGGGGCGCGTCGGGCCGGAACTCCAGCGCCCCGGCGTGCACGCTGAGCAGGGTCAGCCGGTGGGCGAGGACGTCGTGCATCTCACGGGCGATGGCCTCCCGGGCCAGCCGCTGGGCCTGTTCGGCGCGCAGCCCGGCCTCGGTCTCGGCCCGCCGGGCCCGGTCGCGCAGGCTGACCATCAACTGCCGCTTGGAGCGCACGAACATGCCGAGGCTGATGACCAGCAGGGTGAACAGCACGACCAGGACGACGATGGCCAGGTAGGGCAGGTCGGGGTCGGGGCGCAGCCAGTAGAAGAGCGGGACCAGTGCGAGGTTGACGCCGGCGATCCAGGCGACGTACCGGAACGGGCGGTGCACGGCGAGCGTGAACAGCGCGACCATGGCGGCGCCGCCCGCGGTGTCGGAGGCGAAGCCGACCGGGATCATGGCGATGGCCAGGCCAGTCGGCCAGCGGCGGCGCAGCCAGACCGCGCCGCAGGCCAGACCGCCGATCAGCTGGTCGGCGACGGCGAGGCCGTGCGAGACGTTCGGGTCCTGGCGCATCGTGTTGGCGGCCGCCGCGCCGAGGACGACGGCCAGCAGGAAACAGCTGAAGTCGACGAGCCAGTCGCGCGCGGTTCGCCGGGGCCGCCGGCCGGCCGGGCCGGCGTCGGGGTCGAGTTCATGGATCACCGCGGAGGGGAAGAGCCACCGCCGCCCCTCGAACGTCCGTATGGAAAGGTCACCGCTCACGGTCGACAAATCTACGCACGACCGGCCCGCGACACGTACCCGAGCACGGGATCGTCGACCAAAGTTGCGCTCGCGTGGACTTTCGGTGTGCCACGCGCGCGTGCGGACAGTCTTCCGGCGGGCACGACTCGCCCCACGGCCGATGGCGTGGGGGGCGGCCGTGGGGCGAGGGTCGTAGCGTGAAACAGCTGCTTGAACTGCTCGGATTCGTCGCTCTGGTGCAGGGTGTGCTGGGCCTGCTGCACGAGTTCACCCACTGGCGGGTGGGCCTCCTGCAACGGCTCGGCTTCCTCGACGGCTACGGCGTCTACGCGAGCGTCGCGCTGATCGTGCTGGCGTGCGCGCTGTTCGCCGCCGCGGGGAGCCGGAGGTCCGGCTGAACGCGGACCGGGCCTCCGGCCGGTCGCGCCGTTCCTGGCGACCGACGTGCCGACGCCGACGTGCCGACGCCGACGTGCCGACGTCGACGTGCCGATATCGCTGAACCGACCCGGTCAGCGGTTCAGCAGTCGAAGTCGATCAGGTCGAACGTGACGTAGTGGTCCGCCGTGTAGTAGTCCTCCTCGTACTCCTGGCCGGTCACGATGCGCCGTGCGCCACGGGTGGAGGAACCGGGCGTCTTCACGGTGTACTCGTGGTAGTAGCCGCTGGACTGGCTCGGCAGGACGCCCTCCTGGTTGCGGAAGACGACCCCGTCCTGCGAGTACGGGAACGGACCGCCCGACGCGATCAGGTCGAGCGTGTCGTACGCCTGCGACGGCAGGTCGCTGTAGCAGATGCTGCCGACCGAGCTGGCAGCGGCGTCCGCGGTGGCGGCGGAGACGGTACCGCCGACGAGGAGGGCGGACAGCAGGGCACCGGCGGCGCCGATGCGGGTGATTCGTGGGGGGAATCTCATGGCTCCATGATGACGCGCGTAGAGTGTGGCATGTCAATGACAAGTCCGAAGAATTTCCCGTCGGGTCCCCCGAGTTTTCAGGGAATTAACCTGGGGCCCGCTGCCTCCACGGGCGGGCCCCGATCCGGGGAAAAGACCGGGGGCGGGCCGCTGGAGGTTGGCATCGGCGACCGGGCCGCTAGGCGCTCGCCTCGGCGATGTACGAGCCGTAGTCGGGACGGCCCGCGATGTCGTACGACTGGATGGAGACGCCCGCCGCGGTGACCCGCCCGCCGGTGTGCCGGAACTTCGTCGGCACGGCGCCCTCCTGGAAGAAGCGGCGGCCCGAGCCCAGCACGACGGGGAACGTCACCAGGTGGAGGGTGTCGAGCAGGCCGAGGTCCAGCAGGGAGCGGACCAGCGCGCCGCTGCCGTGCACCTGGAGCTCGCCGCCGGTGCGCTCTTCGATGGCCGTGACCTCCTTGGCGAGGTCTCCGGCGAGGACCGTGGTGCCGGACCAGCCGGGGTCGGTCAGGGTCGCGGACGGGACGTACTTCGGGAGTGCGTTGAGCTTGGCCGCGATCAGGTTGCCGGGGTCGGTGATCTTCGGCCAGTAGGACGCGAAAATGTCGTACGTACGGCGGCCGAGCAGGAAGGCGCCGGACCGCTCGAAGACCTCGACGACGAACCGGCCGAAATCCTCGTCGCCATAGGTGAAGCTCCAGCCGCCGTGGGTGAAGCCCCCACTGGGGTCCTCCTCGGGGCCGCCGGGCGCCTGGTAGACGCCGTCGAGGGTGACGAACATGGTGGAGACGAGCTTGCCCATGGCGGTGCCTGCTTCCCGGGGGTGCGGTCCGTTGTCGTCAGTTCAGACCCCTGGGGCACCGGCAACTCATCGGTCGGCGGGTCTCCGGCGCGCCCTCACCCCGCGTGCGTCGAGAACAGTCCGCCGGTCGGGCCCTGCTTGTCACCGCCCTGCGCCTTCTTCAGCGCGTTGGCGAGGCTCTCGATGGTGAGCGACTGGAGGATCACCCGGCCGTTGCCCTCCAGGGTGGCGAGGGAGAGGCCCTCACCGCCGAAGACGGCGTTCATGAGGCCCTGGCGGTTGAGGCCGCCGACGCGCTGGACGCCGTACTGGATGCCCTCCTCGAAGGCGACGACGCAGCCCGTGTCGACCTCGATACGGCCGCCGAAGTCGGCGGGGTTCAGGTCGATGAAGTTGCCCGCGCCGGCGATGATCACCGTGCCGTGGCCGGTGAACTTCTCCAGGATGAAGCCCTCGCCGCCGCTCATTCCGGTGCGGCCGCCGGAGAAGGCGATGCCGAACTCGACGGTGGACTCGGCGGCGACGAAGGCGTCCTTCTCGGCGAACCACGCGCGCGTGCCGTTCAGCTCCAGGGCGCGCATCTCGCCCGGGAGCACGCCCGCGAAGCCGACGGTGCCCTCGCCGCCCTGGGAGGTGAAGTACTGGAACGCCAGCGACTCGCCGGCGAGCATGCGCTGGCCGACCTGCATGGCGGTGCCCATGGCCTGGCGCAGCATGCCGCCCATGCCGCCACCGCCGCCCTGCGACTGGCCGCCGTTGCCCGACGGGCCGCTCAGCCGGGTCTCCATGGTCACGTTCGTCGTCTTGAACAGGAACTTGCCGGCCTCGCAGTAGACGGTCTGGCCGGGGTGCAGGTTGACGACCGCCATCTGCATGGCGTTGCCGACGATTTCTTGCTGAAGGGTCACGAGAGAAGAACGTAGCGGGCAGGACGCGGGTTCCATAGGCCCGCCCGCCCGGGCCGGCCGAGCCTCGGGGAGCTTCGTTCACCTCTAGGGCACCTTCAGTTCTCCTCGAATTGACCTGTAATTCTCAGCGCCTTCTCACATGCCGACTGTTTCGTGTCAGCCGACCGGGCCGCACGACGAGGGAGGCGCGCGGGACGCGAGGACACACGACCCCCTCCCCCGCACCTGCCTGTGAGCCCGACACACCCCCATTCCGAGGAGGCCTCCGGTGAAGCTCGGCACCGTGAGACTGGGGCGCGGTCGCACGGCCGCCGCCCGACTGCAGAAACAGCACTGCGTACTGCTGCCCTACGGCGACGTCGGCGCCCTGATCGCCTCGGGCGGCGACGGGTGCGAGCGAGCCGCCGCCGACTCCGGGGACCGCCTCCGACTGTCGGAGATCTCCCATGCCCCGTTGATCCCGCGACCGGCCAACGTCGTACGCGTCGAACCCAACTACGCTCCCCGCCTGCGCGAGACCGGCGGGCCGGATCCGGCCGCCCCGGCGTTCTCCGTCGTGCACGGCGGCCGTCCCGTCGGCCCCTATGACAACATCCGTCTGCCGGACACCGGCCAGGCCCTCGACTGGGGTGCACAGTTGGGGGTGGTGGTCGGGCTCCCCGCTCGCGCGGTGGCGGCCGAGAAGGCCCTCGGCCACGTGGCCGGCTACACGGTGATCACCTCCGTCACCGCCCACCGCACCTTCGACCTCGCCGTGGGACCCGCCCTGGTCACGGCCGACGAGGCACCGATGGCCGGCCGCGGCCTGACGGTCAGCTGCGCCGTCGACGGGTGGGTCAGACGGAAGGGCAACACGGCGGATCTGCTGTTCGACGTCGCCACGATCATCGCCCACGCGAGCTCCGCGGTCACGCTGCTGCCCGGCGACCTGATCGCCACGGGAATCCCGGGGCCCACGGGCACGGGACGGGACCGCCCCGGGGCGACCCTCCAAGCCGGACAGGAACTGGTCGCCACGGTCAAGGGCGTCGGCGAGGCGAGGAACACGGTCGTCTGACACGACGCGCCCACCTCGCAACCCACACCCCGGACGACAGCCAGGTCCGGGTCAGGGTCGGGGCCGCCCTGAGCAGCACGGCCGGCCACGGCACCGCCCAGCCCCACCGGGTCAGGTCCGGTCCGCCGTTGCCGGCCGGCCTGCCCGTCAGCGTCGTCGAGGTCGCCGACGACGGCCCCGGCGTCCGGGGCGACGAGGCGGACCGGGTCTTCGACCGCTTCTACCGTGCCGAACCGCTCGCCCGGACCACCGCGCCGGGGTCCGCCGGGCTCGGCCTGGCCATCGCGTCGGCCATCGCCGACGCGCACGGCGGCCTGCTCGAACTGGACACAGGTCCCGGCCAGGGCTGCACCTTCCGCCTGCTGCTCCCCGACCCGGCCGGCGCATCGGCGAAGGGTCCGGAGGTCGGCGACCTCACCGCCCCGCGCGCGGCCCGGCCGACCGCCTCCGGGCCGGTCCCGGCGAGCGGCCGGTGGGCCGCCGTGCGCGCGTTGTCACGGAGGGGGAGGGGACCCACATCCGGCTCGGCCGCTGCCACGGATCGGCGGGGCGACGGCTGAGGAAGCTGAGGCGACCGAGGCTGCTGAGGCGACTCAAGGGACTCAAGGGACTCAAGCGGCTCAAGCGGCTCAAGCGGCTCAAGCGGCTCAAGCGGCTCAAGCGGCCGACGGTACCGACCCGGCCGCCCCGTCTTGGCCGACCCCGGCTGTCTTGGCCTGTCGTTGCTTGTCGAGTTCGCCTGCTGAGAAAGCGAGTCGGACGGGTGGGCGGGCAAAAGGGTCAGGACAGTTCGCGGTGCCTTGTCGTCAGGGCCGCTGCTCCCGCTTCCGTCGGCGAACCGAACAGCCGCAGGCGGGAGATTCCGCCGTCCGGGAAGATGTCCACGCGCGCGTGCGTGCCGACGGCGGGGGCCGGCAGGACGAAGCGGTGGTTCGTGTCCGGCTGGAGGCGGGTGCGCGGGAGGATCTCGCGCCAGTCGCCGTCCTCGCCGTCCTTCACCACCACCGACGCCCAGCCCGCGCTGTTGCCCTTCAGGTACGCCGTGTCGATCTCGATCGCGCGGATCTGGGACTGGGCGGCGAGCCGGTAGCGGATCCAGTCGTTGCCCTGGTCGCGGCGGCGGCGCGTCTCCCAGCCGTCGTCCATCTTGCGGGAGCGGCCCGGCTGGATGGTGTTGGTGGCCGGCGAGTAGAAGAGGTTGGAGGCGTCCTCGACCCGGCCGCCGTTCTCCAGGGCGACCACGTCGAAGGTGCCGAGCACGGCGAGCCACTCGGGGTCGGGCACGACCTCGCCGTACACGCGCAGGCGCGCGATGCCGCCGTCGGGGTGCTGGTTGACGCGGAGGTGGGTGAAGCGCTGTTCGACGGAGACGGTGAAGCCGTTCGCCGCGTGACCGCCGACGGGGGTGCGGGGGACGAGCGTCGTCCACTTGACGTCGTCGCCGAGGAGTTCCGCCGGCGACGGCGAGCCGGCGACCGAGGTGCCCTCGACCGACACCGCCTGCGGGTAGTTGCCCCGGAAGTGGGCCGTGTCTACGACGATCCCGCGGACGACGCCGGCGGCGCCGAGCCGCACCAGTGCCCAGTCGTGGTCCTCGGCGGTGGGCCAGGGACGGCCGGCCGAGACCCCGCGGCGGCGGCGCGTCTCCCAGCCGTCCATGATCTTGCCCTTGTGCCCGAAGTGCTCGGGGTCGAACTCGGCCCGCCCCGGCACCAGCAGGTTCTCCCGCTGGGCGAAGAACTCGTCGTTGGCGGCGACGACCCCGGCACCGAGCTGCCGGGCGGCGAGGTCTGCGTACTGGGTGAAGGGGAAGTCGGCGGTGCGGTAGTCCGCGTACGGGTCGCCGCCGGAGTAGGGGTGCGCGTCGCCGGTGAAGGCAGGGATCGCCGTCAAAGGTGTTCCTTTCGGTGTCGGCCGCTGCGGGTGCGGAAGCAAGGCGAAGGGGTCAGGGGGTACGGGTGAGGAGGCGGCCCTGCGGAGGCGTGAACTCGCCGTCCGCGACGATGCGTTCGCCGCGCAGCCAGGTGGACTTCACGACGCCGTACAGGGTCTTGCCCGCGTACGCGGTGACCCGGTTGCGGTGCTGCAGGCCCGCCGGGTCCACGGTGAAGGTCTCGTCGGGTGCGAGGACGGCGAAGTCGGCGTCCCGGCCGGCCGCGATGGCGCCCTTGCGGTCGCCGAGGCCGACCAGCGCGGCCGTGCGGGCCGACATCCAGCGGACCACGTCCTCAAGACCGTGCCCGCGCTCACGAGCTTCCGTCCATACGGCGGCGAGGCTGAGCTGGAGACCGGAGATACCGCCCCACGCGGTCGCGAAGTCGCTCGTCTTGAGGTCGGCGGTGGAGGGCGAGTGGTCGGTGACCACGCAGTCGACGGTGCCGTCGGCCAGCGCCTGCCAGAGCAGGTCCTGGTTGGCCGCCTCCCGGATGGGCGGGCAGCACTTGAACTCGCTGGCGCCGTCCGGGACCTCCTCGGCGGTCAGGGTGAGGTAGTGCGGGCAGGTCTCCACGGTGAGGCGGACGCCGTCCGCCTTGGCCGCCGCGATCAGCGGCAGTGCGTCGGACGAGGACAGGTGCAGGACGTGCACGCGCGCGTGCAGGCGTTTCGCCTGGGCGATCAGCTGGGCGATCGCCGTGTCCTCCGCGTCGCGGGGGCGGGAGGCGAGGAAGTCGGCGTACTTCGGGCCGCCCTGCTGCGGGGCGGCCTCCAGGTGGTGCGGGTCCTCGGCGTGCACGATCAGCAGGCCGTCGAAGGAGGCGATCTCGGCCAGCGAACGGGCCAGCTGCTCCTGGTCGAGATGCGGGAACTCGTCCACCCCGGACGGCGACAGGAACGCCTTGAAGCCGAAGACGCCGGCCTCGTGCAACGGACGCAGGTCCTTGACGTTGTCGGGCAGCGCGCCGCCCCAGAAGCCGACGTCGATGTGCGCCTTGTCGGCCGCGACCTGCTGCTTGACCCGGAGGTTCTCGACGGTCGTGGTCGGGGGCAGGGAGTTGAGCGGCATGTCGACCAGGGTGGTGATGCCGCCGGCCGCCGCCGCGCGGGTGGCGGTCCAGAAGCCCTCCCACTCGGTACGGCCGGGGTCGTTCACATGGACGTGGGTGTCGACCAGACCGGGCAGCAGGACGTCGTCGCCGAAGTCCTCCAGGCGGGCACCCTCCGGGACGGGAGCGTCGTAGGGCAGTACGGCCGTGATCGTCCCGGCGGACACGGCGACCGAGGCGGCCCGCGTCCCCTCCGGGGTGATGACGCGCGTCGAGCGCAGCACCAGTTCAGCGTCGGACACCCGAACCCCTCTCTCTGCCGCCGTTTTACTTCCGGGAAACGGGATTTACACCCATGTAACGGAATTCAACGTTCTGTTGAAGGAGTCTTCACTCCCGCCCCCGCGCCGTCAAGGGCACACTGCTTCTCGGGGCCTCACGGGCGCCCACTCTGGACGTTTCCACAAAGCGGAATTACAATTCCGTCAAGCAGAACGTAGCTACGCACGATCAGGGAGTCAACCGACTGCCGGGTAGGCTTCTGCCCTTCCCGCCAGTCCCGAAAGGAACGCGCCGTGCCGACGTCCAGCGCCAGCACCACCGACTCCGCCAAGTCCAGCGGCGGCGGGGTCCAGTCCCTCGAGCGCGCCTTCGATCTGCTGGAGCGGATGGCGGACGCGGGCGGCGAGGTGGGTCTCAGTGAGCTGTCCGCGAGCAGCGGGCTGCCGCTGCCGACGATCCACCGGCTGATGCGCACGCTGGTCGTCTGCGGTTACGTACGGCAGCAGCCGAACCGGCGGTACGCCCTCGGGCCCCGGCTGATCCGGCTCGGCGAGTCGGCGTCCCGGCTGCTCGGCACGTGGGCGCGGCCGTACCTCGCACGGCTGGTCGAGGAGACCGGGGAGACGGCGAACATGGCGCTGCTCGACGGGGACGAGATCGTGTACGTGGCGCAGGTGCCGTCGAAGCACTCCATGAGGATGTTCACCGAGGTGGGCCGACGGGTGTTGCCGCATTCCACGGGGGTGGGCAAGGCCTTGCTGGCGAATGTGCCGGACGCCGAGGTGCGGGCGCTGCTGGGGCGGACCGGGATGCCCGCGGCGACCGAGAAGACGATCACCACTCCGGAGGGGTTCCTGGACGCCCTGGCGGAGGTGCGGCAGCTGGGGTACGCCGTGGACGACAACGAGCAGGAGGTGGGGGTGCGGTGCCTGGCGGTGTCCGTGCCCGATTCGCCGACCGCGGCCGCCATTTCGATCTCCGGGCCTGCGGGGCGGGTCACGGAGGCGGCGGTCGAGAAGATCGTGCCGGTGCTTCAGCAGGTGGCCGTTGAGTTGTCCGAGGCGTTGGTGAGCTCAGGAGCCTAAGGGGTTGGGGCCGCTGCACCGTTGGCGGGTGCGGGTTGTGTGTGGCTGGTCGCGCAGTTCCCCGCGCCCCCAGGTCGGCAATCGTGGCGGCGTTTCAACGTCTGGGCTCTCCGAACAGGTCCACCGCCTGGCGTACGTCCGACAGGCCGCGTGACAGGGCGCTCATCGAACCGATCGCGCCCGCTATCAGTAACAGGGATCGGCGCAGGCGTGGGATCTCCGGGATGCCGCCCGTCGCCATCGCCGCCAGGGCCGCCAGTTCGTCCTCGGCTATCACGCGGTCCGGGAACTCGGCCGGATGGGCGGCCAGTTCGCGGCGCAGCCGGGAGACCGCCGTGCGTAGTTCCGTCACCCTCGGATCCTCGTCACTGCCGGTCACTGGCCTCTGCCCCAAGCTCCGCAACACAGCTCTCCCCCCTCTCCAGGTGCCCAGGACGGTGGTCGGGCGCCCGGGGACGCGGGTCAGTAAACGCCCTCCCATACGGAAAGCGCTACAGCGCGGACCGAATTTCAGTCCTTCGGAACCGCCCGCCCGCCCCCGCGTCGGGTATGCAGGACGCATGACGGACACGCATGACCGGATCGCCGGGCTGCTGCTCGCCGCCGGCGGTGGCAGACGGCTCGGCGGTCGGCCCAAGGCGCTGCTGACACATCGGGGCAGACCGCTGGTGGAGTACGCGGTCGGGGTGCTGCGCGCGGGCGGCTGCGGGCCCGTGCACGTGGTTCTGGGGGCCCGTGCGGACGAGGTGCGGGAACGGGCCGAGCTGGGCGGCTGCGCGGTCGTGGAGAACCCGGACTGGGCGGAGGGCATGGGGTCCTCACTGCGGGTCGGGCTGGAGTCGCTCGCCGGGTCGGGCGTGCGGGCGGCCCTGGTGTCGCTGGTGGACCAGCCGGGCATCGGGGCGGCTGCGGTCGCTCGGGTCGCCACCGCTTTCCGGGACGAGTCGTCACTGGTGTCGGCCGCCTACGACGGGGTGCGCGGGCATCCCGTGCTGTTCGGCGCCCGGCACTGGGCGGAGATCGCCGCGAGCGCGACCGGCGACCGGGGCGCCCGCGCCTATCTCAAGGCCCACGAGGACGCGATCACGCTCGTCGAGTGCGGGGACGTGGCCGAGCCGTACGACATCGACACGGAGGCGGACCTGGGCCACCTTGAGTGAACGGGATGGCACTGAGCGCCAACTTGGCTCGACTCGGAGAATCTCGATATCAACAAACCATTGAACTTCCACGATGAGGAAACTAGTATCCACTGTTCAGAAGCGCCTGCCCCCTGATCGGGTGCGCTTCGTTCTACCCGGAACGACTGGCACCCGGTGCCACCGCTGAAGGAAGTGACAGCTCATGTCCGCACCAGCGCCGTCTCCGCCGGCCCTCGTCGACGCCGCGCCCCTGCCCCGGCAGGAGGAGGTGCTCACCGACGCGGCACTCGCCTTCGTGGCCGAGCTGCACCGGCGGTTCTCGCCACGCCGTGCCGAACTCCTCGCCCGCCGCGCCGAACGCCGCGCCGAGATCGCCCGCACCTCGACCCTGGACTTCCTCCCGGAGACCGCCGCCGTCCGCGCGGACGACTCCTGGCGGGTGGCGCCCTCCCCCGCGGCGCTGAACGACCGCCGGGTCGAGATCACCGGTCCCACCGACCGCAAGATGACCATCAACGCCCTCAACTCGGGCGCCCGGATCTGGCTCGCGGACTTCGAGGACGCCTCCGCCCCGACCTGGGAGAACGTCGTCCTCGGCCAGCTGAACCTGATCGACGCCTACACCCGGGCCATCGACTTCACGGACCCGGCGAGCGGCAAGTCGTACGCCCTGCGCCCGAACGAGGAGCTCGCGACGGTCGTCATGCGACCGCGCGGCTGGCACCTGAACGAGCGGCACGTCGAGGTCGACGGCGAGCAGGTCCCCGGCGCCTTCGTCGACTTCGGGCTCTACTTCTTCCACAACGCGCAGCGGCTGCTCGACCTCGGCAAGGGACCGTACTTCTACCTCCCGAAGACCGAGTCGCACCTCGAAGCCCGGCTCTGGAACGACGTGTTCGTCTTCGCCCAGGACTACGTCGGCATTCCGCAGGGCGCCGTCCGCGCCACCGTGCTGATCGAGACGATCACGGCCGCGTACGAGATGGAGGAGATTCTCTACGAACTCCGCGACCACGCCTCGGGGTTGAACGCCGGACGCTGGGACTACCTGTTCTCCATCGTGAAGAACTTCCGTGACGGCGGGCCCCGGTTCGTCCTCCCGGACCGCAACGCCGTGACGATGACCGCCCCGTTCATGCGGGCGTACACCGAACTCCTCGTCCGCACCTGCCACAAGCGGGGTGCGCACGCGATCGGCGGCATGGCGGCCTTCATCCCGTCCCGCCGGGACGCCGAGGTGAACAAGGTGGCCTTCGAGAAGGTCCGCGCCGACAAGGACCGCGAGGCGAACGACGGTTTCGACGGCTCCTGGGTCGCCCACCCCGACCTGGTCCCGATCGCCCTGGAGTCCTTCGACCGGGTCCTCGGCGACAAGCCGAACCAGAAGGACCGGCTGCGCGAGGACGTCCACGTCGAGGCCGCCGACCTGATCGCGGTCGACTCGCTGAAGGCGAAGCCGACCTACCCGGGTCTGGTCAACGCCGTCCAGGTGGGCATCCGTTACATCGAGGCGTGGCTGCGCGGACTCGGCGCGGTGGCCATCTTCAACCTCATGGAGGACGCGGCCACCGCGGAGATCTCGCGTTCGCAGATCTGGCAGTGGATCAACGCCGGTGTCGAGTTCGAGAACGGCGAGAAGGCCACGCCGGAGCTGGCCCGCAAGATCGCCGCCGAGGAACTCGCCGCCATCCGCGCGGAGACCGGCGACGAGGCCTTCGCGGCCGGTCACTGGCAGCAGGCCCACGACCTGCTGCTCACCGTCTCCCTCGACGAGAACTACGCGGACTTCCTGACGCTGCCCGCGTACGAGCAGCTCAGGGGCTGATCCCTCAGGACGCAGGCTTGTCCGAGTGGCCCAGGGACTTACCCGGGGCCACTCGGTCGCGTACGGCCTGCTTCACGGCCGTGGGCTCGGGGAAGCCCTGCTCGCGCCGGTCCCACACGACCTCGTCACCGACCCGCACGACGAAGACGCCGCCCTTGCCCGGCTTCAGCGCCAGCTCCGTCAGCTCGGTCTCGAAGGTGGTCAGCAGCTCCTGCGCCAGCCAGGCCGCGCGCGGCAGCCAGCGGCACTGGGTGCAGTACTCGATCTCGACGCGCCGACTGTCACTCATCCGGCCATGGTAACCGGACGTGATCACACGGCGAGTTCACCGGCGAAGTGGCAGGCGGCCCGCTGTCCGGCCGGTGTGAGCACGAGCTGCGGGTCGGTCTCCGCGCAGACCGTCCGCTCCGGGTGCGTCAGCGGGCCGATCGGGCAGCGGGTGCGGAACCGGCAGCCGGAGGGCGGGTTCGCCGGGCTCGGCAGGTCGCCCCGCAGCACGATGCGCTCCCGCTCGGGTGCCGCGAGGTCCGCCGCCGGTGACGACGACAGCAGCGCGGCGGTGTAGGGATGCTGCGGGTTGCCGTAGACGTCGGCGACGTCGCCGTACTCGACGATCCTGCCGAGGTACATCACCGCCACCGTGTCGCTGAGGTGCCGTACCACCGACAGGTCGTGTGCGATGAACAGGTACCCCAGGCCGAGCTCGCCCTGCAGCCGCTGCAGCAGGTTGATGATCTGGGCCTGGACCGACATGTCCAGCGCGGAGACCGGCTCGTCGAGGACCAGGGTGCGCGGCCGGCGGGCCAGCGCCCGGGCGATGCCGATCCGCTGGCGCTGGCCGCCCGAGAAGGCGTGCGGATGGCGGTCGAGGTGCTCCGGGCGCAGCCCGACCTGCTCCATCAGCGCCCGCGCCTCGGCTTCGAGTTCCGTCCCGCCGATGCCCCGCAGGCCGAGGGCCTCGGTGAGGGACTGGCGGATGGTGCGCCGCGGGTTCAGGGACGCGTAGGGGTCCTGGAACACGTACTGCACCGAGGACCGGACCCGGGCGAGGTCCGCCTCGCGCATGGCGCTGACGTCGGTGCCGTCGACGAGGACCGACCCGCCGGCGACCGGGTTGATGCCGACGACGCTCCTCGACAGCGTGGACTTGCCGCAGCCGCTCTCGCCGACCAGCCCCAGGATGCGGCCCGCGTGCACGGTCAGGCTGACCGAGTCGACGGCGTACACGGGGGGGGCGCGGTGGAACAGTCCGCGCCGCCGGGATCCGACGTCGACCCGCAGGTCGCGGATCTCCAGCACGGGTACGTCCGTTCCGGGGGCGTCGGGTCGCGGTGCCGGGGCCGCCTGGTCCCTGGTGCTGGCCGCGGCGACGTCGACCCCGCGCTGGGACACGAAGCACGCTGCCGTCTGGCCCGAGTTCCCGATCTCCCGAAGGTCGGGGGGTGCCTGGGTGCACGCGTCCTCCGCCAGCGGGCAGCGCGGGGCGAACGCGCAGCCGGGCGGGAGGGCCGCCGGGTCGGGCGGGGTGCCGGGGATCGCGGGCAGCGGGGCGCCGTCGCGGGCGTCGTCGCGGGCGTCGTCGATGCGGGGCATGGCCGCGAGCAGGGCCGCCGTGTAGGGGTGGCGGGGGTGGGTGAAGACCTGTTCGACGGTGCCCTTCTCGACCGTGCGGCCGCTGTACATCACGACGACGTCCGTGCAGAGTTCGGCGACCACGCCCGCTCAACGACCTGAGCGACGACCTCCTGTCGGGTGTGCGCGCCGTCGGGTACCGCCGTGCCCTGCCGCTGACGACCCGGGCGCTGGTCATCACCACGACCTCGCCCGACAGCACGTCGACGCTGGACGGCGGCATCGTCCTCGCCCTGCGGGACGTGTTCAGCGAGCAGGGCATCGCCCGGCTGCTCGTGGACGACGGCGGAACGGGCTGACGCCGGCCCGTTCTCCGGACGTGCGGCGGCAGCTCCTCGTCGCACGGGGCCGGTGGGGACGGCTCGGTCTCGTCACGCCGGCTGCCGGTCAGCCGAGGTGTACGGACCAGTCCTGCTGGGCCGCGGGCTTGCCGTGCAGGTCGGGAACCCGCTTCAGCCAGTCCGGGCGATCCTGCCGGGTCCTGGCCGCGCGGGCGGCCTCCTCGGCCGCGAGCTGGTCGCGGCCCGGGAAGTCGGTGGGGAGCCACTCGGCGGAGGCCCGCACCCGGGCCAGCAGGTAGCCGACGTAGGCCTCGCGCATCTCGTCGGGCGTGCCGAAGTCGGTGAGCCAGGCGTCCGGGACCTCGGCGAGGACGTCCCGGAGCAGCTTCTCGGTCACCCTGGGCGCGAGTCCGGCGTCGGCGGCCCGGGTGTCGGGGCCGTACCGGCCGAGGGCGTGATGACGGAAGTCGTACGCCTTCCCGGGGGCCGAGGTGTCCCAGCGGTGGTGGAAGACGAGGGCGGCGCCGTGGTCGATGAGCCACAGGCGCGGGGGTGCGATGCCGAGGGTCGGCCAGACCATGAGGTTGGAACTGTGCACCGTGCGGTCGACGTTGACGGTGAGCGCGTCCAGCCAGACGATCCGGCCCGCCTCCAGCGGGTCCACCGGGAAGACCTCGGCGATCTGCGGGGTGAAGTCCTCGGCACCGGGCAGGAAGTCCATCCCGAGGTTGACTCCGCCGCTGGCCGCGTGCAGGTCGCGCACCTCCTGGTGCGGCTCGTCCCCGGCGATCGCCGGGTCGAAGTGCACCAGGACCAGCTCCGGGAACCGCAGCCCGAGCGCCCTCGCCAGCTCCCCCACGATCACCTCGGCGACCAGCGCCTTGTGCCCCTGCGCGGACCCGGTGAACTTCACGACGTACGTACCGAGGTCATCGGCCTCGACGACCCCGGGCACCGAGCCTCCGGAGTGGAGGGGTTCGACATAGCGGGCGGCAGTAACCTCTCTCAACATCTTCCAGCGCCCAACGACTCAGTTGCCTTATATTCCACGGTCGGCTCCAAGGCGGTGCAATCCGCCGTCGATGGCCGTGCGGCCCTTGTTTCCGGCCTCCGGCATGAAGTGAGCATAGTAACCAAGCGTGACGGCCGGGAACGAGTGCCCGAGCCATGAGGCCGGCGGAAGGCTCACCGCAGGCTCACTGCATGTTCTCGAGGTGCGGGTGGTCGAAGGACGTGGGGCAGACGTAGATCTGCATGTTGTATCCGCGGCCGATCAGCACCATCGGCGGGTCCGACGGTTTACGCAGCCCGACGGGCGCCGAAGGTCCCTCCTGGTCTTCGAGGGGGATCCAGCTGCCGCTCCCGCCGTCCCATTCTCCGGAGCTCACGGTGAGCAGCGGCTGGTACGCGGCCTTGCAGACATCGCAGTGCATGGGCCAGGGGTCGCAGAAGCTCCACGGGCCCCAGCCACCGACCTTCCACCCCGGCGCGACGGAGTGCTCGTACTGGTAGTAGGCGCTGCCGGGGCTGAACGCCTCCTCCGGGTCCTCCTCGGCCCACTGCTTGCATCCCCAGTCGTACAGGCGCTCCGCGAGTTCCTCGGGCAACTCATGGGGCGCGGGGTACTCGGTCACGACCTCGGGATGGAGCACACACGGCTCGGGAACGTAGTTCCCGTAATGATCCACATCGACCGGTTCCGGCGGATCGACGAGCAGTCTGCCGACGCTCCCGGAGTCTCGCCAGACGAGGTGGGCCGCGGGAAGTCCCCCGGCGTGATCCAGGGGGCACCACAGCACCTGCAGCAGGTCCGCTCCCCCGGGGCCGGCAAGCCCGGGTATGTCACGCAGGTAGAGCTGGGCGACGGGGAGCAGCGCGTTCGGCCCGGGATGTGCCGGATGTCCTGTCTGGAGTCTGTCGAGGTACGCCCGTTGGCCGGGATCGAGGAGGTTCTCGCGGGGAGCGCGCGGACGCAACCAGGCCGCTTCGAGCAGCGCCCGGCCTTGACGGACATCGTCGAGGGAGACAGGGAGTTCGCCGTAGTGGTGGTGCTCCTCCGTGCAGACCGGCCACTCCTCGCCGGCCGGCCACAGCAGCGGGCCGCCGATGGAACTCTCGTGGACGGTCGGCTCACCGGGGCGTGGGTGAAGGCGCACCGCCTGCCGTGCCAGCGGAGCCAGCTCCGGGAACACGGACGCGATGTCGACAGGCCGGGGTGGTGTGGTTCTCACCGACAGGACTCCTTCTCCGGTCACGCGCGAGTTTCGGGCGGGACTCTATCCGCCTGCACTGACAGCCCGGTCGACAGCCGTGCCAGTGGGGGCCGCCCATGCCCGTACCGCCCCGCGGGGTCGTACACCGGAACCGACGGCCTCGGAGGTTCAACGGGACCGAGACGCCACCAGCTCCTCCTTGCCGGTGACTCCCGTTTTCCGCTAGACCGAGCTGTTCGCGTCTCCCGTACTCGCCGACATGCGCTCCAACACCGTCTTCAGCGGCGAGAACCTCAAGGACTGCCGCCGGTGCTACATCCGGGGAGCCTGCGGCGGCGGCTGCCGGGCGTACCACATGGCGGAGAGCGGCGACATCAACCGCAACGGCCGTCATCTGTGCCGTGTTCTCCGCCAGTCCATGGTCACCGACCGGTGGCTCTCGACCGGGGTGACGAGGGGACAACTTCACCAGTTCCAGGCCGAGATGATGCGTCCGCACCTGGTCAGGGACGACTCCACCCACCCGGTCCACGAGGACTGGCGCACGGTGGGCCGTCGCCTCCTTCCCGTCGTCGGAGTCGGCCGATGAACGACAAGACCGTGCCCTTCGACATCGCGTCGGATGTCGTGTGGATCCCCGGCGACGGGGAAGTGCGGCTCTACGACGCCCGGTCGGGCGAGTTCCAGACGCTCAACGCCACCGAGGCCGAGATCTGGCTCCTGCTGTCCGAAGGCCGCGGTGCCGACGAGATCGGTGCCGAGATGGTCCGGCGCCACGCCGGCGACGACGCGGTCAGGCGCCGGATCGTGGAGCGGGACGTGCACGCCTTCCTCGCGTCGCTCCAGGACCGGGGGCTGGTCGTATGACCGCCGCCGTACGTGTGCAGGACCTGGTCAAGCGGTACCCGGGCAGAGCACACAACGTCGTCGACCACGTGTCCTTCGCCCTCGAACCCGGCTCGGTCAGCGGACTGCTCGGCCCGAACGGAGCGGGCAAGACCACCCTGGCCAAGCTCGTCTGCGGGGTCACGGTGCCCACTCGGGGAACGGTGCGGGTGTTCGGCGCCGACCCCCGAGCCGGTGGCGGTGCGGGCAAGCACGGCACCGGGTGGCGGAACTGCTCTCCGCCTTCGCGCTCGACACCAAGGCGGCACAACTCGTGTTCACGCTCTCCGGCGAGTTGAGACGCCTCCAGGTCATCAGGGCGCTCCTCGGCGACCCGCGGCTGCTCCTGCTCGACGAGCCCTCCGCCGGACTGGACGTCAGGGGCCGCCGCCAGGTCTGGGAACTCCTCGACGACCTGTGCCGCAGGCAGGGCACGACGGTGCTGTGGACCAGCCACTACGTCGAGGAACTCGAGCGCAACTGCCGCCAGGTCATGATTCTCGACCAGGGCAGGCTGCTGGAGTTCGCCGCCCCGCGGGACCTCGCCCGTCGCTTCGACCGCAGCACCGCTCTGCTGACGCCGGCGGGGCCCGGGGACACGGACCGGCTGGCCGCGCTTCTCGACGCGGCACGGCTGCGCGTCACGCCCCTCGACGGCCGCCTCGAAGTGACCGGGCACGAGACCCGCGCCCGGCTGCCCACGCTGGTGGACGAGGCACGGGCCCGAGGCATCGGCATCGACGCCGTCGACTACCGCGAGCCCTCGTTGGAAGACGCCTTTCTCGCCTTGGTGGGCACCACAGATGATCCGTCAACCGCTGCGTGCTGACGCGGTCGCGACCGCGTACCGCGAATACGTGCTCCTCACCCGCAACCGCACCAACCTGCTCCTGGCCATCGCCCCGAGCGCGATCTACCTGCTGCTCTTCGCCACCTCCCTGTCCCGCCTGGTGGGAAGTGTCCGGTACGCGGACCGCTCCGTCGCCTACGCCGAGTTCGCCGTCCCCGCGCTGCTGCTCTCGTCGACACTCTCCGCAGCCACCACGGCGGCGACCTCGCTCTTCCAGGAGCGCATGGGCCGTATGGACATCGAGCTGTGGTCGTATCCCCTGCGCAGAAGCAGCTACGTCATCGGGAAGCCGGCCGTCAGCACCCTGCTCGTCCTCCTGCAGAGCCTGGCCGCACTCGTCGTGGCGCTGCTGCTGTTCGACTTCCACTGGCCACCGGACCACCGGCTTGCCGCGCTCTGCGCCGTCGTCGTCGCCTCGATGGCCTTCAACGGCCTCTACCTGTCGCCCGCCACGCTGTTCACGGACTTCCAGCGCTTCACGGTGACCATCAACGTGCTGGCACCCGTGCTGCTCTTCGCGAGCCCGTCCTTCCATCCGGCCGAACGGATGGCCCAGGTGGTGCGGTGGCTCTCCTGGGCGGACCCCGTCACCTACGGCGTGCGCTGCATCCGCGACGCCGCGCTCCTCGGGTTCGGCGCGGCCTGGCCCTGGATGCTGGTCATGCTGGGCGTCGCCGCCGCCACCTGCCTCCTCACCGGCCACTGCTGGCCCGCGCCCGCCGCCTCTGACCTGTCCGGCGGCCGTAAGCACGCCTAGGTCACGCCTAGGTCTCTTTCGGCACCGCCGGCACGCACAGCCATGCGAGGGCCGCGGCGGCCAGGTAGGCGAGCGCGCCGACGGCCATGCTGATGCGCAGCCCGGTGGTGTAGTCGGTGGCGGTGGCGAGCAGGCTGCCGCCGAGCGCGACGCCGGTGGCGCTGCCGATCTGGCGGGTGGTGTTGAACAGGGCGGAGGCGGCGCCCGAGTACGCCGCGGGCGCGGCTCCCATCACGGTGGCGGTCGTACCGGTGAGGGCGAAGGAGGTACCGAACCCCGCGGCCATCATCGGGGCCACCAGCACCGGGTAGGCGGGGTCGGCTCCCGCCGCGGCCCACCCGGCCAGCCCCAGGGCCGCGAGGAGCATCCCGGAGACGACCGGCGGACGATCGCCGGTTCGGCGGGCCAGCCGCCCGGACAGGACGGAGGCGAACATGGTCATCGCCACCGCCGGGAACAGCGCCAGCCCGGTGCCGAGGGCACTGAAGCCGCGCTGGTGCTGGAATTCCAGGCTGGCGGTGAACACCATGCCGTAGAAGCCGAAGTTGAACAGCAGGCCGATGACGGCTCCTCCGCTCAGCGCGCGTGACCGCAGCAGGCTCGGCGGCAGGACGGGAGAGCGGGCCAGCCGCTCGCGCACCACGAACGCCACGGCGGCCAGCGCGGCCAGGCCCACCCCGGCGAGAACGGCCGGATCGGACCAGCCCCGGCGTCCGGCCTCGTTGAGCGCCGCGGTCAACAGCGCCGCGGCCGCAACCACCGCGCACTGCGCCGGCCAGTCAAGGGCCCGGTCGGCGCGCCGGGGCGAGCGCGCCACATGCCGCAGCGTCAGCGCCAGGCAGGCCGCACCGACGGGCAGGTTGACGAGGAACACCCAGCGCCAGCCCATCGTGGAGACGAGCAGCCCGCCCAGCAGCGGACCGGCGGCGGCCGCGGTGCCGGCCATCGAACCCCACAGTCCGAAGGCCCGCGAGCGTGCGGCCGGCGCCGGGTAGGCCTGCTGGAGCAGGGCCAGGGAGCCGGGCACGATCAGAGCCGCACCGAACCCCTCCACCAGCCGGGCCGCGACCAGGAACGGGGCGTTCACCGCGAGCGCGCACGCGGCCGAGGACAGCGTGAACACCGCCACGCCCGCGCAGAAGACCCGGCGGTTGCCCACCCGGTCCCCCAGCGCGCCACCGGCCAGCAGGAACCCGGCGAAGACCAGGGTGTACCCGTCGGTGATCCACTGGATTCCGGTGAGCGAGGCCGACAGTTCCCGGCCGATCACCGGCACGGCGACGTTGATGGCAGTCACGTCCAGGATCACCATGAAATACCCGGCGCACACCGCCAGCAGCGGTGCCCAGGGCCGTCGCCCGGACTCCGGAGCCGACTCGGGAGAGGACACCGGCTCATCACCACCGGCCGACTCCGCGAACGCCACGGCACCGACTCCATCCCATTCAACGGCATATGAAATATGACGTATGGCAGCAGAAGCCACAATCATGCACATGCGTGGAGCCGTTTGGTCCGGTTCACGCGTGACGTGCCGTCATGCCCGCCGTCGGCCTGGCCCGCGATGTCAGGCCAGGGGATTCGGCAGCGGCAGATAGCGTGCGTCGGCGCCGTCCGCCCCGGTCCAGCGCAGCAGCAGGTTCGTCTTGCCCGGCAGGGTCGGGGACGCCAGCAGGTCGGTCACCTCCGGGAGCGGATGCCGGGCCAGCTCCCGCCGTGCCGCGGGCCACGGATCGAACCCGGGGTGGTGCTCGGCGAGCGCGGCGGCCACCTCGGTCAGGTGGTTGACGACCAGGCAGTACACCAGCCGCTCCCACCCGGCGGCCCGCTCCACGTCGGCCAGCAGCTTGACCCCTTCGGCGTCCCGGTACAGCGCCTGCACCGGCGTACCGTCGGCGTCGACGGCGACCAGGGTGTTCTGCAGATGCGCTTCGAGGACGACGCCGTGCTCGGCGAAGGCGGTGAGGGCCGGGGGTACGACCGCCCGCAGATACGCCTCCCACCAGGCGCCCGGGTCCGCCGCAGCGGCCAGCGGGTCACCGTCGAAGCCCTCCACCAGGCCCGCGGCGAGCAGCGGGGTGGCCCCCGGCAGCAGCGCCCCGCGCAGCCCGTCCCTGACCAGCACGGCGAGCTCCTCGAAGGCGAAGCGGGCGGTGCGGTAGCCGCGGTCTCCGAGCCAGCCGGCGGGCCCGTCCATCGCCGTGAACGCGGCGGTCGCGGCCGCGTTCGTACGGCGCAGTCTGCGCAGGTCGTGCGCCCAGAGGCGGCGGATGTCGTTGGTGATCCGGACGTCCAGGCTGAACTTCAGGAAGAGATCCCGCTCCGGCTCGTACACCGTGCGGATCGCGGCCGTCGGCCAGGTCGTGAAGCCGCTCTCGCCGAGGCGCAGCAGCCGCCCGTCCGCGAAGGCCGGGGCGAGGTCGCGGGCGACCAGATCCAGCTGCCAGGGGTGCGCGGGCAGCAGCCGGTAGCCCCGCGGTACGGCGGCCGACGTGTCCAGTGCGTCCAGCGCGGCCGTGTCGCCCTCCTCCACCACCTGGTCCTCGCGGACCGCGAGCAGCACCAGCGGGAACCGGGCGTACGCCTCGGGGGCGTACGGCAACCATGCGGCGACCGGGCCGCCGCCACGTGCCTTGGGGGCGGGATGGTAGGGATGGCCGGTGATGAGGGACTGCTCCGAACGCAGATACGGGTCGTCGGGCGCCGTCGCCCGGGCGCGTGCCGTGAGCAGCGCGGCGACCGCGTCCCGGCTGTCGATCATCTCCGTCGGCAGGTCGCCGTTGGACAGCCCGGTGTGCCGGCGCAGTTCCTCGGCGACGAGTTTCACCAGCTCGGCGTGGCCGATGCGGTGCCAGGTGCCGTCCGCGTACAGCTCGGGCGCGGCGGGCCGGCGGTCGCCGCGCACCCGCAGCAGCCGGCCGCCGCCGGGCAGCCGGTAGACCCGGGGCCGCCCTTCCCCGGCGTCCGGGAGCGGCCGGGCCACCTCCCGCAGCAGGCAGTTGAGCAGGGGTGCGGCAGCGTACGCGTCGGCGCGTTCGCCGACTGCGTCGCTGGGGGGCATGAGGTCCACGCGTTCCATTCGTTCTCTGCGTCTCGTTCTCTGCGTCCACAGAGTCCGATCGTGATCAGTATGTCGCCCGTCACCGGTCATCATGAACCTCGTACCCGTCCCCGAGGAGCCCTCCCGTGCACCGTCCCTCCCCCGTCGAGACCCGGCTCGCAGCGGAGCTGGCCGAGGTGCGGCCGGACCTCGTCCACCGGTACGAGGCCGAGCTGCCCGGTGCGCGGGCGGCGGTGCTGACCCGGCTGTGGCGGGCGCTGGCCCACGAACCGCTGCCGTGGGTGGCGCGCCGGGTGCGCGGGGCGCACAGCCTGGCCCTGTGGCTGGCCGACGGCCGGGCGCTGCACGGCCCGCGGGCGGATCCGTACGCCACCGACGCGTATGTGACCGCCGTACGTCTGGACGGGGTGGCGTACGTCGATCCGGCGCGGCTGATGACGGATCTGGGGTGGCCGCACTCGGGTGGGTTCGCGGCCGAACTCGGGCACAGTGCCGCGTCGTTGGCGCTCTCGCGGGCCGACCGGGAGTTTCCCTCTAAGGAGTGGCCGGACCGCGACTGGGAGTGGGAGCAGCGGGTCGTCGACGGGCACCCCTTCCATCCCAACTGCCGGTCCCGGCCCGGTTTCTCGGCGGCGGAACAGCTCGCGTACGGGCCGGAGCACCGGTCGGCCGTACGACTGGAGACGGTCCCGGCCGCGGCCGGGGACTGCCTGCTGACCGGCGACTGGCCGGACGAACTCCGGGACGGGGAGCGGCTGCTGATCCCCGTGCACCCGTGGCAGAGCGCCCATGTCCTGAAGGGCGGCTCCGCCGGGCACTGGCGGGACGCGCATCCCCTGATGTCCCTGCGTACGCTCGCACTCCCCGGCGGACCGCATGTGAAGACCGCGCTCACTTCCCGGCTGACCTCGTCCGTGCGGGACATCTCGGCGTACTCGGTCGGCGCGGCGGCGACGTTGTCGTCGTTCGCAACGGACCTGGCCACCCGCTCGGACGGCCTCCTGCACGTCACCCGCACCCTGGGCGCGGTGACCGCGGGCTCCCCCGATCTGGCGGCGCTGCTGCGCGAGTCGCCGCAGGCGTACGCGGCGCCCGGCGAGCGGGTCCTCCCGGTGGCCGCGCTGGCCGCCACCGCCCTCCCCGAATCACCGTCCTGGCTGGCCGAGTTCACCCGGCTCGCGCTGACGGTGGGGCTGCGGCTGCTGGACCTGGGCGTGGCCCTGGAGGCGCACGGCCAGAACCTTCTCGTGGTGCTCTCCGGGACCGGGGCGCCCCTCCGGCTGGTTTACCGCGACCTGGCCGACATCCGCCTCAGTCCCGCCCGCCTCAGCCGTCATGGCATCACCCCGCCCGGCCTGACGGGCCGCCTGGTCACGGACGACGAAACGACTCTGCGCCGCAAGCTGTTCGGCTCCCTGGTCGCGGGCGCCCTGGCGGGCACGGCGGGTTCCGGACCGGCCCTGGCGACGGCCCTGGAGGCGGCCGTACGGCACCTGCCCGCCTCCCCCGACCTGACGGCCCTGCTCGAAGGCCCGCTGCCGGCCAAGGCGTTGACCCTGATGCGGCTGTCGCCGGAGGTGCCCGGGGACCAGTGGGCGGCACTGCCGAACCCGCTCGCCGGCGCCCGGTGACCGCCATGGCCCGCCAACCGGCACCCGCCCGGTGATCGCGGATCGCACCGGCCCGCCCGCCGCACTCCGTCGGCCTGCCGGTCACTCCGGTTTCGGGCTCCGGCCCCCGTTTTGGAGCCCGGCACCATTGATCAATAGGATCCGCCGATGATCAGAACACATCGGCCGGCGGCAGGAGTCTGCGCTCTGCTCGCCGCCCTGGCGGCCGGGATCGCGTTCCCCGGCCAAGCGGTCGCCGACGAGACCGCACAGGCCGCCCCCAAGGTGGAACTCGTGCTGGACGTCAGCGGCTCCATGCGGACGGCGGACATCGACGGCGGGACGCGGATGGCCGCGGCCAAGCAGGCGTTCAACGAGGTGCTGGACGCGACCCCCGAGGGGGTCCAGCTCGGCATCCGCACGCTGGGCGCCAACTACCGCGGCAACGACCGCAAGGAGGGCTGCAAGGACACCGCGCAGCTGTACCCGGTCGGCACGCTGGACCGCACCGAGGCGAAGACCGCCGTCGCCACGCTCTCGCCGACCGGCTGGACCCCGATCGGCCCCGCGCTGCTCAAGGCGGCCGACGATCTCCAAGGCGGCGACGGCACCCGCCGTATCGTCCTGATCAGCGACGGCGAGGACACCTGCCAGCCGCTGGACCCGTGCGAGGTGGCCCGCGAGATCGCCGCCAAGGGCGTCGGGCTGACCATCGACACGCTCGGCCTGGTGCCGGACGCCAAGACCCGCGACCAGCTCAGCTGCATCGCGGACGCGACCGGCGGCACGTACACCTCCGTCCAGCACAAGGAGGAACTGACCGACCGGGTCGGCCAGTTGGTGGACCGGGCGGCGGACCCCGTGGTCACGCCGGTGGCGACCGAGGGAACGGACCAGTGCTCGTCCGCGCCCGCGCTGAAGTCGGGGCTGTACACCGACCGCGAGGAGTTCGGCCAGCAGCGCTGGTACAAGGTCGACGTCAACCCCGGTCAGGAGCTGCGCGCTTCGGTGAGCGTCGCGGCCGACCGGGCCGTCAACTCCGACTACGGCGTACTGCTGCGCGCGGTGACCGTGCACGGGCGGGAGATCGTGCGGGGCGAGGCGTCGGGGCTTGGCCGTACGGACGTCATCTCGACCGGGCTGCGCTACCCGAAGGCCGAGAGCGACGACGACGAGGACACCACCCCGGAGACCGTCTGCCTCCAGGTGACCAACTCCTTCTCGGCCGCGTCCGGGGTGAAGACCAGCCCCGGTCTGCCGGTCGAGCTGACGGTCGACGTGGTGGACGGGCCGTCGAAGGCGAGCGACGTCGCCTCCTTCGGTCTCGGCCGCGGCTGGTGGCTGCTCGGCGCACTGGTGCTGACCGGCTTCCTCGCGGGTCTGGTGTGGGGCTGGGTGTCCCGCTGGCGGGTCGCGGTCTGGAGGACCAACTGATGTCGATCACACGTGTGTTGAGCGCCGCCCTGCTGGCGGTGGGCCTTGCGGCGGGTCCGGCGGCGGCCGACTCCTCGCCCTCGCCGAGCGCCTCGGAGGACAGCGGCGCGCCCACCCAGGCGGGCACGTCCTTCCGTACCGCGACGGAGATCGACCAGGGCCAGCAGGCGACGGCCGGCGGATCGACCGGCGACTACCTGTACTGGTCCTTCCCGGCCGACGCCGGCCAGCGCCCGGACGTCAAGGCGACGGTGAAGCTGCCCGACTCACACGCCGCGCAGACCTGGCAGCTCGACGTGTACGACGGGCTGCGGCGCCGGCAGGCCTGTCAGTACGGCGCGCAGACCCGCACGGCCGCGCAGGGCACCGCCTCGGTGGAGCTGGCCTGTGTGATGCGTACCGTCCGGGCCTGGTCGGAGCCGTGGGCCGACGACCCGCTGCCCGGCACGTACTACATCCGGCTGACGGTGGTGAACCTGACCTCGGCGGACCTCGGCCAGCCGGTGAGCGCCGAGGTGAAGGTCGGCTCCAAGGACATCGGCGGTTCGGCGGCGGTGGACGGTTCGCTGGCGAAGCCGCTGGTGCCGGGAATCGCCGTGAAGTCCGGCTCCGAGTCCGACGAGGACAGTTCCTCCTCGACGAAGTCGGCGGTGCTGTCCTCCATCGAGCCCGACGACGGCTGGTCCTCCGGCTGGTGGACCGACCGCTGGGTGTGGACCGGGATCGGCGGCGTGCTGGCCGCACTGGCGGGCATCGGCGGGTATGCGCTGACGCGGGGGGCGGGGCGGCCGCGGGGGGTTTGACCGCCGGTCCGCCCACCCGCCCATCCGACTCGGTCACTTGAAAAGTCCAGGTCCGGGGTGACGGCTCGCCGCCGCCCCGGACTCGGCCGACTCCGTCAGCTGAAAAGGTCCAGGCCTCAGGCATCGGCCCTGCACCGCCCGCCGGACACAGCCGAGTCCGGCCGACTGAAAAGATCCAGGTCCGGAAGACGCCCCGGATGACGGCCCTGCGCCACCCCCGGACTCGGCCGACGCGGCCGGCTGAAGAAATCCAGGTCCCGGATGACGGCTCGGTGGCCCACCCGGACCCGGCCGACCCGGCCGGCTCCGTCGGTTCCGTCGGTTCGGCCGACGGATGCGTAGGAGTCCGGGGCACGCCCCGTCGTCAGGCCTCCCGTAGCTCCTTGGCCAGGGCCCCGTCCCCGGTCACCGTCACCCGGCCGGTCCGTACCGCCTCCGGCAGGTCCAGTTCGCCGCGGGCCAGGGCCGTACCCGTCCCGGTGTCGAGGACGAGCCGTGCGTCGGGCTCGGCCGGGGCGGGGCCGTCGCCGTACACCGAGCCGTCCTCCGCGCCGACGTGGAGGTGGAAGTGCCCCTCCCCCAGCCGGACTTCGACGAGCCCCTCGCCCTCCAGGGCCCGCAGCAGCGGCAGCGCGAACCAGTGGGCGCGTACCGCGTCGGTGGGCCGGCGCTCGCCCAGTTCGGGCTCTCCCCACCTGCCCAGCGCCTGCAGCACCGGCAGCAACTCCCGTCCGCGCGCGGTGAGTTCGTAAACGTACGCCGCACCCGGCGGGGGCAGCCGCCGCCTGGTGGTGACCCCGTCCCGCTCCATGTCCTTCAGCCGGGAGGCGAGGACGTCCGTGCTGACCCCCGGCAGATCCGCGTGCAGGTCCGTGTAGCGGCGGGGACCGGCGAGCAGCTCCCGGACGATCAGCAGGGTCCAGCGGTCGCCGACGACGTCGAGGGCGCGGGCTGCGGAACAGTACTGGTCGTAGCTTCGGCGAGGTGACATGCGACGCAGTCTAGACAAGATGTTGGACTTTCCAAGCTCCTACTTGGTAAAACCAAGCAACACGAGTTCCCGGAGGGGCGCATGGAGTTCCGGCAGTCCAACAAGCTCAGCGAGGTCTGTTACGAGATCCGCGGACCGGTGATCGAGCACGCCAACGCGCTGGAGGAGGCGGGCCACAGCGTGCTGCGCCTGAACACCGGCAACCCCGCGCTGTTCGGCTTCGAGGCGCCGGAGGAGATCCTCCAGGACATGATCCGGATGCTCCCGCAGGCACACGGCTACACCGACTCGCGCGGCATCCTCTCCGCCCGCCGGGCGGTAGCGGGGCGCTATCAGACCCTGGGCCTGGAGGTGGGCGTCGACGACGTCTTCCTCGGCAACGGCGTCTCCGAGCTGGTGTCGATGGCCGTCCAGGCCCTCGTCGAGGACGGCGACGAGATCCTCATCCCCGCCCCCGACTTCCCGCTCTGGACGGCGGTGACCACCCTCGCCGGCGGCAAGGCGGTGCACTACCTCTGCGACGAGCAGGCCGACTGGTACCCGGACCTGGCCGACATGGAGTCGAAGATCACGGACCGCACCAAGGCCGTGCTCATCATCAACCCGAACAACCCGACCGGCGCGGTGTACCCGAAGGAGATCCTGGAGGGCATCCTCGACCTGGCCCGCCGGCACGGCCTGATGGTCTTCGCGGACGAGATCTACGACCAGATCCTGTACGACGACGCCGTCCACCACTCCGTCGCGGCCCTCGCCCCCGACCTGGTCGTCCTCACCTTCTGCGGCCTGTCCAAGACGTACCGGGTGGCCGGCTTCCGCTCGGGCTGGCTGGTCGTCACCGGCCCGAAGCAGCACGCCAAGGACTACCTGGAGGGCCTCACCATGCTGGCCTCCATGCGGCTGTGCGCCAACGCCCCCGCCCAGTACGCCATCCAGGCCGCGCTCGGCGGCCGCCAGTCCATCCGTGAACTCGTCACCCCCGGCGGCCGGCTGTACGAGCAGCGCATCGTGGCCTGGGAGAAGCTCAACGAGATCCCCGGCGTCTCGTGCGTCAAGCCGAAGGGCGCCCTCTACGCCTTCGCGCGCATCGACCCCAAGGTGCACCCGATCCACGACGACGAGAAGTTCGTCCTGGACCTGCTGCTCCAGGAGAAGATCCAGGTCGTCCAGGGCACCGGCTTCAACTGGCCCACCCCCGACCACTTCCGCATCCTCACCCTCCCCCACGCGGAGACCCTGGAGACGGCGATCGGCCGGATCGGGCGGTTCCTGAGCGGCTATCGGCAGTAGTGGACGGCAGGGCTGTCCGGGTAAGCCCTCCCCATGACCCAGCGCCCCCTGCTCCTCCTCGACGTCGACGGCCCTTTGAACCCCTTCCGGGCCCTGTTCCTGCGGCACCGCGGGTACGTGACCCGCCGGCTGCACCCCGCCAACTGGTCCGCCCGCCAGCGGCCCGGCTCCCGCAGGCTGCGCCGGGGGCTGCGGGTGCGGCTGCACCCGGGGCACGGGGCCCGGCTGCTCGCACTGCCGTACGAGCTGGCCTGGGCCACCACCTGGATGCATCAGGCCAACGAGATGATCGGGCCGGTCATCGGACTGCCCGAGCTGCCGGTCATCGAGTGGCCGGAGCTGTTCGCGACGGATCCGGACGGCCTGTACTGGAAGACGCGGACGGTCGTGGCGTGGGCGGCCGGGCGGCCGTTCGTGTGGGTGGACGACATGGTCACCGAACTCGACGTCCGCCATGTCGCCGAGCACCACGAAGGGCCCGCACTGCTCCTTCCGGTGGATCCGCGGCACGGCCTGCGGGCGCGTGAGTTCGCCGAACTGGAACGCTGGGCTCATAGCCTCTGACGTATGGCTGATGTCTTTCTCGTCCGGCACGGTGAGACCGAGTGGTCGCGGTCCGGACGGCATACCGGGTGGACCGACGTGCCGCTCACCGAGCACGGCAGGGACGAGGCGCGGCGGCTGGTGCCGTTGATCCGCTCGCACCGCATCGGTGCCGCCTTCGTCAGCCCGCTCCAGCGGGCCCGCGAGACGGCCGAGCTGATCGGGGTGCCCGACGCCCGGGTCGACGCCGACCTGCGGGAGTGGGACTACGGCGGCTACGAGGGCGTGACCACCATGGAGATCCAGCGCACCCGGCCCGGCTGGTTCCTGTTCACGGACGGGGTGGCGCCCGGCCCGCCCGGCCATCCCGGGGAGAGCCCGGAGCAGGTCGGGGAGCGGGCGGACCGGATGCTGGCCAAGGTCGAGGCGGCCCTCGCCAACACGGAGGGGGTCGTGCTGCTGGTGGCCCACGGGCACTTCCTGCGCGTCCTGACCGCCCGCCGCCTGGGCCTGCCCCCGTCCGCCGGGGCCCTCTTCCAGCTGGCGACCGGGACACTGTGCCGGCTGGGCACGGAGCACGAGCGGCCGGTGATCGCGGGCTGGAACATCCGGCCCGGCGGATAGCGGGACCGCGTTGTCAGTCCCCGGTCGTAGTCTTCGAGCAGGCCGCCCGTCAGGCGGTTCCGGACCACGGACCACCGGGGAGGAGCACCGTGACCCGACCGCCCACCGCCGCGCAGCGGCGGGTCATCGACGCCGCCGACCCGGTCACCGGACGGCTGCGGGGTACGGAGGCGCAGCTGGCGGCGCTGGTCAGGCGCGGGCTCGCCTTCCGGCACCCGCGCCCGCCGCACGACCACTTCCTGACGCCGGCGGGGCATCGGACGCGGGAGGCCCCCGAGCCCCGGGCCGCGACGGAGCCCGAGCCGACCGGGGGCTTCGCCGCGCGGGTCGGCGGGGCGGACGCGGCCGACGCCGGGCCCGCCCGTGCCCGCGAGGTCCACAGCGCCTGGCAGGGGCTGCTCGAACTGCGCCGGATGACCAATCCCGACGGCGCCACGGACCGGCCGTGCGGCTGGGAACGCGCGCATCTGGTGCGGGCCGCCGCACTCGCCCTGGAGGCGGCCGGGCATCCGCCCGAGGGGCCGGACACCCCCGGGTACCGGGTGCGGGCAACCCCGCAGCCGGAGGCGGTCGCGGTGTACGCACCGGAGGGCGAGCCGCTGCGGGCCTGCGCGGCCACCCTGGAGCGGGCGGGCTGGCAGACCGGCGAGTACACGGAGCCCCGGAGCAGAACGCGCTATCTGCTGGCATCGCCACGCCGGGTGTGACCGTCGTGTCAGGATGCCGACAAAGGATCAGTGCGTCGTACACGAGACGTCGACACGAATGTCGACACGAACGTCGGCACGAACGTCGTACACGAGAAGGGGAAGTCGTGAGCGAACCGTATTCCGTCCGCGTCACGGTCCGTGGCTACGAGACCGATGTGCAGGGCCATGTGAACCAGGCGGTGTACATCAACTACGCCGAGCACGCCCGCTGGTCGCTGCTCCAAGCGGCCGGGGTCACGCAAGCCGAGCTGATCGGGCGGGGCGTGGGACCGGTGGGACTGGAGACGACCATCCGTTACAAACGGGAGCTGCTCGCCGGTGACGAGGTCGATGTGACCTGCGCGTTCGAGTGGAGCGGCGGCAGGACGTTCCGGGTGGTCCAGAAGATAACCAAGGCGGACGGCACGCTGGCCGCCGAGGTCGACGCGGTCGGCGGGCTGCTGGACCTGAAGGCCCGGAAGCTGGTGGCCGACCCTCGTGAGATCTTCAAGGAACTCACCTCGGACCCGGAGCTGTTCGGGCTCTGAGAGCCGGCGGGCCCGTCGGTTCCGATCCGTCTACGCGTCGAGCAGTTCGGGCTGGTGCTCGGCGTCGTAGGCCGCCCGCGCCTCTGCGATGTACCCGCGGTTGCGCTCGGCCCAGTCGGTCAGCCCCAGCAGGGTCTCGTGCAACTCCAGCGCCACCGGGGTGAGTCCGTACTCCACCCGTGGGGGCACGGTCGGGTACACGGTGCGGGTCACCAGTCCGTCGCGCTCCAGGTTGCGCAGGGTGAGGGTCAGCATCCGGCGGCTGATGCCCTCGATGCCGCGCTCCAGCTCGGTGAAGCGGATGGGCCCGTGCGAGGCCGCGACCAGGATCTGGACGCTCCACTTGCCGGCCACCCTGTCAAGAACCTCACGGACCGGGCAGGCGTGCGCGTTCACGACCTGGGCGGTTACACCGGTGTTCCTCTGGGACATCCGACTGCCTCCTTACGCCGACTCCCATGGTCACCCACGATGTCCTCCGTTACAAGTCGTGCACCAAGGGACCGGTACCCGGTTCCGCCGGAGAACACGGAGGCCACAGCGCCATGACGGCTGCCACCACGTCACCGACGCGCACACGGCATCGAACGTACCCTCGCCGGGCATCTCTCGCCATTCTGTGCGCGGGAGCCCTCATGACGATTCTGGACGGCACCATCGTGACCGTCGCGCTGCCCGCGATCCAGACCGACCTGGGCTTCTCCGGGGCGGGGCTCGCCTGGGTGGTGAACGCGTATCTGATCCCGTTCGGCGGACTGCTTCTCCTGGTCGGCCGAATGGGTGATCTGCTGGGCCGCAAGCGGATGTTCACGGCCGGGATCGCCGTCTTCACCGCGGCCTCCGTGCTGTGCGGGCTGGCCACGAGCCAGGGACTGCTGATCGCGGCGCGGGCCGTGCAGGGCGTCGGCGGGGCGATGGCCTCGGCGGTCGTGCTCGGCATGCTGGTCGCTCTCTTCCCGGAGCCGCGTGAACAGGCCCGTGCCATCGCGGTGTTCAGCGCGGTCGGGTCGCTGGGCGCCACGCTGGGCACGTTCCTCGGCGGGGCGCTGACCCAGGCGCTGAGCTGGCACTGGATCTTCCTGATCAATCTGCCGATCGGCGTCGTCGCCTGGGTGGCGGCGGTCCGGGTGCTGTCCCCGGAGCGCGGCGCCGGGCTCCGCGACGGCGCCGACTACCCGGGCGCGGCGCTGGTCACCGGTGCGCTGATGCTCACCGTGTACGTCGTCGTGGGCTCCGCCGACCGCGGTACGACCACGACCCTGCTGCTGACGGCGCTCACCCTCGTCCTGTTCACGGCGTTCACCGTCCGCCAGACGCGCGCCCGACGCCCGCTGCTGCGGCCCAGGCTGTTCCGCTCCCGGTCGCTGACCGGCGCGAACGCCGTGCAGATCCTGATGGTCGCGACGATGTACGGCTTCCAGTTCATCGGCGCGCTCTACCTCCAACGGGTCCTGGGATTCGGGGAGTTGGCCACCGGCTTGGCCTTCCTCCCGGCGCCGGTGGCGCTCGGGGTGCTGATGACGACCCTCTCCGCGCGGGCGATCGGCCGCTTCGGGGCGTACCGGGTGCTGCTCGCCGGGCTGGTGCTGATCAGCGGCGGCATGGCGCTGCTGAGCCGGGCCCCCGCCGACGGCTCGTACGCCGCCGATGTGCTGCCGCCCATGCTGCTGATGGCGGCCGGGTTCGCGGCCGCGATGCCCCCACTGACCGGTCTCGCCATGTCCGGCGCCGCCGAGGAGGACGCCGGCCTGGCCTCGGGGCTGTTCAACACCACGCAGGTGGTGGGCGGTTCACTGGGCCTTGCGGTGCTGAGCACGCTGGCGGCGAGCCGCACCGCCGGACTGCTCGACCGGGGCGCGGAGCTGGTCCCGGCCACCGCGGAGGGCTACCGGCTGGCGTTCCGGGTGGCGACCGGGCTCGCGGTGGCCGCCCTGGTGCTGGCGGGGGCGGTACTGCGGCCGCGGAGCCGGTGAGGCGGGGTCTCGACGCCGCGCACACCAAGCCCCATTGACCTCAACCCGTCGCACAGGGCCGCCCGTCGACCTCAGCCCACCTCGAAGAGAGCCTTGTTGTCCGCGGCCCAGGTCCGGAAGGTCCGGGCCGGCCGGCCCAGCACCTCGGCCACGTCCTCGGTGAGCACCGCGTTGCCTCCGGCGCGGACGAACGCCAGGCCGGTCAGCACCCCGCCGGCCCGGGTCTCGTCCATGCCCCAGGCGGTACGGAGGAATTCGCGGGTCTCGTCCGGGGACAGGTCCCGGGCCGGGACCGGGCGGTCCAGGACCTCGGCGAGCACGGCGGCCTGGCCGGGGACGGTGATCGCCTCGGGACCGGTCAGGGTGTACGTCCGCCCCGCGTGCCCGGCGTCCAGCAGGGCCCGCACCGCCACCTCGGCGATGTCGCGCGGGTCGATCACGCCCGACGCGCCGTCCCCGGTCATGTTGGGCACCGGCTCGCCCGCGCGCAGGGCCTGGCACCAAGTCAGCGTGTTGGAGGCGAACGACGACGGCCGCAGCACCGTCCAGGCGAGCCCGCTGTCCCGCACGGCCCGCTCGCCGGCCGCGTGCCACGACCCGGAGGGGCCGGAGGCCGGGTCGCCGGTGCCGATGGCGGAGAGCTTCACGAGCCGGTCGACGCCCGCGGCCCGCGCCGCGGCGACCAGTGCCGCGTCCTGCCCCTCGTCGGGGCCGGGCGGCCGCAGCAGGAACACGGCCGTCGCCCCGGCCAGCGCGGCGTCCAGGGAGGCCGGGTCTCCGTAGGCCCCGCGCACCGCCTCCACTCCGGCGGGCAGCTGCGCCTTGGCCGGGTCGCGGGTGAGGGCGCGCACCTTCGCACCGCGCCCGGTCAGTTGTCGTACGACGTCACTTCCGATGGTGCCCGTGGCACCCGTCACCAGAATCATGTGGTCCACGGTGGGCCCGGCGGGGCGCCCGGCTCTTGGAAATTCCGGCACGGCCGGCCCGACCGGGCGGCTGCGCCGGGCCGTTACGGTGGAAGGGTGCCGATGACCATCGCCGAACCGCTTCCGACCACGCCCGAGGCGCTGCGCCCGTGGGTCGCGGAGGTGCGGACCATGTCCTTCACCGACCCGCCCGAGGGGACGTTCGTCCAGTTGCCGGACGCGGGGACCAAGGTGGTGCTGCGGGTGACTGGGGACGGGCGGCGTGACGTGCTGGCCGTCGGGCCGCGGGTGCGGGCGGCCTACCACGAGGGGAAGGCCCATATCGCCTGTGTGGAGCTGCGCCTCGCACCGGGAACCGCCCGGGCTCTGCTGGGTGTTCCGGCCGCCGGGCTGGTCGGCCGGGTGGTGCCGCTGGACGCCCTGCCGGGCGGGGTGGCCCGCCGGTTCGCGCGTGAGGTGCGGTGGCTGGATCCGCGGGAGGCGCTGCCCCGTATCGCCGAGGTGCTGCCCGGGCTGCTGGCGGAGCAGGCGGACCCGGCCCGGACGGCACTGCTGCGGGCGGGTGTGGCCGCGCTGTCGGTGCGGATGGACCGTTCGCCCGCGCAGGTGCAGGACGTGGCCCGGGAACTGTCGGTCAGCGAACGCCAGTTGCGGAACCTGTTCAGCGACGGCGTCGGCGTCTCCCCGAAGCACTACGCCCGTATCGAGCGCGTCCGGACGGTCGCCGCCCGGGCGGGCAGCGCCGGCTGGTCCGAACTGGCCGCCGCCACCGGCTACTTCGACCAGTCGCACATGACGACCGACTTCCGTGCCCTGATGGGCGTCCCGCCCCGCTCCTACTTCAGGGGCCGGCTGCCCGCCACGACCCCCTGCCAGTCGATCCGGCAGCCCTGAACCCGGACACGCGGTCACGGTCGGCCGGTTCGGAGGCGACGGGGAAGGCGACGGCCGTGACGGCGGCGGCGCTCACCGCAGCACTCCCGCGTCGTGGAGGTACCGGAGCCGCTCCGGGGAGTATCCCGCCACCTCGCGCAGCACCTCCGCGGTGTCGGCGCCGAGCAACGGTGCGGGCGTGCGGACCGAGCCGGGGGTGCGGGTGAGCCGGATGGGCGGGCCTTCGTGGAGGAAGGCGCCGGCGGCGGGGTGCGTCATCCGGACGTAGAAGCCGCGCGCCCTCAGCTGCGGGTCGTGTTCGACCAGTTGACTGCCGTCCTGCACGGCCCCGGCGGGCACCCCCTGCTGTTGCAGCAACTCGGCGGCCAGGTCGGCGGGGAGTGTGCGCGTCCACTCGCCGATCGCCTCGTCCACCAGGGCGCTGTGCCGCCTTCGGTCGAGGGCCGTCGCCCCTCCGGAGACCAGGCCGGGCCGTCCGATCACCCGGCACAGCGCCGCCCACTCCTCGTCCGAACGGACGCTGACGGCAAGCCAGTTGTCCGCGCCCAGGGACCGGTACACGCCCTGCGGGCTCCACACCGGATGCGTGTTGCCGATCGGGGACCGCGCGGAGGTGAGCAGGCTGGTGCCCATGTGGGCCGCGATCGCCTCCAGTTGGGAGAGGTCGACGTGCTGTCCGCGGCCAGTCCGTTCCCGGTGTTCCAGCGCGGCGACGGTGGCCAGCGCCGCCTGCAGTCCGGCCACGATGTCGCCGTGGCCGTAGATGACCCCGACCACGTCGCCGGGCCCCCAGCCGGTGAGGCCGGTGAGCCCCGAACTCGCCGAGACGGTGTCGGCGTACGACACCCAGCCCGCCCGCGGTCCGGTGTGGCCCATGCCGGACATGCTGACGTAGACGAGGCGGGGGTTGATCTCGCGGAGGGTGTCCCAGCCGAGGCCGAGCCTGGTCATGACGGTGGCGCTGAAGTTCTCGACGAGGACGTCCGAGGAGGCGACGAGGTCGCGCAGCACGGCGACGCCGTCGTCGGTGCGGGTGTCGAGGGCGATGCTGCGCTTGTTGCGGTTGACCTCGTTGAAGTAGCCGTTGGTGTCCGGGTCGGTGTGGGGGCCGCGGGAGAGGTGCATGAAGGGCGCGAACCGGGTGGGGTCCGGGCGGCCGGCCGACTCCACCTTGATGACGTCGGCACCGTGGTCGGCAAGGACCTTGGTGCAGTAGGGGCCCGCGAGCACCCAGGTCAGGTCGAGGACGCGGACGCCGTCGAGGGCGGGGCGGGCCGAGCCGTCGCCCCCGGTGCGGACCCGGCGCTCCTCGTCGAGCAGGACCTGGTCGGCCCCGCGGCCGGGTGTGCTGAGCGAGGTGATCCGGTGCCCCTCGGGGAACGCGAACGGGAATCCGAGGTCGGTGCGGCCGTCGACCTCGGTGAAGAAGCCGCGCGCCACGAGCTGCGGGTTGTCCGGCAGTTCGGCCGGCACGTCGACGGCGGCCCAGGGCAGCTTGCGGTCCTGGGCCCGCTCCGCGAACTCGGCCTTCGGCCAGGTGCCCGCGAAGTCCTGGACGACCTTGAAGACGTGCTCCTGGTGCTTCTTGCGCTCGACCGGGTCCTGCCAGCGGGGTTCGGTGAGGTCCGCCTGCGCGCCCTGCTCGCACAGCCAGTCGAGCAGCGCGTCCCACATCCGGGGGCTGCCGCCGAGCCCGCCGCCCAGCTGGCCGTCGGCGGCCCGGAACAGCCCGTGCGGGACCAGCGGGTGTACGGGTCCGGGGCGCGGCGGCACCCGGTCCTCGTGCAGATAGGCGAGGGTGCCGGCCTCCAGGGCGGCGGCGACGCAGGCCTGCGCGGAGACGTCGGCGAGCTGTCCGGGGCCGCGCCGACGCGCCCGCAGACCCAGCAGGGCGGCGATCGCCGCGTTGACACCCGCAAGGTGTTCCGCCTGGTTCTCCGGCAGGTGCAGGGGCGGGCCGTCCGGGTCGCCCACCTGGGCGAGCATCCCGCCGAGGGCGGCCACGACGAGATCGGTGCCCTGCCAGTCGCTGCGCGGGCCGACCAGCCCGAAAGGGGTCACGCGGACGTGGACCAGGTGGTCGAGGCCGGTGGTGTCGGCGCCGCCAGGGGTGCCGTCGAGGAGGATGTCGGCGCCCGCGAGCAGGCGGCGCAGCTCCGGTGGCCCCGAGACGGTCACCGAGCGCTTTCCGGCGTGCCAGTGGGCGAAGCCGGCCGGGTCCTCCTGCCGGTCCGGGTGGCCCTCGGGGGGTTCGGCCAGGACGACCTCGTAGCCGACACCGACCAGCAGCCGGCCGGCGAAGCGGGTGAAGGGGCTGGTCAGTTCGACGACCCGCGGGGTTTCCACTGCGCTCACCTGTCCTCCTGTCCTCTGTCCTTCGGTCAGCCGTGCCGCTGGTTCAGGAAGCCGTCGACCACGCTGTGGAAGTCGTACGGCCGCTCCTCCTGGAGGTGGTGCGAGGCCTCGTTCATCACGTGCAGGTTCCCCTTGGGGATCATGCGAGCGAGCATCAGCGGGTAGTCGGGGGTGAGGAAGGCGTCCTGCATGCCCCACATGAACAGCACGGGGGCCTGGATCGTGCCGAGTTCGGCGGTCAGGTCCTGCCAGTCGCCGCGCGGGTTGTCGGAGGCGCCGGCCAGTGCGGTCTCCTCGGGGTCGAGACTCTGCTCGTAGCGCAGCCGTACCGTGCCCTCGGGGACGGCCTCGGGGTCGTACCACTCCAGGCGGGCCATCAGCTCGCGCATCTTGGTGAGGGACGGGCCGTCGCCGCCGTAGTAGACGTCCCGGGCGTTGCGGCCGCGGCGGCCGCCCTCCGGGAGCGGGGCGAGCGGGCCGTAGAAGACCGGCATGCTGCCGGTGACCACCAACGACCGGACCCGCTCGGGGTACTTGGCGGCCAGGTTCAGCGCGATGGTGCCGCCCCAGGAGTTGCAGACGAAGTCGGCCCGGTCGATCTCCAGGGTGTCCATCAGGGCCACGGTCTTCGCCGCGTGGTAGTCCCACATGGGGCCCTCGATGACGGGCTTCGCCGACCTGCCGTACTGCAGGATGTCGACCAGCAGACAGCGCCGGCCGGCCGCGAACAGCGGGGCCACCTGCCCGAAGTCGGACCAGCCGGTGCAGCCGGGGCCGCCGCCGTGCAGGAAGATCGTGGGGCTGCCCGTGCCCAGCTCGATGTAGTGGTACTTGACGCCGTCCGCCTCCGCGTAGGCGCCCTGCGGGGGCGCCTGGATGTCCATGAGATCCATGACCGGATCGTGCCGGGCGGCACGGGCGGGTCCAAGCGGGGCGGTCCGCTGAGTGGTCCGGGTCTGTGGCCACGGAGGTGCGGCTCTTCCTAGGGTCCCCGGCATGCTGGATGTCGCTGAGGAAAGAGCCCAGGCGGCGATGGGCCACTGGGAGGCTCGCTCGCTGGGAGTCGTACGGGCCGAGGCGGCGGCCGAGTTCGCACGGGCCGCCGGGGACACCGCGCCTGCACTGGTGGATCCCGCGGACCCCGCCTTCGTGGTGCACCCGATGTACCTCGTCAGCCTGCTGCGGCCGGAACCGGGCGTGGAGCCGGACGAGTTGCGGCCGGACGGCATGTACCGCGACGAGGTGCCGGGCACCGACGGGCTGGACGTACGGCTCATGGCGGGCGGTCAGGCGGTGCGCTGGGTCGGGGAGGTCCGGGTCGGCGACCGTGTCGAAGTACGCCGTGCGGTCACGGCTGTCGACCGGAAACGGCCGGATCTGCTCCTGATCACGGTGGAGAAGACGTACGCCGCCGAACGCGGCCCCCTCGCCGAGGTCACGCTCATCGAGGTCACGGAGAGGTTCATCGTGCGATGACAGAGGCGGCGATGACGGAGGCTTCGATGACGGAGGCCGCGACGGCAGAGGCTGCGGTTTCGCGGGCGGTGGCGGAGCTCGTGCCCGACGAGGTCATGCTGCTGCGCTTCGGCGCGGTCACCCGCAACACGCACCGCATCCACTACGACACCGCCTTCGCCCGGTCCGAGGGCCTGGCCGGGCCGGTCGTCATGGCACAGCTGCACGGCTGTCTGCTGCACCGGGCGGCCGCGGCCCACGCCGGGCCGACGGGACAGGTGCGTGAGGTCTCCTGGCAGAACCGGGCGCCCGCTCACCCGGGCGACCGGCTCACGGTGACCGCTTCCGTACGGGGCGTGGACCCGGTCAGCGGTGAGATCACCCTCGATCTCGTCGAGCACCGCACGGACGGTGCCGTGTGCTGCCGGGGCCACGCCGTCGTCGCACCGGACCGCGCCCGGGACTGACCCCGCTCAGGAGAAGTCCAGTACCACCTTCCCCACCGCCTCCCCCGTCCGCAGCCGTTCCACCGCCTCGGCCAGCCGCTCGGGCCGGTGCCGCTCGACCGGCAACTCCAGTTCTCCGGCGGCCAGTTCGCCCAGCATCCGGTCGACGTCGGCGGCGACCTCCCGGCCCCGGGTCATCAGGTTCACCGGCAGCAGCGAGACGTCGGCGAGCAGGAAGTCCGCGAGGTCGACGGTGAGTTCGCGGCCCGCGGTGTAGCCGACCAGGGCGACCCGGCCGCGCGGCCGGACCAGGCCCAGAGCGGCCCGCAGCACCGGCCCGCCCACGGTGTCGACGACCACGTCCACCGGCCCGCCGACCGCGTCCGCCGTCAGCTCCCCCGCCAGGACCGCCTTCGCGGCGGCCGGTACCCGGTCCAGCTTGGCGGGCCGCCCGACCACGCCGATCACCTCGGCCCCGGCCCGCGCCGCGACCTGCACGGTCAGCGATCCGACCGCGCCCGCGGCTCCGGTGACCAGCACCCGCTCGCCGGGCCGCACGCCCGCCACCGAGTGGACGGCCGCCCAGGCGGTACCGGCCGGGGTGGAGAACCCGCAGGCGAGCGCGGGATCCGTGCCCTCCGGCACCGGGATCGCGGTGGCGTCCGGGACCAGGGCGTGGCCCTGCCAGCAGCCGTCCCGGCGCAGTCCGAGTCCCTTGCCGTTGATCCTGACCAGGCTGCCCACCGGGTGGGTGTCCGAGGCGAGCACGAGGCCGGCCCCGTTGGTGCCGGGCACGGCGGGCAGGTCCGGCAGGATGCCGAACCTGCCGTCCACGACGTTGAGATCGAGGTGGCCGACCTGTGCCGCCAGCATCCGCACGAGGGTGTGGCCCGGCCGCGCTTCCGGCACCGGCCGCTCCAGGAGCCGGGGCAGCACCCCGAACCGTTCGAGGACCAGGGCACTCGACTCGTTGCTCACAGTTTCACTCCGTATCGACGCAGGACCCGGGAGGCCGCGATCCGCAGCACGCGGTCGAAGACGAACCCGAGGATGCCCAGGGTGATGATCCCGACGAACACCCAGTCGATGCGACCGTAGTTGCGGGAGGTCCAGATCAGGGAGCCGAGACCGACCTGGGCGGCGACGATCTCGGCGGACACGATGGTCAGGAAGCTGTTGCCCATGGCCAGCCGGGCACCGGTGACGATGTAGGGCACGGTCGAGGGCAGCACGATCCCGCGCAGGATCTGCCCCCGGCTCGCGCCGAGGGAGGCGGCGGCGCGCAGCTTGGACTCGCCGACCGACATCACCCCGGCGCTGGTGTTGAGGATGACGATGAAGACGGCCGTGTAGAAGATCAGCACGACCTTCGAGGACTCGCCGATGCCCAGCCAGACCACGGCCAGCGTGACGAAGGCGACCGGTGGGATGAACCGGAAGAACTCGATGTACGGCTCCAGGAGCTGGCGCACGACCTTGATCTGGCCGACGAGCAGTCCGGCCGGGACGCCGACGAGCAGTCCGAGGCCCCAGCCGATCAGGATGCGGCGGCTGGAGGCGATGATCGAGTTGGTGAGGGTGCCGTCCGCGGCGAGGTCGCCGGCGGCGGTGAAGGTCTCGTGCGGGGACGCCACGAGCGAGGGGCCGTAGTGCAGGGCGAGGAGCTGCCAGACGCCGAGGCCGACGAGCACGGAGACGGTGTACAGGCCGGCGGCCCGCAGTCCGAGGACCGCCTTGCGCTCGGCGCGCGGTTTCGGCGGGGCGGCGACGGTCACGGTGGTCACGAAGTCTCCTCCGGGTCGAGTCCCTGCTCGCGCAGGGCCTTGCGGACCTCTTCGCCGATGTCCTGGCGCAGGCTGCGGCGCAGGTCGAGGGCGGCCGGGTCGTCCTCGTCCCGGGGCCGGGGCAGGTCCACCGGGTAGACGGACCTGACGGAGGCCGCCGGGCCCGCCGTCATGACGGCGACCCGGTCCGCCAGCAGGATCGCCTCGTCGATGTCGTGGGTGACGAACACGACCGTGCAGCCGGATGCCTGCCAGATGCGGGCCATCTCCTCCTGCATGACCTGCCGGGTCTGCGCGTCGAGCGCGCCGAACGGCTCGTCCATCAGCACGACCCGGGGCTGGTTCGCCAGCACCCGTGCGATCTGTACCCGCTGCCGCATACCGCCCGAGAGCTGCCCGGGGAACCGGTCGGCGCAGTGCCGCAGTCCGACCAACCCCAGGTATTCGTCAGCCAGTTCGTGCTGCTCGGCGCGGGAGCGGCCGCGCATCCGGGGACCGAAGGCCACGTTCTGCCGGACGGTCAGCCAGTCGAAGAGCGCCTCACTGCTCTGGAACACCATCCCGAGGTCCGGGTCGGGTCCGGTGACCGGCTGCCCGTCGACGGTCAGCACCCCTTCGGACGGCCGGACGAACCCCGCCAGCGCCGACAGCAGCGTGGACTTGCCGCAGCCGCTCGGCCCGAGCAGACAGAGGAACTCACCGGCGGCGATGTCCAGCGTGATGCCGTCCACCGCGTGGAAGGAGCCGAACCGGATCCCGACGCCGTCGACGCGGACGGCAGCGCCCTGCCCGCCCTCCCGGCTGTCGGCGCCCTCGGTCCGGGCGGGCGCGGGGCCCGTCTGGATGGCCTTCGTCATCGGTCACGATCCCTTCGTGTCGAGTGGAAGGAGGCTTCTGCTGCTGGCCTGTGGCTCCATGAGCACCTCGGAGTGTTGGCGGGAAGCGGCCTGGGGGCGGTACCGGGGGTGCGGGGAATTCGCGCACCGTAGAACGCGCCGGGCGGTACGCGCATGGCCGGTGGTCCGCTGAGCGGGACGCCCGCAGTCCAGGGCCGCCGGTGCGTCGGCGGTCTGCTCAGCGGAACGGTTTCGTAGGCCGCCACCTGCCGTGACCCGAAGCTCGTCATCACGCACCGACGGCAGCAGGAGGTCACGCACGATGACGACGGGTGAAGGCCCGAAGAACAGGAGCCGGTCCGCGCCGGGCCGGCAGGACTGGTCTTCATGGCCGCACTACGACGGCGCCGCCCAGGGCTTCCGCGGCTACTGGTACCCGGTCACCTGGTCCAGCCACCTGACCGGGAAGCCGCAGCCGTTCACGATCTGCGGCGAGAAGATCACGCTCATCCGGGACGGCGGCAAGGCGTACGCCCTGCACAACCGCTGCCCGCACCGCGGGGTGCCGCTCTCCGAGGGCGACCAGCAGTTCCCCGGCACGGTCAGCTGCCCCTACCACGGCTGGACGTTCGACCTGCCCACCGGAAAGCTCAGCGCGGTCATCACCGACGGACCCGGCTGCCGGCTGACCGGCAAGGTGAGCATACGGACGTACGCGGTCGAGGAGCGCCTCGGCATGGTGTGGGTGTACATCCCGCTGGCCGACGAGGAGCCCCACCCCATCGACGAGCAGCTTCCCGAGGAGCTCGTCTCCAACCCGTTCGTGATGGGCGGCCGGATCGAGCCGCGCGGCGGCAACTGGCGGTTCGCCTGCGAGAACGGCTTCGACGAGGGGCACGCCAAGTACCTGCACCGCACGGCCCTGTGGCGGCTCTTCAAGCCGATGCCGACCTGGAACATCACCAGGATCGTGCCCAAGGGCCGCTGGATCTTCCGGGTCCAGGACGAGGTCCACTGGGAGGCCGACTTCCCCGGCGTGGGCCACTGGTCCAACAAGCGCTGGTGGAAGATGCAGCCGCCGAAGGAGACCTTCAACATCGGCAACACCGGCAGGGCGGACAGCATCAACCCGACGATCGAGGCCCAGGAGTTCCCCGGCTTCGCGTCCCTGTCCATGCCGGGTGTGCTGCGGATCGTCTACCCCAACTTCATCCACTACGAGTTCTACGTCCCGGTGGACGCCGACCGCCACAACTACGTGGGCGTGATGGTCAACTTCACCGAGGGCTGGTCGACCCTGCGCTTCTACGCCAAGTACCTGGGCGCCATCCGCTGGCTGTTCCACGGCCAGTTCTCCGGCCAGGACGCCTGGATGGTCGACGTCACCGACGCACCTCCGGAGAAGCTCTACCGCCCCGACGTCTCCCTGACCTCCTGGCGGAACCTCAGCGAGGAGGAGTACGGCAAGAAGCTGGCCGGGACCGGCGCGACTCCCGCACCGGAAGCGCCGGATAACACCGAGAAGGGAGCCTGAGCATGACCCGCACCCTGTTCACCCTGTTGGCCGGAGCCGCCCTCGCCATCGGGCTGCCGGTGGCCGCGAGGCGCTTCGCGCGCACCACCATGACCCAGGTCCACCGGGTCAACCAGTGAACGCCCTGCCGGAACTCGCGGGCCTGGACGAGCGGCGCTCCGCCTGGGTCACGGAGGCCTGGCGGCAGGTCAGCGGCGACCGGCTGCGCGAGCTGATCACCGGGCTGGTGGACATCCCGAGCCCGACGGGCGACGAGGGGCCGCTGGCCCGGCACATAGCTGGCACCATGTCACATACCATTAAAGATTCAACCATCAACCCCCTCGACGACCGCCAGGCCAACGCCCGGTCCCGCCTCAAAGGCGACGGCACCGGCCCCGACCTCATGCTCTACGCCCCCGTCGACACCCTCACCGTGGGCGACGAGCGCGAGGACCTCCCGTGGATCGGCCCGGAGCTGCGCGAGGACATGCGGCCGCAGGCGCGGGTGTACGGCGACCTGGTCACCGGCCTCGGTGCCGCCAACCCCAAGGGGCACGCGGCCTGCGTGATGATGGCCGCCGAGGCGATCGCCCGGGCCGGCGTCCCGCTCACCGGCGACCTGGTCGCGGCGTTCGGCGCGGGCGGCATGCCCACCAACGCCCGGCCCGGTAACGCGAGGTTCAACACCGGGCAGGGAGTGGGCTGTTCGTTCCTTCTCGAACAGGGCGTGTGGACGGACTACGCGATCATCGCCAAGCCCGGCTGGACGGTCTCCTGGGACGAGGTCGGCCTGGTCTGGTTCGAGATCACCGTCCCCGGCACGCACACCTACGTCGGATCGCGCCACCGGCTGCCGTACGACAACGCCATCGCCCGCGCCGGGGAGGTCGCCCGGCACCTGGAGGAGTGGTTCGCCGAGTACGCCGAGCGGCACACCGGCGGCACGGTCGCCCCGCAGGGCATCGTCTCCTCCGTGCGCGGCGGCTGGCCCCGGATGGCCGCGGTGACGCCGGCCTCCTGCACCCTGATGGTGGACCTGCGGATCGCCCCCGGCACCACGCCGATGCAGGCCAAGCGGGAATTCCTCGCCACGCTCGACAAGTTCGAGGGCGTCACCGCGGAGATGGTCCTCGCCGTCCCGGGCACCCGGACCGACCCGGACAGCTGGGTCTGCCGGTCCGCGACCGCGGCCTGGGAGGCCTTCGAGGGCCGCGAGCACGAGGTGATCCGCGGCAACAGCGGCGCCACCGACGCCAACATCCTGCGCGGCCGCGGCATCCCGACGATCCGCGTCGGCATGCCGAAGGTCCCGCAGGCCGAGGCGCCCTTCGAGATCGACTTCGCACGCGGGATGAACACCGTCTCCGTGCGGGCGATGGAGAGGCTGACCCGCCTTCTGATCCGTACGGCCCTCGACACCGTCACCCGCTCCCGTTCAGAGATCCCTGGAGACCCGGCATGACCGAGATCGTCCTGGGTGTCGGCGCGTCGCACAGCACGCTGATGAACACCCACTGGGACCAGACCTTCCACAAGGACCGCGCCGAACGCTTCCGCGACGCCCTCGCCGAGGCCCGCGACCGGCTCGCCGCCGCCCGCCCGGACACGGTGGTGCTGGTCGGCTCCAACCACTTCCGCGGCTTCTGGCTGGACCTCATCCCGAGCTTCACCCTCGGCGTCGGCGAGTGCATGGCGAGCGGCGAGTCGGGCACCCCGAAGGGCCCGCAGCGGGTCGACGTCCCGCTGGCCCGGCACCTCGCCGGCTCCCTCGTCGAAGGCCACGGTTTCGACATCGCCTTCTCCGCCCGGCTCCAGATCGACCACGGCCAGTCGCACGCCATCCAGTACCTGCTCGACGGCCTCGACGTGGAGCTCGTCCCGCTCGTCGTCAACGTCTTCGCGCCGCCGCTGCCGACCCTGGAGCGCTGCGAGCAACTCGGCCGTGCCATGAGGGAGACGATCCTCTCCTTCCCGGAGGACCGCCGGGTCGCCGTGATCGGCTCCGGCGGGCTCTCGCACCGGCTGCCCTGGCCCGACTGGCGTGAACCGCACGGCGGCGACGAGGAGTTCATGGTCGACGCCTGGCTCAACGGCCGGGAGAACTGGCAGGACTACGACGTCCGCCGCCGCGAGATCATCCGGGCCGCCGAGGCCGCGCTCACCCCGGAGTTCGACGAGGAGTTCCTCGGCCTGGTGGAGCGCGGCGAGACCCGCCGTCTCACCGGCCTCACCACCGGGGAACTGGAGAAGCGGGCCGGGAACGGCGCCCAGGAGATCCGCACCTGGCTGCTCATGGCGGCCGCTCTCGGCCATGTCCCGGGACAACGGCTGGCCTACGAGCAGATGCCCGAGTGGCTCACCGGCATGGCCGTCGCCGTCCTCGACCCGGCGCACCCCGCGCCGCCCGCGTCCCCCGCGCTTCCCGAAAGGCAGTCATGAGCATCTGGACCGAACTGACCGGTACCGACCACCACCTCGCCTACGTCGACGCCGGCGGCATCCGTACCCGTGCCCTGCAGGCCGGGCCGGAGGGCGGCGAGCACGTCGTCTTCCTGCACGGCACCACCGGCCACCTGGAGGCCTTCGTCAGGAACATCCCGGTGCACGCCGCCGCCGGGTACCGCGTCCACGCCATCGACATGCTCGGCCACGGCTACACCGACAAGCCGGACCGGCCCGGGGAGATCCCCGCGTACGTCGAGCACCTGATCGCCTACCTGGACGCCGTGGGCGCCGAGCGGGCGCACCTGGTCGGTGAGTCGCTGGGCGGCTGGGTGGCCTCCTGGGCGGCGAGCGAGCACCCGGACCGGGTCGCCTCCCTGCAGCTGCTGTGCATGGGCGGTACGAAGATCAATCCGCAGGTGATGGAGCGGCTGAAGGCCTCGACGACGGCGGCGGCCCTCGAGGACGACATCTCCCTCACCCGGGAGCGGCTGCGGCTGCTGTGGGCCGAGTGGGACGAGGACCTCGGCGAGGAGCTGACCCGGGTCCGGTACGAGATCTACCACCAGCCCGAGTTCCAGCGGAACCTGCACAACCTGCTGGCCCTCCAGGAGGTCGGCCGGCGCGAGCGCAACCTGCTGCGGCCCGACCGCATGGCCCGGATCAAGGCCCCCACCCTCGTGGTCTGGGCCAACAAGAACCCGTTCGGAGACGTTCCGGAGGGCGAGGCCATCGCCGCCGCGATCCCCGGGGCCCGACTGGAGGTCTTCACCGAGTGCGGGCACTGGCCGCAGCACGAGAAGGCGGAGCTGTACAACCCGCTCAGCCTGGGGTTCCTCGGCGAGGCCCGCTAACGGTACGGCGAATTTACACCTGGCCTATGGCCTGATCACGGGACGCGTGGTTCCGTTTCCCGCATGACAGAGGACTGACTTCCGCATGGCAACGGATTGACCGGGAGGTTCCGCCCATGACCGTCACCACGGTCGGCCGCGCCGACACCACTCCAGCCGAACCCGCACTCGCCGTCCCGCGCGGTTCCGTCATCCCACGGGCCGAGGCTCCCGGTCAGGACACCATGAACTCGGTCCTGGGCAAGGTCAGGCCGATCCTGGAGGCGTTCACCGCCGAGGACGACGCGCTGTCCCTGGCGGAGCTGGTGCGCCGCACCGGCGTCGCCAAGGCGACCGTGCACCGGCTCGCTCAGGAACTGGTCGTCTGGGGGCTCCTGGAGCGCTCGGGCTGCGACTACCGGCTGGGGCTCAGGCTCTTCGAGATCGGGCAGCGGGTGCACCGGCAGCGGATCCTGCGCGAGGTGGCCCAGCCGTACATGGAAGACCTGCTGCTGGCCACCCAGGAGACCATCCACTTCGCCATCCACGACAGCCTGGACGTCGTGTACCTGGAGAAGATCTACCCGCACCGGGGCCTGAGCGAGGAGTCCCGGGTCGCGGGCCGGCTGCCGCTGTACTGCACCGCCACCGGCAAGGCGATCCTGGCCTACTCCCCCGCCTCGCTGTTCGCCGAGGTGGTCCGCAGCGGGCTGAAGCCCCTCACCCGGCACACCGTCACCTCGCCGGGGCGGCTGCGGGCCCAGTTGGAGCGGATCCGGGCCGACGGCGGCGTGGCGACCGAGGCGGAGGAGATCCGCCTGGGCTACACGAGCATGGCCGTGCCCGTCTTCAGCCCCCAGTCCACGCTGGTGGGGGCCCTGTCCATCACCGCGCCCACCTACCGGATGGACGGCCCCGGCCACGCTGTGGCGCTGCGTACCGCCGCCCTGGGCATCGCCAGGTCGCTGCGGTGAGCGCCGTACTCGACGAGGTTCTCGCACGGGCCCGTGAGCTGGTCGGGGAGTGGGAGAGCGAGGACTGCGGGGTACTCGCCGTGAAGGACTTCTGCCGGTTCGCGGCGGCCCTGAACGACGTCGACTACGTCCGCCGGGCCCGGGCCCAGGAGGCGGCGGGCGGGCAGGTCGCCGCCCCGGCGCTCTACCTCGCCATGACGATGAGCTGGCAGGACGGCCCCGCCGAGCACGAGCTGCGCCCCGACGGGCTGGCCGCCCGCGAGTCGCCGTGCACCCAGGGCCTGCCCGTGCGCCAGATGCACGGCGGGCAGACGGTCAGTCTGCGCCGGACCCCGGTCGCCGGCACCCGCGTGACCGCCTCGCGCGCGGTGACGTCGGCGGACCGGCGGCAGGGCCGCAGCGGCGACTTCGTCCTGCTGGGCGTCACGACCCGCTTCACCGCACCCGACGGTGCCGAACTGGTGGCCATGGACGAGACGATCGTCGTACTGGAGGGCCCGTGAGCGCCGTTCCCGCGGCCGGGCAGGTCTGTCCGCCACGCTCGTACACCCACACCTCCGTGCAGGTGTTCCGGTTCAGCGCCGTGTCGTGGAACTCCCATCGCATCCACTACGACGCCGGGTACGCCGCCTCCGAGGGGTTCCCCGGTGTCGTCGTGCAGTCCACCCTGCACGGGGAGACACTCAGCCGCTACGCGTTGGAGTGGGCCGGGCCGGGGGCCGCCCTGGAGTCCGTGGGCTGGCGCAACCGTGCGACCGCCGTGGCCGGGGAGCCGCTCACCTGGACCGGGACGGTCCGTACGGCCGAGCCCTGTGACGCGGGAACACGCGTGACGCTCGACGTCGCCGTGGTGAAGGGCGACGGCGTCCCCTGCGTCACAGGGCACGTGGAGCTCACTTGGTGTGCTGCGCGTACCAGCCCTTGAGCAGGGTGGTGTCCAGGTCGGGCGACTTCTTGATCAGCTTCTGGTCGAGCAGGAAGTCGACGATCTTCTGTGACGAGGTGACGTCGCTGTCGTCGATGCCGCGGGCGGCGAAGGTGATCTCCGGCAGCACCTTCTTCGTGTCCGCGACAGGGAGTTTCACCTGCTTGTCGGACGCCTCGGCGGCCGCCTCGGGGTCGGAGGTGACGAGCTCGTCCGCCTGGGCGACGGCCTTGAAGACCTTGCCGGCGGTGTCCTCGTTGTCCTTGAGCCAGGTCTGGTCGGCCAGCAGCCACTGCACGTAGCGCACGCCGAAGTCGCCGATGCGTGCGGTGATGTGCCCGCCGGACGCGGCGCCCTTGGCCGCCCAGGGCTCGTACAGGATGTATCCGTCGATCGAGCCGCGCTCCAGCAGGCCGGGGATCTCCGGGGCCGAGCTCTGCAGGATCTTCACGGAGTCCGGGTCGATGCCGTTGTGCAGCAGGTACTGGTGGGTGGCGTACAGGCCGAGCCCGCCGATCGACGCCATCGTCCTGATCTGCTTCGGCGAGGTGATCCCGTTGCGCAGGACGACCTTGAGGTAGCGGTCGGAGGACTGGAACACGCCGAGGGCGCGCAGTCGGGGGTCGGTGACCATGAGCGGCAGGGCCGTGGAGTCGGCGTTGGCCGCGATCTGCGCGGTGCCCGCCGTGACGGCCTGGGAGGCGGCGGGCCCGCCCTCCGTCTTCACCAGCTCGACGTTGACGCCCGCCTTCTTGAACAGCCCGCGTTCCTCGGCGAGATAGAACGGGGCGTACGAGGCGTCGATGCCGAGGGCGACCCGCACCGTCGGCAGCCCCGCCGCCGACGCCCCCGTCGAGTCCGTGGTGGCTGCCGAGCAGGCCGTGGTCAGGAGCAGGGCCAGTGCCGCGCCCACCGCCCCCTTTCGGCCTGACGTCCCGCGGATGCCGTCCGTGTGCATGTCGCCCTCCCGGCGTCGTGCTGCATGGGTGGGAGGACGGTCCCAGTGCCGGGCCGGGAGGTGTGAGCCGAGCGTCCTGCTGACCGGAACGACCGGAGGGACGAGCCGCGTGTCCTGCTCGCCCTGCCGAAGAGGCGTGGGCGCCGTGTCCTGCTCACCGGAACGAAACCGTAGGGCGGTATCCGGACCCGCTCCTACGCTCCCGGGCCATGAGCGTTCTCACCGACGTGCCGACGAGCACGGACGAACCCGGCACGATCGAGACGGACATCCTGATCGTCGGCGCCGGCCCCGCGGGCCTCTACGGCGCCTACTACGCGGGCTTCCGCGGACTCGGCGTCACCGTCATGGACGTCCTGCCGCAGCTGGGCGGCCAGATCAGCGCCATGTACCCCGAGAAGCCGATCTTCGACATCGCCGGGTTCCCCGCGGTGCGCGGCCGCGATCTGGTGGCGAACCTGGTGGCGCAGGCGGAGCCGTACGGCCCCCGCTACCTCCTGGGCCACCGGGCAGTGGAGCTGACGCACGGGCCCGACCTGTACCCGGTCGTGCGCAGCGACCGGGGAGCCGTGGTCCGCGCCGGAGCGGTCGTCGTCACCGGCGGGGTGGGCACCTTCACGCCCCGGCCGCTGCCGGCGGGCGAGGACTTCCTGGGGCGCGGCCAGGTGTACTTCGTGCCGGACCCCGCCGCGCACACCGGGCAGGACGTGGTGGTGGTCGGCGGTGGCGACAGCGCCTTCGACTGGGCCGCCGTCCTCGCGCCGATCGCCCGGTCCGTGCGGCTCGTGCACCGCACCGCCCGCTTCCGCGCCCACCACGCGAGCGTGCAGAAGGTCCGCGGGCTCGGCATCGAGATCATCACCGACACCGAGGTCAGCGCCCTGCACGGCACCGCGCGCGTGGAGCGGGTCGAGCTGCGGCACCGCACCACCAAGGCCACCCGGGAGGTTCCGGCCGAAACGGTGGTCGCGGCCCTCGGTTTCATCGCGGACCTGGGTCCGCTCCAGCACTGGGGACTCGGCCTGAACGCGCGCCGGATCACCGTGGACACCCGCATGGCCACCAACCTGCCCCGGGTCTTCGCCGCCGGCGACATCACCGCCTACCCGGGCAAGGTGCGCCTGATCGCGGTCGGCTTCGGCGAGGTCGCCACCGCCGTGAACAACGCGGCCACCGTCATCGACCCCGAGGCCGCGCTGTTCCCCGGGCACTCGACCGAGAACCCCGGGCACCCCGCCCAGAAGGAGAACTGACATGGCCTACGTCATCGGAGCGGCCTGCGTCGACATCATGGACCGCTCCTGTGTGGAGGAGTGCCCCGTCGACTGCATCTACGAGGGCGAACGCAAGCTCTACATCAACCCCGTCGAGTGCATCGACTGCGGTGCCTGCGAGACGGCCTGTCCCGAGCAGGCGATCACCGTGGACCGGCTCGCCGACCCCGAGTTCCGCGCCGACAACAGGCGGTTCTTCGAGGAGGCCCTGCCGGGGCGGGCGGCGCCGCTGGGGACGCCGGGCGGTGCGAACGGGATCGGTCCGGTCGGGGTCGACACCCCTCTGGTGGCGGCCCGGTGAGGGTCGGCGTCCGCGTCCCGCCCTGCGACCGCGCCGACCGCGTCCTGGAGACCGTGCGGCGGGCGGAGCGGCTCGGCTTCGACGACGTCTGGTTCCCGGACTCCCAGCTGCTGTGGCGGGACGTGTTCACCACCGTCACCGCCGCCGCCCTCGGCACCGACCGCATCGGCCTGGGCACCGCCGTCACCAATCTGGCGACCCGCCACCCGGCCGTGGTGGCCTCCGCCGCCCGGAGCGTCGCCGAACTCGCGCCCGGCCGCTTCACGCTCGGCCTCGGCGTCGGCAACAGCTCGGTCGGCCCCGTCGGACTGCGGCAGAGCACCTCGGCGGCGATGCGCGAGGGCATCCGCATGCTGCGCGCCCTCCTCTCCGGCGAGGAGTGGGAGTTCCCGGGCGGGGTCCGCTCACGCCTGCGCGACCCGGGCCCCGCTGTCCCCCTGCACCTGGCCGCGAGCGGGCCGAAGAACCTGCGGCTGGCCGGGGAGGTCGCCGACGGGGTGATCCTGCTCAGCGGGGTCTCCCCGCGGACCCTCGCCCAGGCCACCGCCCGGGTGCGGGAGGGCGCCGCCGCCCGCGCGGCCCTTCCGCCGCTCACCGCCTCCGCGTTCTGTGCCGTCACCGACGACGTCGAGGCCGAGGCCCGGCAGCTCAAGCCGATCTGCGCCTCGATCGCCCAGAACGGCGGGGCGCCCTTCCTCGCCCTCGCGGGCATCGACGTCCACGTGCCGGAAAAGGTCGAGGGCGTCTACCCCGACCTGGTCCACGCGGAGGACTGGCAGGCGGCAGTCGACATCTGCTCGGCCTGGATCAGCGACGAGCACGCGCTCCGGTTCGCCCAGGAGTTCTGCCTGATCGGCACCGCCGACGAGATCGCCGCCCGGCTCCGCGCCCTGCGCGCGAGCGGGGTCTCCGGTGTGTTCCTCCAGCACGTCGGCTCCTACGACCCGCCCACCGACCTGATCGAGGCGGTGGGCAGCGCTGTACTGCCCCAACTCACCTGAGGGAGAAGACCGTGCGTAAAGGCTATGTGCCCAGCAGATTCGGCCAGTTGCACTACGTCGAGTGTGGCACCGGCGAACCCGTCCTGATGCTCCATCAGACCCCGCGCTCCTGGACCGAGTACCTGGACGTGCTGCCGCTCGTCGGCGCCGGATACCGCGCGATCGCGATGGACACCCTCGGCTTCGGCGCCTCCGCCAGGCCCGAGGGGCCGCACTCCATAGAGCGGTTCGCCGACGCGGCCGAGGATCTGACCGACGAACTCGGCCTGGACCGCTTCCATCTGGTCGGCCATCACACCGGCGGGGTGATCGCGGTGGAGCTGGCCGCCCGTCTCCAGGACCGTGTGGCCAGCCTCCTGCTGTCCGCCGTCCCGTTCATCGACGACGAGAAACGCCGGACGGCCGCCGAGCGCAAGCCCGTCGACCATGTGGACCCGGTGCCCGACGGCTCCCACCTCCTCGACCTGTGGAACCACCGGCGCGGCTTCTACGAGGTGGGCCAGGAGGCCGCGCTCAACCGGTTCATGGTCGACGCGCTGACCGTCCTGGACCGCGTCGAGGACGGTCATGTCGCCGTCCGCACCTACGAGATGGACCGCCGGCTGCCGCTCGTCACCGCCCGTACCCTCGCCGTCTGCGCCCCCGGCGACCACTACTCGCTGCCGTCCCTGGAGAAGTTCGCGGCGGCCCTCGGCTGCGAGACCCGGGTGCTGTCCGGCGGACATGTGCCACTCCCCGAGCAGTTGCCCGGGGAGTTCGCGAAGGTCGTACGGGACTGGGCGGCGGCCGGGTAACCCGGTCACCTGAGGCCGATGTGCGCACCCGGACCGAGCGGGAGGTCGAAACCGTAGAAGACGCCCAGGACGGCCAGCCACACCACCAGGAACGGCACGGTGAAGATGGCCAGCCGGGAGATGAGGGTGCCGAGGCGGGCGTCGGGTTCGTAGCGGCGGAGCATCGCGAGGAGCAGGAAGACGTACGGGTTCATCGGCGTGATGATGCCGGTGGCCGAGTCGCCGATGCGGAACGCCGCCTGGCTGAGGGCCGGGCTCATGCCGAGCAGCATGAACGCCGGTACGAACACCGGCCCCACCAGCGACCACAGCGCCGACCCGGAGACGATGAACAGGTTCAGGCAGGCGGCGAGGAGCACGAACGCGACCAGCGCCCAGAAGCCGGTCAGGCCGATCGCGTCCAGGCCGGCCGCCGCCTTCACGGCGAGCAGGATGCCGATGTCGGACCAGTTGAACAGGGCGATGACCTGGGAGGCCACGAACATCAGGACGAGATAGCCGGCCATGTTCTGCACGGAGCCGGTCATCGCCGTGACCACGCCCTCCGAACCGCTGAGCGCCTTGACCGTGAAGCCGTAGGTCAGGCCCGCCAGCAGGAACGCCCCGAACAGCACCGGCACGATGCCGGTCAGCAGCGGGGAGGGCACCAGTGCCCCGCCGTCGCCGCGCAGCGGGGCGCCCTCGGGCAGCCACAGCGACAGCACCGCGGCCGCGTAGGCGAGGACGACGAGCGCGGTGAACAGCAGGCCCCGGCGCTGGACGGGGGTGAGGGCGAGGTCCTGCTCCTCCTCGGGCTCGTCGGCGGAGGGCTCGTAGGTGCCCAGGCGGGGTTCCAGGACGCGGCTGATGAGGAAGCCGCCCAGCAGGCCGAGGACCAGGCTGCTGGAGGCGGTGAAGAAGTAGTTGACGAGGAGGTTGAGGTCGAGGCCCTTGGCGGCGGGCAGCACCGAGGCCGCCTGCTGGGTGATGCCGATGTAGAGGGCGTCCAGCGAGCCGATCGTGAACCCGGCCGCATAGCCCGCGCCGACACACGCGAAACCGCCGATCAGACCGGCCACCGGATGACGGCCCGCGCTCTTGAACACCACGGCGGCCAGCGGCGGCAGCACGATCGCGGCGACATCGCTGATCATGTGCGCCTGACAGGCGACCAGTGCGACCAGGTACGGCAGCAGCGCCCGGGGCGCACGGGCCAGGGTGGCCCGCATGACGGTCTCCAGGAGTCCCGCCTTCTCCGCGACCCCCACCGCCATGATCATGAGCAGTACGGCGGCGACGGGCGGGAAGGTCGCGAAGTTGGTGACGAGGTTCTCCGTCAGCCAGCGCACGCCCTCGCCCGTGAACAGCCCGGTGATCGGCCTGGTGTCGGTGGTGCCGGGGACGGTGACGTGCACGTCGCCGAGCGCGAGCGCGGTGGAGACCACGGCAAGGAGCAGGAAGAGCGCGGTGAACAGCAGGATCGGGTTGGGCAGCGCGTTGCCGACGCGTTCGATCAGCGCGAGCACCCGGTCGACGCCGCTGGGGCGCCGTCTGTCCGGGGACTCGCTCGGGGCGGGGAGGTCGGTGAGTGAGGACATCAGAGCCGCCCTTCCGGCGTTGCTGGCAGGAGATCCTTGCGTACGACGCCGTCCTGGACGACGCAGACGATGTTCGCGGGGTCGCCGAGGACGCCGATGTCCCGGAGCGGATCCCCGTCGCAGATGACGAGGTCGGCGGTGCGGCCTGCGCCGAGGGTACCGAGGCGGTCGGCGACACCGAGGAGTTCGGCGGCGGTGCGGGTACCGGCGACGACGGCGGCCATCGGGTCCATGCCGAGGTCCACCAGGTAGGAGAGCTCCATCAGGTTCACGCCGTGCGGGCCGACGGCCGCGTCCGTGCCGAGGGCGATCCGGGCACCGTACTCGATGGCCCGCGCGATGTTCTCCTTGGTCACGCCGGACCAGCGGGTCTTCTTCTGGTAGTGGTAGTCCGGCATCGTGTCCTTGTTGATGCCCGCGTAGACGGTGGACAGCGTCGGTACGACGAACACCCCGCGCTCTCCCGCCAGATCGAGGGCGCGCTCGTCGAGGCCGTAGCCGTGCTCGATGCTGGTGACGCCGCCGCGGATCGCGTTCAGGATGCCCGCGTTGCCCTGTGCGTGCGCGGCGACCGGCTTGCCGCCGTGCCGGCGGGCCTCGTCCACGACGGCCCGGATCTCCTCCTCCAACAGGCCCTCGTCGTCGGGGTCGTCGTACGGGCTGCCCATGCCGCCGGTGGCGCAGACCTTGACCAGGTCGGCGCCGTCGCGCAGCACCCGGCGCACCGCGAGCCGCGCGGCGGCCGTGTCGTCGGCGATCTCGGACATCCCGGCGCTGAGATCGGTGCCGTCGGGCAGCCGGACGTCGGCGTGGCCGCCGGTGTGGCTGATGATGCGTACGGCGGTGTGCAGGCGCGGGCCGACTATCCGGCCGGTCTCCACGGCCGTACGGAAGCCCGCCGGCAGGCCGCCGAGGTCGCGGGCGGTGGTGATGCCGGCGTCGAGGGTCCGGCGCAGCCGGGTGACGGTGTCCAGGGTGACCAGGACGGGGTCGAGTTCGGCGCGGCGGCCGGGCGCCGCGCCGTGGGCGTAGGCGAGGTGGACGTGGCAGTCGAAGAAGCCGGGCAGTACGGTGCGGCCACCGGCGTCGACGCTCCGCTCACCGGCGGCGGGCGGGGCGGTCGCGGCGGGACCGGCGTAGGCGATGGAGCCCTGGGCATCGATGGTGACTACGGCGTCGTCCACCGGGGCGGCGCCGGTGCCGTCGATGAGACGGGCGCCGTGGATCCGCAGAGCGGTCTGGGGGGCGATGGGATCCGTCATGGGGTGCGGTCACTCCTCCTCTGTCGGGAACAGTCGGGGACGGTCGGGGACGGTCGGGAACAGGAGAAGGGAGTGTGGAATGCTGAGGAAGACCTGGTGTGACGATGCAGACTTCGCGCCGGATTCCCGCGCCGCGTGCAGAGAAGCGCCACTCATGGGTGTGCAGGATCGTGCCGCCCCGGAGCCGGAACTCGACGAGCTGGACCGCTGTGTCGTGCATGCCCTGCAGATCCGTCCCCGGGCGCCGTGGACGCTCGTCGGCGAGGTGCTCGGGGTCAACCCGGTCACCGCGGCCCGGCGCTGGCAGCGGCTCCAGGAGGCGGGCCTGGCCTGGGTGACCGCCTACCCCCGGTTGTACGACCCGCGGATCGTGGTGACCGGGACCGTCGAGGTGGACGCCGAGCCGGGCGCCGCCGAGGACGTGGCGCGGGCCATCGCGAAGGACCCGGCGGTGCCCAACATCAAGCTCACGGCGGGCGGCCGGGACCTGGTGGCCGCCGTGCAGACCCGCAGCCTGGACGAGCTGGCCCGGCTCACCACCTCGCTCTTCCAGCGGACGCCGGGGGTGCGGGCGACCCGTACCCATATCTCGACCGGCGTCTCGACGGAGGGCAGCCGCTGGCGGCTGCGCAGCCTGGACGAGGCCCAGGCGGCCCGCCTCGAAGCGGCGCTCCCCCCGTCCGGCCTGCCGGCGCCCCTGGCCGAGCCGCGCTGGGAGGAGCTGGACACCCGCCTGCTCGAACTCCTCAGCGTGGACGGCCGGATGTCGTTGCGCGACCTGGCGGCGGCCACCGGAACCAGCCTCACCACCCTGCGCCGCCGGGTGCAGTCACTGCTCGCCTCCCGGCTCTGTCTGCGCTGCGACCTGGCCCGGCCGCTGTCGGGCTGGCCGCTGTCCGCCGTCTACTTCGCCTCGGTGCCGGGCCAGTACGTCGAGGAGACCAGCAGGGTGCTGGCGGGGGTGCGTGAGGTCCGCTCGTGTTCGATCACGGCCGGGCCGTACAACCTGGTGATCGACGTCTGGCTCCGCGACCTGCGCGACGTGCACGCGTTCGAGGCCCATCTGTCCCGCAAGCTGCCCCGGCTGACCGTCGCCGACCGCTCGGTGGTGCTGCGCACGGTCAAGCACATGGGCCGGCTGCTCGACCACGACGGCCGCTGTGTGGGGGTGGTACCGCTGCGCAACCCCCAGGCAGCCGGCGCGCACCGCGCGCTCGGTTCGGCTGCCTGGACATGAAGGCGCTAGGACGTGGCCGGGTCCTGGCGGGTCGGGACCGGTACCTGGTTGAAGCCGTAGTAGAGGGCGAGCAGGCCGTGCGCGGTCAGGGTGAGCGGGGCGGAGACGAAGGCCAGGCCGACCGTGACGGGGTAGCCGAGTGAGCCGAGCGCGAAGCGGAGCCTGGTCGCCCGCGCCGCCCCGGCGTCGACGCGGGCGTCGAAGAGGTGCCCGGTACGGGTGAGGTGCCACCACAGGGCCTGGAAGGCGGCGGCCATCAGCACCATGACCAGGCTGTAGACGGCCGCCGCGGTGTGCGAGGCGGCGGCGCCCTCGCGCAGGTACTCGGCGAGCATCGCCGTCGGCCAGGGCACCGCGGCCACCACGAGCAGCACCAGCAGGTTCAGGAACATCAGCGTCCGGTCGACCCGGGCGACATAGCTGAACACCTGGTGGTGGTTGACCCACATGATCCCGATGACCAGGAAGCTCACCACGTAGGCGGCGTACGACGGCCACTGCGTGCCCAGCGCCTGCCAGAGGCTGCCGCCCTCCGCGGTCTTCGGTACCTTGATGTCCAGAATGAGCAGGGTGACGGCGATGGCGAAGACACCGTCGCTGAAGGCCTCGACACGGCCCGACTCGTTCATGGCGTACTCCCCCGTCGGCTCACGGTGACTTCCTACCGCCACCCCACCGCATTCCCAAGGTGCCGCGCCAGTCTCAACATCCCTTGGCAGCAGTCGGCTTGGGAGTACGCCCGCGGCCGAGACGGCCCAGCGGGTCTTCCGTGTGCCGGCGGCCGAGGTGGTTGAAGACCAGGTTCAGCAGCACGGCCGTCACACAGCCCGTCGAGATACCCGAGTCGAGGACGATCCGGGCCGTCTCCGGGAAGGCGTGGTAGAAGTCCGGCGCGGTGATCGGGACGATGCCGACGGCGAGGGAGACGGCGACGACCACGATGTTCTCGTCCTTGTCGAGGCCTGCCTTGACCAGGGTCTGGATGCCGCTGGCCGCCACCGAGCCGAACAGGACCACGCCGGCGCCGCCCAGCACCGGGCGGGGTACGACGGCGATCAGCGAGGCGGCCATCGGGCACAGCCCCATCAGCACCAGGAAGCCGCCGCCGGCCGCGACCACGAACCGGCTGCGGATCCGGGTCATCGCGACCAGGCCGATGTTCTGCGCGAAGGCGCTGCACATGAACCCGTTGAAGAGCGGGCTGATCGCCGAGCCGAGGGTGTCGGCGCGCAGGCCGGCCGCGATCGTCCGCTCGTCGGCGGGCCGTTCCACGATCTCGCCCAGCGCCAGCATGTCCGCGGTCGACTCGGTCATCGACACCACCATCACCACGCACATCGACAGGATCGCGGCGACCTGGAACTGCGGGGCGCCGAAGTGGAAGGGCGTCGGGAAGCCGACGACATCCGCGTCCGCGACCGGGCCGAAGTCCGTGACGCCGAAGGGGATGGCGATGACCGTGCCCGCGACCAGGCCGACGAGTACGGCGATCTGCTTGACGAAGCCCCGGGTGAAGCGGCGTAGGAGCAGGACGAGGAGGAGAGTTGCGGCGGCCAGGCCGAGGTACTTCGCCGAACCGTAGTCGTCCGCCGTGGAGTCGGGGCCCTGTGCCCAGCCGAAGGCCACCGGGAGCAGGGAGACACCGATGAGGGTGATGACCGTGCCGGTGACGACGGGCGGGAAGAAGCGGACCGCCTTGCTGAAGAAGGGGGCCGCGAGGAAACCGAGGAGGCCGGCGACGATCACCGCGCCGAAGATGACCGGCAGGGCGTCGGACTTGTCGTGGGTGGCGGCGGCGACCGCGGTCATCGGGGCGACCCCGGCGAAGGTGACGCCGTTGACGAACGGCAGCCGGGCGCCGATGTTCCAGATGCCGAGGGTCTGGAGGAAGGTGGCGAGGCCGGCGGTGAACAGGCAGGCGCCGGTGAGGAAGGTCAGTTCGGTGCCGGTGAGGCCGATGGCCGCGCCGACGATCAGGGGCGGGGCGACGACTCCGGCGTACATGGCGGCCACGTGCTGAAGGCCCGTGGTGGCCATTTTCAGGGCGGGGAGTTTCTCGTCGACGGGGTGCACGGGATGCGCGGACACGGGCGGCTCCTCCGGTCGGTTGGCACGTCGGCTCTGACGTGGGTTTCAGGGAGGTGGTGCGTGCGGTCATGGGGGCCTCCCGCTCGAAGCGAGGTCGAGAGTGGGGGAGGGACCGAATGACGGTGACCGTTCCCGGGCGCGCGCATGGCAGCGCGCGCCCGGGAGACGGCTGCCGTGGACCTCGTTCGGGGTCCACGGCCACCGGCCGGGAGCCGTCCCTCCCGACCGGAGCTCAAGTGCCTTACGGAGAAGTGGGGTTACCGCCCGGCGAGCTGCGCCAGCCGCTGGGCCTCGGCCCGCGTGGCGCGGGCGATCGCGTCCTCGTCGACGTGCAGCAGGCGGCCCGTCTCGACGATCTGCCGGCCGTTCACGAAGGAGGCGGTGACCGGGGCGGCCGCGCCGAGGACCAGGGCGGTCACCGGGTCGGCGATGGAGGCGTGGGCGAGGGTGTCCAGCTTCCAGAGGACCAGGTCGGCGAGCTTGCCGGGTTCGAGGGAGCCGATCTGGCCTGCGCGGCCCAGGACCTGGGCACCGCCGTAGGTGCCCAGGCGCAGCGCCTGGCGGGCGTTGAGTGCGGCCTCCTTGTGCGTGCCGAGGCGGTTGATGAGGAGGGCGTTGCGCAGTTCGGTGTGGAGTTCGCCGGACTCGTTGGACGCGGTGCCGTCGACGCCGAGGCCGACCGGGACGCCGGCGGCGAGCATGTCGGGAACGCGGGCGATACCGGCCGCGAGGCGGGCGTTGGAGGACGGGCAGTGCGCCACACCGGTCTTCGTACGGGCGAACGCGGCGATGTCGGAGTCGTTCATGTGGACGCAGTGCGCCATCCACACGTCCTCGCCGAGCCAGCCGGTGGACTCGAAGTAGTCGGTCGGGCCCATGCCGAACAGCTCGTGGCAGAACCTCTCCTCCTCGACCGTCTCCGAGCCGTGGGTGTGCAGTCGCACCCCGAGGCGGCGGGCCAACTCGGCGCCTTCGCGGAGGAGTTCGGTGGAGACGGAGAAGGGCGAGCAGGGCGCGACGGCCACCTGGGTCATCGCGTCGAAGGAGGGGTCGTGGTGCTCCTTGACGGTCGCCTCGGTGGCGGTGAGGGCGCCTTCGAGGGTCTCGACGGCGAAGTCCGGGGGCAGGCCGCCGTCCTTCTCGCTGCGGTCCATGGAGCCGCGGGCCAGGGTGAAGCGGACGCCCGTCTCGCGGGCCGCGCGGATGATCGCGCCGGACAGGTCGCCGGAGTCCCTGGGAAAGACGTAGTGATGGTCCATCGCGGTGGTCACGCCGCCCCGGGCCATCATCGCGAGCGAACCCTGCGCGGCCGCGTACACCATGGGCTCGTCGATGCGCGCCCAGGTCGGGTACAGCGCGACCAGCCAGTTGAAGAGGTTGTGGTCGGTGGCCAGGCCCCGGGTGATCCACTGGTAGTAGTGGTGGTGGGTGTTGACCAGGCCGGGGGTCACCAGGTGGCCGGTGGCGTCGATACGGCGTACGACGTTCTCCAGGCCCTCGGGGGCCCTGCCCGCGCCGACCGCTTCGATGCGGTTGCCCGCGATGACGACGTACCCGTCGGCGTACTCGGTGTCGCGGGCGTCGACGGTCGCGATCGAACAGTTCTCGATGACGATGCGCTGGTCTGCTGCCATGATTCGTCCTTTTCGCTCAGCGGACTTGTGGAGAGGGCACGGCAGGACCCTGGAGATTTGAGTGCCGCGGCCGGGGAGCGGGAACCCCGCCGGCCGCGGGTGCCGATGTGGGGAGTTGGTCAGAGGTTGGTGAGGTCCACCGGAATCTTCGCCTCGCAGCCGTCCCGCAGGATGGTCGCCTCGATCAGGCCGTAGGGCCGGTCGGCGGCGTAGTACACGGCACCGTCCTCGGTGGCGTTCTTGAGCCCGAACGGCTCCAGGTCCACCAGGAAGTGGTGCTTGTTCGGGAGCGAGAAGCGGACCTCGTCGATCTCGTCGCGGTTGTCGATGATGCGCGAGCCCATCTGGTACAGCGTCTGCTGGAGCGAGAGGGAGTAGGTCTCGGCGAAGGCCTGGAGCATGTGCTTCTTCGTCTGCTCGTAGGACTTCTCCCAGTGGGGCATCTCCTGCTCGTCGTCGGTCCAGTTGAACCGCCAGCGGCCGGAGACCTGGGTGGCCAGGATGCGGTCGTACGCCTCGGGGAGGGTCGTGTACTTGTCCTTGACGTAGCCCCAGAACTCCGAGTTGGTCGAGTTCAACACGACGAGGTCCTTGAGGCCGGAGATGACCTCCCACCGCTCACCGTCGTAGGTGATCTGGGTGAGCCTGGTCTCCTGGCCCTTGCGTACGAAGGAGTGCTCGCCCTGGTCGGCGTCGGATGCCTCGATGCGCTCCCAGGCGTACTCCTCGATCCGGATCCGGGCGGTCCTGATCGGCTCCTGGCTGGTCACGAAGTGCCGGGCCAGGTGGATGCCGAACTGCTCGGCGGACTCGATGCCGTGTTCCTTGGCGAACGCGAACACCGTGTTCTTGGTGGTGTCGGTCGGCAGGACGTTGGCGTTGGAGCCGGAGTAGTGGACCTCGTCCATGTCGCCGCTCAGCGACACGGACACGTTGAGGTCCTTGATGTGGTGGGTGGCACCGTCCCGCGTGATCTTCACGACCCGGTTCTCGGCCTTGCCGTACTGGTTCTGTCCAAGAATCGTAGGCATAGAGCTAGCTCCCTCGGTAAACGGAGTAGCCGAACGGGTTGAGCAGCAGCGGTACGTGGTAGTGCTCGCCCGGTACGACGGCGAACGTGATCGCCACTTCCGGGAAGAACACGGCCGGTCCGCTGTCCCGATTCGCGGGGGCGTCCTGCTGCGCATCGGCTTGCTTCTTCTCGAACTTCTCGAAATACGGCTCCACGGCGAAGTCGAGCCGTACGTGTGTGGTGCCCTCCGGCAGCGCCGGCAGGTCCTTGCACCGGCCGTCCGCATCGGTCGCGGAGCCGCCGAGCGCCTGCCAGTCCGCTTCCCGGCCGGGGCGGGCGGAGAGCCGGACGGCGACGTCCCCGGCGGGGCGACCGACGCTGGTGTCCAGGATGTGGGTGGACACGGAGGCGGTGGTGCTGGTGCTCATGGTGTCAGGCGTCCTGTTCGACGAGTCGGGCGAGCCGGATGCGGTTGATCTTGCCCAGCTCGGTGCGGACGATCTCCCGCTCCCGCTCGGGCGGGTTGCCGATCCGCTCCCTGACCGCGTCCCGCATCTCCTCGCCGGTGCGGCCGGTGGCGCAGATCAGGAAGACATGGCCGAACCTCTCCTGGTAGGCCAGGTTGAGTTCGAGCATCTCCGCCTTGAGGCCGTCCGCGGCGCCGGCCATGCCGGACTGCTCCCTCGCCGAGGTGGGGTCGCCCGGCTTGGGGCGGCCGATCGGCGGGTGCCCGGCCATGGCCTCGGCCAGGTCCGCCGTGCTCAGCTCGGCCATGGCGGCGTCGCTGGCGGAGAAGAGGGCCTCCGGGGTGGCGTAGGGGCGGGCGGCGAGCAGGCGCCGGGCCCAGGCCGTGGAGGCGCACGCCTCGTGGAGGGCGGCGAGGGCCGCGTGCTCCTCCAGGTCGTTGAACCGGGCCAGGCCCGGGGGCGTGGAAGTCGACGTCACGGGAGCCTCCGTGGCCGTGGGCGGCCTTCGTGCTGAACGGGCTGCGGTCAGCTAACGCCCTCCGGAACCCTCCGTCAACACTTTGTTGAAAATTCCGCGTAACAACCCCGGCCGCACCCCGGGTACACCCCCGCGGGTCAGTTCTTCTCGCGGTTGAGGTAGTTGTAGACGGTGAAGCGGCTCACCCCGAGCGCGCTCGCCACGGTCTCCACACCGTGCCGTACGGAAAAGGCGCCCCGCGCCTCCAGTATGCGCACGACCTCCTGCTTCGCCTTGCGGTCCAGGTCGGCCAGCGGCTTGCCCTGCCTGCGCTCCATGGCGGCCAGGATGTGATCGAGGGAGTCCGCGAGCTGCGGCAGCCGTACGGCGACCGCGTCGACGCCCTCCCAGACGAGCACGACGTCGTCGGGGCCCGCCTCGTCGGGCGGGAGCATCTCCCCGCCCATGGCGTCGACCAGCGGCTTCACGGCGGTGATGAAGGGCTCGTCCCCGTTTCCGGTCACTTGTCGTCACCCTCCCCCACCACGTTGACCTGGAGCGAGATCCGGGTGGCCCCGGCCTCCAGGGCCCTGCGCAGCAGCGCGTCCACGGCGCCGAGCACGGCGTCAGAGCCGCCCTCCGCCGTGTTCCCGAACGGCCCGACGTCCACCGCGTCCAGCTCGGCCGCCTCGATGACCTCACGGGCGACCAGCGCGTGCGCGGGGGCCTCGTCGAGGTCGAAGGGCTCGGTCGTGAACTCCACTCTCAATCGCACGGGCACAACCTAACGCGCGGCACCGTTTTCCGGGCAGCCCTTCCGGCCTACCCGCTCTTGCGCAGAAAGCCCCGCAGCCGTCGCTCCGGCCAGGTGTTGATCACGTCGTCCCTGGTGAGCCAGCCGCGCTGGGCGGTGCCGATGCCGTACCGCATGTTGGCGAGGTGCGGTACGGCGTGGGCATCGCTGTTCACGGCGAACTTCACGCCGTGGAGACGGGCCCGCAGGATGTCCTCGTCGCGCAGGTCGAGGCGGTGCGGGTGGGCGTTGATCTCCAGGGCCGTACCGGTGCGGGCGCAGGCGGCGAAGACCGCGTCGAGGTCGGCGTCGATGCCGGGCCGCTTGCCGATGAGGCGGGTGGTGGGATGGCCGATGACATGGACGTAGGGGTTCTCGCAGGCCCGCACGAGCCGCCGGGTCAGCGCCTCGCGGCTCTGGTTGAAGTGCGAGTGCACGGAAGCGACGCACAGGTCGAACCCGGCGAGGAAGTCGTCCGGCCAGTCCACCTCGCCCTCCGGGCCGATGTTCAGCTCGGTGCCGTGCAGCAGCCGCAGCCCGCCGCGCCGGCCCTTGGTGGGGTACATGCCGTCCAGCTCGCGCACCCGCTCCCGCTGGGCCAGCATCCGCTCGTCGGTCATGCGCTGCATGACCAGGTCGGGCGCGTGGTCGGTGATCGCGTAGTAGGCATAGCCGCGCGCGGCGGCCGCCTCGGCCATCTCCTCCAGCGGGGCGAGCCCGTCCGTGAGGTCGGTGTGGGTGTGCAGGTCACCGCGGAGGTCGGCCTCGGTGACCAGCTCGGGCAGTTCGTCGCGCAGCCCGGCCTCGATCTCCCCGCGGTCCTCGCGCAGCGTCGGCGGGATCCACGGCAGGCCGAGCCGGGCGTACACCTCCTCCTCGGTCCCGGAGACGATCTTCTCGCCGCTCCCGACGTCGAAGAGCCCGTACTCGGAGAGCTTGAGCTTCTGGTGCACCGCGATCTCCCGGGTGCGGATGTTGTGGGCCTTCGACCCGGTGAAGTACTGGAGGGCCGCGCCCCAGGAGTCCGGCGGTACGACGCGCAGGTCGACGCTGAGGCCCCTGCTGGTGCGTACGGAGGTCTTCTTCTCGCCCTGCCCGATGACCTCGGTGACGAACGGCAGCCCGGTGAACGCCCGCATGAGCGGCAACGGCTTCGCCGCAGCCGCGAGGATGTCGATGTCGCCGATCGTCTCGCGCATCCGGCGCAGTGAGCCGGCATACGTGCACCGCTCGCAGCCGGTCACCGCGGAGAGCGCGCCGACGATGTCCTCGGCCAGCTCCATGGCCACGTCGATCTGCACCCGCCCGCCGGAGGACCGGAGCAGTTCGATGCCGTGGAGGATGTTCTCCTCCGTCTTCGGCCCGAAGCCCTTGAGGTCGCGCAGCCGTTCGTCGTGGATGGCGTCGGCGAGTTCCTCCACCGACGAGACGCCCAGTTCCTGGTAGACCGCCATGGCCTTCTTCGGGCCGAGGGTGGGGATGGCCGTCAACCGCCGGACTCCGTCCGGGATCTTCGCCCGCAGCTGCTCGACGGCGGCCACCCCGCCGCTGTCGAAGTACTCGCGGACCTTCTGGGCGATCGACTTCCCGACGTTCGGGATCTCCTGCAACCCCTTGAGGTCGAGGGTGGAGACATCGGCGTGGTGGCCGCCGAGGGACCGGGCGGCCTTCTCGTAGACCCGCGCCTTGAACGCGTCTCCGCCGGTGATCGAGATCAGGTCCGCGTACTCCTGGAGCAGTGCGGCCACCTCGTCGTTGGACCGAGCCATGCCTTCAGGGTAGGGCGCCGGTTTTGCACGGGCGCTCTTGACAGCTCTCCCCGGTCACGGGCAGTCTTCCATTAAGCAGAAACCAACTTCCGTAATACGGAAATACAGACAGCGGAAGGGAGCGCCGACCCCCATGCCGGCTTTTGGATCGAGCACAGCCGCAGAGCAGCGCTTCAACGTCAACCTGTCGATCCTCTTCACGGAACTCCCGCTCCCGGAGCGCCCGGCGGCCGCCGCCGCGGCCGGCTTCTCGGCGGTCGAGCTGTGGTGGCCCTGGGTCGACTCCCCCACCCCTGAGCGTTCCGAGCTCGACGCGCTGAAGAAGGCGATCGAGGACGCGGGCGTCCGGCTGACCGGCCTGAACTTCTACGCCGGGCAGCTCCCCGGCCCCGACCGGGGCGCCCTGTCGGTCCCGGGCGCGGAGTCGGAGAGGTTCCGCGCCAACATCGACGTCGCGGCCGGCTTCGCGGAGTCGCTCGGCTGCACGGCCCTCAACGCGCTGTACGGCAACCGCATCGACGGCGTGGACCCCGCCGAACAGGACGCCCTGGCGCTGGAGAACCTGGCACTCGCGGCGCGCGCGGCCGACCGGATCGGCGCGGTGCTGCTGGTCGAGGCGCTGAACAGGCCCGAGTCGCCGCGGTATCCGCTGGTGTCGGCGCCGGCCGCCGTCGAGGTCGTCGACAGGGTCAACGAGGCCACCGGACTCGGCAACGCACGCTTCCTGATGGACCTCTACCACCTGTCCATGAACGGCGAGGACCTGCCGTCGGTGATCGAGCGGTACACGCCGATGACGGGCCACGTCCAGATCGCCGACAACCCGGGCCGCGGCGCCCCGGGCACGGGCGCGCTTCCCCTCGAAGACCTCCTCGACCAGCTGCGGAAGGCCGGTTACGACGGCTGGGTGGGCCTGGAGTACAAGCCGGGCGACCGCCCGAGCTCCGAGGCCTTCGAGTGGCTCCCGCGCGAAGCGCGCTGAACTCCCCGACTTTGCAGAGCAGGTAGAGAGGCACCCCCTATGAGCGGCACACTCCCCAAAATCGCCTGGATAGGCCTCGGCATCATGGGCTCCCCCATGTCCGAGAACCTGATCAAGGCGGGTTACGACGTCACCGGCTTCACCCTGGAGCAGGACAAGCTGGACCGGCTGGCCGCCGCCGGCGGTACCGCGGCCGCCTCGATCGCCGAGGCCGTGCGGGACGCCGACGTGGTCATCACGATGGTGCCAGCGTCTCCACAGGTCGAGGCCATCGCCTACGGCCCGGACGGCATCCTCGACAACGCCGGGTCCGGCACCCTCCTCATCGACATGTCGTCCATCACCCCGCAGACCTCCGTCGGCCTGGCGAAGGCGGCGCGGGACAAGGGCATCCGCGTGCTCGACGCGCCCGTCTCCGGCGGCGAGGCCGGGGCCGTAGAGGCCGTGCTGTCCATCATGGTCGGCGGCGAACAGGCCGACTTCGACAGCGCGAAGCCGATCTTCGAGGCGCTGGGCAGGACCATCGTGCTGTGCGGTCCGCACGGCTCCGGCCAGACCGTGAAGGCCGCCAACCAGCTGATCGTCGCCGTGAACATCCAGGCGTGCGCCGAGGCCGTGGTCTTCCTGGAGAAGTCCGGCGTGGACCTGGCGGCCGCGCTGGACGTGCTGAACGGCGGCCTGGCCGGCTCGACCGTGCTGACGCGGAAGAGGGACAACTTCCTGAACCGCGACTTCAGGCCGGGCTTCCGGATCGACCTGCACCACAAGGACATGGGCATCGTGACGGACGCGGCCCGCGACGTCGGCGCCGCCCTGCCGGTCGGCGCCGTGGTGGCGCAGCTGGTCGCCTCCCTGCGCACGCAGGGCGACGGCGGCCTGGACCACTCCGCGCTGCTGCGCTCGGTGGAGCGCCTGTCCGGCGCCCAGGTCTGAGCCGGCCCCCATGACTTCCGGGCGGCACCGGCGCCGACAACTGTCCTGTCGCGCCCAGGCACCGGCGCCGCCCGGAAACCAATTCGACAAACCGTTGACGACCCGGCCGACCCGATCCCAGGCTCCACGAAGCGGAAGTGAATTTCCGTCTCCCGCGACGACGTGATCGAGAAGAACCTGGCCCACTTCCACGCCGCCGACCCGGAGGACGGCAGGCGCGTGGTGGAGGCGGTCCGCGCCCTGCGCGGGGACTGAGCCCACAGACGGCCCGCGGCGGCCGAACGGCCCCGATGAGGGGTGGCCGGTCGGTGTCGGTGCGCGGGCTGGGCGAGGACCGCGGCGGCGTGCGAGCCAGTGCGGTGGTGAAGGAACCGGGCGCTCCTCCCGACCAGAGGGAGGAACACCCCCGGTTCCGTCGCACCCGCCGCGGTCCCAGCCACACCCCCCGAACCCCGTCCGGCGGCGCGAACGTCCTGTCGCGCCCAGCCTCGCGCCGTCGGACGGCCACAGTCCCGGGCGCTCCCTAGACCGGGGAATCCCCGGCGAGGGAGCGCTCGGCGTTGTCCAGGAGTTCCTTGTACGTCAGCACTTCGACTCTGGCGATGTGCGAGTTGAACGTCCGCAACGCCTCGTTGATCTCCTCCTCCGGAACATCCGGGTGCAGCGCGGGGTGGCCGACGAGGACGAGGGCACTGGCCCGGCGGGTCTCGATGCCCAGCTCGGTGCGGATGCGTTCCCGGTTCTCGTCCAGGCCGGTGAGGTAGTTGATGGCCTGGCCGAAGGCCTCGTTCACCTGCGCCGCCGGCACCCAGGCATTGCGGTGTCGCTTGACCAGGGGCGACTTGAGGCTCATGGCGCGTTTGAGTTCGACGACATGAAGCGCGCCGTCGCCGCGTATCAACGGGATGTCGAGTTCGTCTCCCGGCACGAGCCGCCGTTGCGCCGCCTCGCCCACGAACCGGCCGCCGAAGATCCAGTACTGCCCGTCCAGCGCCCGCTGCAGATCAGCCTCCGTCGCCGCGCCGTCCTGGACCACAGTGCGCAACTCCTTGAGCCGGACGGCACGTCTGCGCAGCTCAGCGGCCTGGAGAAGGAGCAGCCCCTGGTCATCGGCGGCCAGCAGGGCCAAGGCCTCGGGCGAGGCAGCGATCCTCCGGGCCTGCGCGGCGGGATCCTCGATGTCGACCCTCCTGCTACGGATGATCCGCTCCAGCCACAGCGTCGTCTCGGCCTGGCCTCGCGGGATCACATAGCGCCCGGGACGTTCCTCAGGAGCCTGCAGGAACATCGCGTCCTCGCCCTGTGCGCGGAAATGCTCCAGGAACTCCTCGACCCCCGCGTCAGGACGGTCCGCCAGGAACTCTCGTCCGCTGTCGACCAGCCATTGGTGCATTGCCTTCATCGTGCCGCCGAGGAAGCCCGTGTGCGACTCTCTTCGCTGCCCGTCCCCGAACAGCCGATACCGATCCTCGAAGTCAGGCCTGAGGATGCGCCCCTCCGCGTATTCGATCGCGTCCTGCACGAGCCGTACGACCTGCCACTCCCCGGCTGCCGCCGCAGCGCCCCGGGCCTCCTCCAGGAGCCGCACCAGCTCTCTGCCGCCCCGCCGCTGACGGCTCCTGCCGCTGTGCATGTGCCGCAGGACCGCAGTCACGGCGGCGTCCACGGTCGCGTCGACCACCGCCTCGGCCACTACGTCTCGTAGGTGCCACTCCAGTGTCATGTCGCTTCTCGTCGTCACGCGGGAATTGTGCGGGGCGGGTCTGACAACACCCCGGCGTGCACATTCGCCCGTCGCGCAGCACGCTGAAGGCATGACTGCACATCCACCGACGGAGTTCCCGCACATCGTCGTGCACGCGCCCGCCCTGGACGGCTCCCGACGGGTCACCGAGGGGGACGTGACCCTCGGGATCGCCTCCCACCTCGACGACGTGGTCGAGATCCTGCGGATGGCCGACCTGGACCGGATCGAGGTCGAGGAGAGCGACCTCATCGAATGGCAGGGCGGCGGCCCGGACGACTGGCCGGGGCTGACCGAGCATCCCGAAAGCTGACGTACCAGGAGAACTCTTCCGGCCGATCCTCAAATAAAGCTCTGAACGTTGTCGCGCATGCTTCAACCGCCCCAGTCGGGGGGCATATTCACGTCATACGGAGCCCGCCGGCACGGGGGCGGCGGGCTCCGCACCGGTAAGTCCCGATCTTCGAGACCCTCGCGCGAACGGCCGTCCTACGCACAACGCGCGAGCGCACGGAATCGATCGACCGCGCGATCACCCTCCTTGAGGAGGCCATCCGTTTCTGGGACGGGCTTCCGGCTCCGGAGCAGGCCGCGCTGAGCCGGACCAACCTCGCCGTGGTGCTCCTGGACCGTGTCGGCGACGAGGAGGCCGACGCCCGCCGGGCTCTGGCGGAGTGCCAGGCCGCCCTGACCCACCGCTCGCCCGAGCGGAACGCGGTCGACCACGCATTCACGGCCGCCGACAAGGGACTTGCCCTGCACCGGCTCGTCACCGCTGGAGCCCCGGCCCCAGCGGGCCGGGAGCAGTTCGAGGCATCCTCGCGCTGCTATGTCGATGCACTGAAGGCTTTGCCGCCCCACGCCGAGCCGGCCCTGCCGGGCCGCATCCGCTACAACCTCACGAGCCTGTACCACACCGGCGCCCACCGCTTCCCGCAGGACCGCGAGCTGTTCCTCAACCGGGCCGTGGAGTGCGCCCGCCGTTCGGCAGACGTCCACGGCGAACACAGTCATCCGCACGAACTTGCCTTTGTGCAACGCCAGTTGGCGCAGGCGCTCATGCGGCGTGCAGAGGAGTCGGGCGGCGAGGCCGACCGGCGCGAGGCCCGGGCCCTGCCGTTCCAGGCCCTCAAGGTCCTCACTCCCGGCACCCGGCCGGGGGACGCGCCGGCCGCGGCGGACGAAGCCCGACGGGTGTGCCGCGAGCTCGACGACTGGGAGGGGGTGAGCCTGGCGTCGGGCATCGCACTGTCGGCATGGCGGAACGCGGGCGGCGAACTCGCGCACCGGGACTTCGTGCCGGGCGCGGAGGGCGCGGACGGGGTGCGTGACGACCCGGTGCTGGCGGGGCTGGAGCACGAGGGTCGCTACCGGTTCACCGCGTACGCCTTGTTCCGGGCCGCCGAACAGGCGAGGGCCGAAGGAGCCGCCGAGGACGCCCCCGCCGTCCGCGACCACCTCCAGCACGCCGTCGAGATCCTGGTGGGGTGCCCGGCGTTACCTGGCCGCGCGCGCCCCGCACTGCGAGCAGCGCGCGGCCAGGGGCCTTTGAGGGCTCCCGAGTCCGTGACGCGGGGCCGCGGCCCCGGTCGGCCCCGGCTGCGGACGCTCCTGGGCGGGCGGCCTTACGCCGGGCCGGAGTACTGGGCAGGGTTCGTCCTCCAGGGGTGCTGATCCGAAGCCTCAGACCTTCAGCAGCCTCAGACCTTCAGCGTCCTGATCGAGGTCGGGGCGTGCCCCGGCTCGGTCGCGATCTCCTCGAACTCGACGACGTCGGAGATGTCGTTGGTGGTCGACATGGAGATGTTGGTGACCCGCTCCAGGATCGCCTCCACGACCACCGGCACCTGATGCTCGGCGGCCAGCTTCTTGGCCTCCTCGAAGGCGGCGCCCAGCTCCGCCGGGTCCGTCACCCGGATCGCCTTGCAGCCCAGGCCCTCCGCGACCTTGACGTGGTCGACGCCGTAGACGCCCAGCTCGGGCGAGTTGATGTTCTCGAACTCCAGCTTGACCTGGAAGTCGATGTCGAACGCCCGCTGCGCCTGACGGATCAGGCCCAGGTAGGAGTTGTTGACGAGGACGTGGACGTACGGGATCTTGTGCTGCGCGCCGACCGCCAGCTCCTCGATCATGAACTGGAAGTCGTAGTCGCCGGAGAGGGCGACGACGGACGCCTCCGGGTCCGCCCTGGCGACGCCCAGCGCGGCCGGGATCGTCCAGCCGAGGGGGCCCGCCTGGCCGCAGTTGATCCAGTGCCGGGGCCTGAAGACGTGCAGCATCTGGGCGCCGGCGATCTGCGAGAGGCCGATCGTGGAGACGTACCGGGTCTCCGGGCCGAAGGCCTTGTTCATCTCCTCGTAGACGCGCTGCGGCTTGATCGGGATGTCGTCGAAGTGCGTACGGCGCTGGAGGGTCGCCTTCTTCTCCTGGGCCGCGGCCGCCCACTGCGCGCGGTCGGGGAGGCCGTCCGCCGCCTTCAGCTCCCTTGCCACCTGGACGAACAGCTCCAGGGCCGCCCCGGCGTCGGAGGCGATGCCGTAGTCCGGGGCGAAGATCCTGCCGATCTGGGTGGGCTCGATGTCGACGTGGACGAACGTCCGGCCCGCCGTGTAGACGTCCAGCCTGCCGGTGTGGCGGTTGGCCCACCGGTTGCCGATGCCGAGGACGAAGTCGGACTCCAGGAAGGTCGCGTTGCCGTAGCGGTGCGAGGTCTGCAGGCCCACCAGCCCGGCGTTCAGCTCATGGTCGTCGGGGAGCAGGCCCCAGCCCATCAGGGTCGGGACCACCGGAGTGCCCGTCAACTCGGCGAACTCGACGAGGAGTTCGGCGGCGTCCGCGTTGATGACCCCGCCGCCGGCGACGATCAGCGGGCGCTCGGACGCGTTCAGCATCCCGATCGCCTTCTCGATCTGGGCGCGGGTGGCGACGGGCCGGTAGACCGGGAGCGGTTCGTACGTCTCCGGGTCGAACTCGATCTCGGTGAGCTGCACGTCGACCGGCAGGTCGATCAGGACCGGGCCCGGCCGGCCGGAGCGCATCAGGTGGAAGGCCTGCTGGAAGACGCCCGGGACCTGGGCCGCCTCCAGCACCGTGACGGCCATCTTCGTGACCGGCTTGGCGATCGAGGCGATGTCGACGGCCTGGAAGTCCTCCTTGTGGATCACCGCGGTCGGGGCCTGGCCGGTGATGCAGAGGATCGGGACGGAGTCACCGGTCGCCGAGTACAGGCCGGTGATCATGTCGGTGCCGGCCGGGCCGGAGGTGCCGATGCAGACGCCGATGTTGCCGGGGCGCGTACGGGTGTAGCCCTCGGCCATGTGCGAGGCGCCCTCGACGTGCCGGGCGAGGGTGTGGTGGATGCCGCCGGAGGCCTTGAGCGCCGAGTAGAAGGGGTTGATCGCCGCGCCGGGCACACCGAACGCATCGGTGACGCCCTCCCGCTTGAGGATCTCAACTGCCGCGCGGGCAGCGGTCATACGAGCCATCGAGAACTCCTGCTTTCGGCTGTCGGATGCCTGCTCCCGGCGCGCCCCGCGGTGAGCATAATTCCGTATTACGGAAAATAACTTCTACTATCTGAAATCAATGTAGGTGCGGGGACGAACGTAGTCAAGGGACGGACAACCGGGCCCCGGCGGGAGCACCATGGGACGGCTGAAGCGACGCGACGCCTGAGGTGGGGCCATGTCCGAGAGCGTGCCGGTGCGCTGTCCGGCCTGTCGGCGCGAGCACGTCTACACCGCGCCGTCCTACCCCTGCGCCTGCGGCGCGCCGGTCACCCCGAGCCTCGACGACACGGCCGGGCCGACGCCGGTGGCACACCGCGCCTGGGACGCCGACTGGGTGACGGTGAGCTGCGGCTCCTGCGGCCGCCGGGACCAGTGGCCGCAGCCGGAGCTGGGCTGCCCGTGCGGGGCGGTGCTGCGCATCGCGGTCGCCGGCCCCGGGTCCGCGCCCCCGCCGGCCCCCGAGCCCCGGCCCGCGTTCCATCCCGTGACGATCCGCACCGCCCGTGACGCGGTCACCGCGGCCGCGCTCTATCTGCGCTGGCTCGGCTACCGGGACATCCGCCGCGCCGACCAGCGGCCGCCGTCCGGGATCGGCCTGGCCGCCCGGGGGCTGGTGGCCCAGGTGGACCCGACCGTGCAGCCGGCCTCGCGGCGGGACGTGGAGTGCCTGTGGCTGACGGCGATGACGGAGGACTCGGGGTGCGTGTACTTCTCCCTTGCGGGGTACGCCGAGGAGGCACGTGAGCGGGCCGACGCGTTGGGGGTGCCGTTGTTCGTGCTGGACTTCACGGGGACGCCGCAGCCGGTGAATGGTTGCGCCGATGAACTGCGTGGCTCAGGTACGTGAGCACCTGCGGGCCGGTGGGGGCTTGTCGCGCAGTTCCCCGCGCCCCTTACGGGGCGCTGAGACTTACGGGGCGCTGGTAGTTACGGGGCGCTGGTGCTGTACGTCTCCCTCAGTTCGATCTTGCGGACCTTTCCCGAGACCGTCATCGGGAAGTCGGCCAGGATCTGGAGTCGGCTCGGTACCTTGTAGTGGGCCAGGCGGCCCTCGCAGAAGGCGCGCAGTTCGTCCAGGGTCGGCGGGTCGGCCGGGTCGTGCGGGATGACGCAGGCCAGGACCTCCTCGCCGTACCTCTCGTGCGGTACCCCGACCACCTGGACGTCCCGGATCTTGGGGTGGGCGTAGAGGAACTCCTCGATCTCGCGCGGGTAGATGTTCTCGCCGCCCCGGATGATCATGTCCTTGATGCGGCCGACGATCTCGACGTACCCGTCGTCACGCATCATCGCCAGGTCGCCGGTGTGCATCCAGCGCCCGGGGTCGACGGCCTCCGCCGTCTTCTCGGGCTCGTTCCAGTAGCCGAGCATCACGCTGTAGCCACGGGTGCACAACTCACCCGCCGCGCCCCGGGGCTGGGTGACCCCGGTGGCCGGGTCGACGACCTTGACCTCCAGGTGCGGCAGCACCCGGCCGACCGTGCCGGTGCGGTGTTCCAGGTCGTCCTCGATCCGGGTCTGGAGCGAGACCGGGGACGTCTCCGTCATGCCGTAGCAGATGGAGACCTCCGCCATGTGCATCTCGGCGACCACCCGCTTCATCACCTCCACCGGGCAGGGCGAGCCCGCCATGATGCCGGTGCGCAGCGTGGAGAGGTCGTACGACGCGAAGTCGGCGAGGTTCAGCTCCGCGATGAACATGGTCGGGACGCCGTACAGCGAGGTGCAGCGCTCCTGCTGGACCGCCTCCAGGGTGGCCTTCGGCTCGAAGGACGGGGCCGGGATCACCATGCAGGCGCCGTGCGAGGTGGCGGCCAGGTTGCCCATCACCATGCCGAAGCAGTGGTAGAAGGGGACCGGGATGCAGATCCGGTCCTGCTCGGTGTAGGCGATCGACTCCCCGACGAAGTAGCCGTTGTTGAGGATGTTGTGGTGGGAGAGGGTGGCACCCTTCGGGAAGCCGGTCGTGCCCGAGGTGTACTGGATGTTGATGGGGTCGTCGCAGGACAACTCGGTTTCGCGGGCGACCAGTTCGGTGCTCCGGTCGGCCGCTCCGCGCGCGGCCAGCGCGTCCCAGCTCGGGTCCCCGATGTACACGGTCTCCCGCAACTCGGGGCACCTGCCCCGTACTTCCTCCACCATCGCCCGGTAGTCGCTGGTCCTGTGCCGGAGCGAGGCGAACAGCAGGGTGATCCCCGCCTGGTTGAGGACGTACTCGACCTCGTGGGTGCGGTAGGCCGGGTTGATGTTGACCATGATCGCGCCGATCCGGGCGGTGGCGTACTGCACCAGGACCCATTCGGCGCAGTTGACCGCCCAGATGCCCACCCGGTCGCCCTTGGCGACGCCGCTCGCGAGCAGCGCGTAGGCCAACCGGTCGACGTCGGCGGCGAATTCGGCGTAGGTCCAGCGCCTGCCGGTGGGTACGTCCACCAGCGCCTCGCGGTCCGGCCAGGCCGCGACGGCCCGGTCGAGGTTGGCCCCGACGGTGTCGCCGAGCAGCGTGGTGCCGCTCGTGCCGTGTGTGTACGACGAGCTCACCGGAAGTCCTCCTCGCGGTATTCGCCGGCCGAACCGGCGGCCGTGGCCTCGCGCAGCTCGATCCGCCGGATCTTCCCGGAGATCGTCTTGGGCAGCGGGGCGAACTCCAGCCGCCGGATCCGCTTGTACGGCGCGAGGACCTGCCGTGAGTGCTCGAACAGCACCTTCGCCGTGTCCGGGCCCGGCTCCCAGCCGGCCGCGAGCACGATGTACGCCTTGGGCACGGCGAGGCGCAGTTCGTCCGGCGCCGGGACGACGGCCGCCTCGGCCACCGCCTCGTGCTCCAGCAACGCGCTCTCCAGCTCGAACGGGCTGATCTTGTAGTCGGAGGCCTTGAACACGTCGTCCGCACGGCCGACGTACGTGATGTAGCCGTCCTCGTCGCGGGAGCCGATGTCACCGGTGCGGTAGTAACCGCCGGCCATCGCCTCCGCCGTACGGTCCGCGTCGCCGTGGTAGCCGGTCATCAGGCCTACCGGCAGCACCGACAGATCGAGCGCGATCTCCCCCTCCGCCGCACCCGGCGCACCCGACACCGGGTCGAGGAGCTCCACCCGGTACCCCGGGCTGGGGCGCCCCATCGACCCCGTCTTCAGCGGCTGGCCGGGGCTGTTGGAGACCTGCACGGCCGTCTCCGTCTGCCCGAACCCGTCCCGGATCGTGACCTGCCACGCCCGCCGGACCTGCTCGATCACCTCGGGGTTGAGCGGCTCGCCCGCCGCCACCACCTCACGGGGCGGCGTCCGCAGCTGGGTCAGGTCGGCCTGGATCAGCATCCGCCACACCGTCGGCGGGGCGCAGAAGGACGTCACCCCGTGCCGGTCCATCTCGGCCATCAGCCGGCCCGCGTCGAACCGTGAGTAGTTGTGGATGAAGACCGTCGCCTCCGCGTTCCAGGGGGCGAAGAGGTTCGACCAGGCGTGCTTCGCCCAGCCCGGCGAGGAGATGTTCAGGTGTACGTCACCGGGCTTGAGGCCGATCCAGTACATGGTCGCCAGGTGCCCGATCGGGTACGAGGTGTGGGTGTGCTCGACCAGCTTGGGGCGGGCGGTGGTGCCCGAGGTGAAGTAGAGCATCAGCGGGTCGTCGGCGAGGGTCGGGCCGTCGGGCACGAAGTCGGAGGAAGCGGTGTACGCGTCCTCGTACGGCTCCCAGACGCCGGCCTCCGCCGGCGGCAGGCCGCCGACCGCGATCCGGGTGTACGTGCCCGGCACCTCGGTGAACTTGGCGGCGTCCTCCGCACGCACGATCACGTGCTTGACCCGGCCCCGGCCGACCCGGTCGCGCAGGTCGGCCGGACCGAGCAGCGGGGTGGCCGGGATGACCACGGCCCGGAGCTTCATCGCGGCCAGCGCGGTCTCCCACAGCTCGGCCTGGTTGCCGAGCATGACCAGGATGCGGTCCTCCGGCTGGACGCCTCGCGCACGCAGGTGGCCCGCGACCCGGTCGGAGCGCTCGGACAGCTCGGCGAAGGACAGCTTCGTCTCGCTGCCGTCCTCCTCGACGATGTGCAGGGCGGTGCGGTCGTTGCCCTCGGCGATGACGTCGAACCAGTCCAGCGCCCAGTTGAAGTGGTCCGGGCGCGGCCAGGCGAAGCCCTCGTAGGCGGTGGCGTAGTCCGCACGGTGTTCCAGCAGGAAGTCCCGTGCCCTGCGGAAGTCCTCCGTCGCACTCGTCATACGCGTCTCCTTCAGTACCGGACCATTGCCGGGCGGCTCTCTGGCATCGTGTAATCCGTGATGCAGGTCTCACTACCCCCGAACGGGGGTGTGGACAGCACAAGGCCGGGGTCGAAGGGGCAGGACAGGTGGCAGCAGAGGTCGCGGGGGCGGTGGAGATTCGCGGTGCGCTGTCCAGACTCCGGCGCACCACCGGGCTGCCGATCGCCTTCGGCGGGCTGGTCGAGGCGGGCCGGACACAGGTCCGGATCAGCGAGCTGACCGGCACCAACACGGCGTCGCTGCGCTCGCTCGCGGTCACCTCCGGGAACGGCCTGGGCGGCAAGGCGGTCGCCCTGGCCCGCCCCTGCGCGGTCGTCGACTACTCGGCCTCCCGGCAGATCAGCCACGAGTACGACATCCCGGTGGCGGCCGAGGGCCTCCGCTCGGTGCTCGCGGTACCGGTGGTGGTGCGACGCCGGGTGCGGGGCGTGCTGTACGGCGCGCTGCGCACCGCCCAGCCGCTGGGCGACCGCACGCTGGGCGCGGCGGTGGCGGCGGCCCGGGACGTGGAGCAGGCGCTGGTCGTCCAGGACGAGGCCAGGGGGCTGCTGGCGGCGGCGCGGCCGGCACCCGCCGTCGTACCGGATCCGGGGGCCGCCTGGGAGCAGGTGCGGGAGGCGCATGCCGCGCTGCGGGCCCTGGCGCCGCGCATCACCGACCCGGGGCTGCGCGCCGAACTGCTCGCGGCCTGCGGGCTGCTGACCGCGCCGGCCCGGGAGGCCGAAGCGGTGCTGGCGCCCCGGGAGCTGGACGTGCTGGCGTGGGTGGCGGCCGGGGCGACCAACGCGGCGGTGGCCGAGCGGCTGGGGCTGCGGCCCGAGACGGTCAAGGGCTACCTGCGCTCGGCGATGCGGAAGCTGGGCGCACACACCCGGGGGGAGGCGGTGTCGGCGGCTCGTCGGACGGGGGTGTTGCCATAGCCGGAGGGGACCCATTCCATTCATGCGGACGCGCTGTGAATTGCCATATGCGAAGCCCCTGTTATTTCCCTCACCATGCCGTTCGGCCGGATTTCAGGGTTCATTGCCTAGAATTTGGTTTGGACACGACACACGAGGGGAGCGGTGACCGTGCGACGGGACTTCCAGGAGCCTGCCAGATGCCGCCCCGACCTGGTCATCGGCCGGGCGGAGCTGGTCGCGGCCGCCCGGGAGCAGCTCGCCTCAGGCGGCAGCGTCCTCCTGCACGGGCCGGCCGGAATTGGGAAATCCACCGTCCTGCGGGCACTGGACGCGGAATACGCCGGCACCGCCCGCACCGTGTTGCGCTGCTCGGCGACCGAGTCCGAATCCCATCTGCCCTTCCTCGCCCTCGCCGACCTCTTCGGCCTGGTCCTCGACGACGTCTCCGCCCACCTGCCCGGCGCCCAGCGCACCGCGCTGGAGTCGGCGCTCACCGGCCGCGGCGAGTCCACCCTCCAGCGCGACGGCCTCGCCCTGCGCCTCGCGGTGCTCTCCGCGCTGCGCGTGCTGGCCGCCGAGGGCCCCGTCCTGATCGTCGCCGACGACCTCCAGTGGCTGGATCCGGCCAGCGCCGAACTCCTCGGCTTCGCCGCCCGCCGGCTCGGCGGCACCCCGGTCCAACTGCTGTGCGCGGTCCGCACGGAGGGCCAGGAGTACGACCGTCACCTACGCGCGTCGCCCCCGGACACCGTCGCCGTCCGCCTCGGCCCGCTCACCCGCGGACAGGTCTCCGAACTCCTCGACCACCGCGGCCACACCGGACTGACCCGGTCCACGGTCCGGGAGATCCACCGCACCAGCGGCGGGAACCCGCTGTTCGCTCTTGAGCTCGGCCGCGCCCTCGCCGAGAACCCGACCCCGCCCCGCCCGGGCGAGCCGCTGCCGGTGCCGACCTCGCTGCGCGCCCTGGTGCTCAGCCGCCTCGACATGCTCTCCGTCGAGGCCCGCCGCACCCTGCTGGTGGCCAGCGCCGGCGCCCGCCCCACCCAGGCCCTGCTGCACGCGGCCGGCCGGGAGAACGCCGAGGCCGAGTGCGCCCAGGCGGCCGAACTGGGGCTGCTGGCGACCGAGCCGGAGGGTCCCGCCGTACGCTTCGCGCATCCCCTGATCTCCGCCGCGCTGTACGCGGAGGCGCCCGCGCAGGAGCGCCGGGCCGCGCACGCGGCACTGTCCACGGCCGCCTCCGACCCGATCGAGCGGGCCCGGCACCTGGCCCTGGCCACCACCGGCACCGACCCGGAGGTCGCCGACCGGCTCGCCGAGGCCGCGACCGAGGCCCGGGACCGGGGCGCGCCCTCGGTCGCCGCGCAGATCGGCCTGCTCGCCGCCCGGCACACCCCCGGCGACCACACGCCCACCCCCGACGAGCGCCGGCTCCAGGCGGCCGAGGACGCGACCAGCGCGGGCGAGATCGACCTCGCCCAGGACATCGCCCGCGAGGTGCTCACCCACGCCACCCGTCCGGCGGACCGGGTGCGGGCCTGGATCCTCGTGATCGACTCCGCCGGCCACACCATGACCGAGGTCGACGCGGCCTTCCCGCACGCCCTCGCCGACGCCGGCGACGACCCGCGGCTGCTCGGCAAGGTCCACTACCAGCTGGCCTGGCGGGCGCTGATCGTCGGCGGCGACTTCACCGAGGCCCGGCAGGCGGCCGCGCACTCCGCCGGCCTCGCGGCCGAGGGCGGCGACCGGCGCACCGAACTCCTCGCGCTGTCCCTCCAGGCCCAGGTCGAGACCCTGATGGGCCATCCGGCGGCACCCGCCACCATCAAGCGCGCCCTGAAGGAGCCCCAGGACCCGAACGTGGCCTGCCATCACAACGGGGCGGGCAGCGCCCGGTTCCGCTGGCTGGTGATGGGCGACCAGCTGGCCGAGGCCCGGGCCACCGTCACCGCGCTGCTGCGCGAGGTGCGCCGGCGCGGGCAGGTGGAGAGCGAGGTGCACTTCCTGCGCGGGCTCGCCGAGACCGAGCTGCGCTCCGGGCACTGCGGCCGGGCGCTGGACCTGGCCCGGGAGGGCCTGCACCTCGCCCACGACAGCGGGATCGGCGAGACCGCCTCCGCGATGCTCACCTCGCTGGCCGAGGCGTCCGGCGGCGACGTGGACCGAGGACTGGCGCTGGCCCGGGAGGCGGTGGAGCACGCCGAGCAGGACGGCGACACGATGTACCTGTCCCGGGCCCTGGGCGCACTCGGATACGCCCAGTTGGTGGCCGGCGACCCGGCGGGCACGGTCCGCTCGCTGCGCCGGGTGCGGGAGCTGGAGCAGAGCCTCGGCATCACCGATCCGGCACGGGGCCGCTGGCAGGGGGACCTCGCCGAGGCACTCGTCCGGGTGGGTGAACCGGCCGAGGCGCAGGACGTCATCGACGTCACCCGGGAACACGCGCTCCGGCTCGGCCGGGAGAGTGTTCTCGCGGTACTCGACCGGGCGGAGGCCCTCGTCCGCGCGGCGCACGGGGAACACGACGCGGCCGTGACCCAGCTGACCTCGGCTCAGGACCGGTTCGCCAAACTGGGCTGCGGGCTGGAGGAGGCCCGGGCCGCGTTCGCGCTGGCCTCGCTGCGCGACCGGCGCTCCCCCACGGCGTTCGACGAGGCCACCCGGCTGTTCCGGCGGTGCCGGGCGCTGCCGTGGCTGCGCCAGGTGGACGAGGCCGTCTCGGCGCCGGAGCCGCCGGTGGAGGCAGCGGCCGAGCCGGCCGTCCTGGACGGGCTGGCCGCGATGGAGCGTCAGGTCGCCGCGCTGGTCATGGAGGGCGCCACCAACCGGGAGATCGCCGCCCGGCTGTTCATCAGCGTCAAGACGGTCGAGGCGACACTGACCCGGGTCTACCGCAAGCTGGGCATCCGATCGCGCGTGGACATAGTCCGTTTGGCGGCAGGGCGGCGCGCGAAGTGAGAGCGCTCCCGGTTAACTGAGGCGGACCGAGGGTTTTCCCTCCCCCATCCCCCTAGGGGGTTCCCTCATTGGGAGGGTGGGGTTCCGGGTCCTAGCTTATGGATGTGCCGCTCGCCCGGGCATACGGGGGTCGGTCCCGCGACCCCCGTGCTGCACCCCCCACACCCGCGCGACCCCCACCGGCAACCCCCACTGAGGAGACTCATGTTCGGGCACCACCGCGCAAGAGAGGCCGCCGCAGTCCTGGTGGCCACCGCCGCCGCCGCGGCGACCGCGCTGATCGCGTCCCCCACCGCGTCAGCCGCCCCCCAGCCGATCGTCGGCGGAACGACCACCACGACGACCGCGTACCCGTTCATGATGCAGATCACGGACGCCTCCGGCAGCCAGTTCTGCGGCGGCACCCTGGTGTCGGCCACCAAGGTGGTGACCGCCGCGCACTGTATGGAGGGCGAGTCCACCAGCAGCGTCCGCGTGGTCGGCGGCCGCACGTACCTGAACGGCACCAACGGCACGGTGAGCCGGGTCAGCAAGATCTGGATCAACCCGGGCTACACGGACGCCACCAACGGCGACGACGTGTCCGTCCTGACCCTGTCGACGGCGATGTCGTACACCCCGGCGTCGTACGTGACGTCCTCCCAGACGAGCGTGTACGCGGCCGGCACCACGGCCCGCATCCTCGGCTGGGGCACCACCTCGGAGAACGGCAGCTCCTCCAACCAGCTGCGGACCGCGACCGTCCCGATCGTGTCCGACTCCAGCTGCAAGAGCTCCTACGGTTCGGACTTCGTCCAGACCGACATGGTTTGCGCCGGATACACGTCCGGCGGCACAGACACCTGCCAGGGCGACAGCGGCGGTCCCCTGCTCATCGGGGGCGTCCTGGCAGGGATCACTTCCTGGGGAGAGGGGTGCGCGGAGGCCGGTTACCCGGGTGTCTACACCCGGCTGACCACCTTCTCGGACCTGGTGACCACGCAGGTCAACTCGTAACCAGAAGGTCTCCTGAGCATCCCTCAGGTGAATGACCAGGGGGCGTTGCGGGCTACCACGAGCAGCCCGCAGCGCCCCCTATCCATGCGTGCTCCGTGGGCCGGGGCCGTGTGCCGGACCGGGTCGACGAGGGCCGGGTCGGTGCGGCGCTCGGTGAGCGGGAGGGGCAGGCCGGCCAGCTCGTCGACGCCGATCTCGGTGCGGCCGGCGAGGGGGTGGCCGGCGGGGAGGGCGGCCACCAGGCGGTCGGGCCACAGCGGATGGACCCGCACGCCGGGCACGGGCTCGACGGCCCGGACGAAGGCGGCGTCCAGCCCGCGACCCGCGACCCGCGACCCGCGACCCGCGACCCGCGCGAGCCTCCCGCACTCTCGGCTTCGCTCAAGCGGGGGGACCTCCATGGCGGCCGGCAGCGAGTACAACTCGACGGGCACGTCCGGCGCGCGGCGCGCGAACGCGGCCGGCACCCGGTCCGGGTGCGCACCGAGCCCCGTACTCGTGCCGGCCCTCAGCCCGGCGGGCGGGGCGACCGCGGCCCGGGCCCGCTCGGCCGCCGCCAGCACCGCCCGCGCCTCGGGCAGCAGCCGCTCCCCCGCGCCGGTGAGCCGGACCCGGCGTGGCGAGCGGTCGAACAGCTCGGCGCCCAGTTCCCGTTCGAGGCGTTGTATCTGCGGGCTGACGGCCGACGGCACGATGTGCAGCCGGTCGGCGGCCCGCCCGAAGTGCAGCTCCTCGGCGACGGCGGCGAAGTAGCTGAGCTGCCGCAGTTCCATGGCCCCGGCTCTGGAGCCCGGTCCGAGCAGGCTGTTTGAATGGGCTCCGTACGGATGGCGCGGGAGGGGTGGTGCAGGTGCTGCACATGGTGTCGACGGACCGGGTCCTGGCGTTCGCCGCGATGTCGCTGTTGGTCATCGCGATCCCGGGGCCGAGCGTGCTGTTCGTGATCGGCCGTGCGCTGGCCCACGGCCGCCGCACGGCCGTGGCCACCGCGGTCGGCAACGTCTTCGGCTCGTATCTGCTCGTGGTGGCGGTCGCGGTCGGCATCGGCTCGCTGGTGGAGCGCTCGGTGACGGTGTACCTGACCGTCAAGCTGCTGGGCGCGGCCTACCTGGTGTACCTGGGCGTCCAGGCAGTCCGGCACCGCAAGGAGCTGACGGCCACCGCGGTCCGGCGGGCCCCGGCGGGCGAACCGCGCGGCGATCTGCGCACGGTTCTGGACGGCGCCCTGGTGGGTGTCACCAACCCCAAGGGCGTGGTCTTCTTCGCCGCCGTCCTCCCCCAGTTCGTCGACCACTCGGCGGGCCGTGTCCCGCTTCAGATGCTGCTGCTCGGCCTGGTCCCGATCTCCATCGGCCTGGTCACGGACACGCTGTGGGGCCTGACGGCGTCCGCGGCCCGTACCTGGTTCACCCGGTCCGACCGCCGCCTGTCAATGATCGGCGGCGCGGGTGGCGTCACGATGATCGGGCTGGGCCTGACGGTGGCGGTGACGGGGCGGGCGGACTGAACGCTCACCGGCCGGAGCGCCGCTCACCGGCCGGTTCGGGGTACGACGGCCCCGAAGCGGATGTCGTGGGACGCACCGGGGTGCAGGGTGGCCAGCATCCGTTCGCCTTCCGCCAGGATCGCGTCCCGCTCCGCCACCCGACTCCCCTGCCCCTGCCCGAAGGTCTCGATGACCAAGGCGTCCTCCGTCAGCATCCACACACCGGCCAGAAAACCGTCGACGAGCAGGGTGCGGTAGGCCTGGTTGCCCTGCCAGGCGCGGCCCCGCAGCTCGGGCGGGACGACGCGGGTGCGGTCGGCGTGCGAGAGGAGAAGGTTGTCGAACTCGGGGAGGAAGCGGGGCGGGGCCGGGGTCCCGGGGTCGGGGCGGGGCGCGTCGGGCAGGTCGAAGAGCTCGACGCCACCCTCGTCCCGGAAGGTGAGGAGGCGGGGCCGCAGCCGTTCGAAGGCCTCGCGAAGCCGGGTCAGTCCGGCCCAGGCCTGCATGTCCCTTACGGAGGCCGGGCCGAAGGCGGCGAGGTAACGCATGACTGTGGCGTCCGTGGCGTCAGCGGCCGGCGCTGACTCGACGGGGCGGCCGAGCCAGTGCTCGGCGGTGGTGAGGGCGACCTGCCCGGACCGCCCCCACAGTCCGCGCGGGGTGACCTGGACGAGGGGCAGGGTGCAGCGGGCGGCGACGGCGAGGGACTGCGGGTCGGCATCGGGCCACTCGGCGCGCAGCGCCTCGCGCAGCCCGGCCATGGTGCGCGGCTCGGCCTCGACCAGGTCACGGGCGAGCACGGCGAGCCGGTCCAGATCGACACCGGCCAGGCCCCTGCGGAACGCGGTCAGCTCCCGCGTCCGGGCGGGCTGGACGAGCGGGCGCAGGGTCAGGGCGTCGGCGGCGGTGTGGGTGTGGATGGTGGACCGCAGGGTGACGATCCGGACCACCTCACGGTCGGCCATGAGCTCGGAGAGCTGCTCGGGGGCGAAGCCGTCGAGGCGGGCGGCGAGGGCGTAGTACGGCGGCTTGACGTTCTGCGCCTGGAGGCCGACGAGGTGGGCCACGGCCTCCTGCGCCGACCGGGACGAGCGGCGTAGCAGGAGCTGACGGTCGAGAGTGGCACGGTTGAGGGCACGGGCGCCGAGTACCGGGCTGGACGGCTGCTTCGTCATGCCGGGCACGCTAACGCCGAATGCGGACAGCTTCTGTCCGCATCTCTCACCGAATCCCGTCCTCGATTCCCTCCGCCGGGCCCGTATGCCCCGTATATCCTGCTCCGAGACTCACCGATCACGCGTAATCACTTGGACCACGCGGATCACACCGATCACACAGATCACGCCGATGCAGGATCCACCGAGAGGCGGCCGCGATGTCCGAGCGACGGCCAAGCCCGGTCTCGAAGAACTCCGGTAACGGCAGGAACGGCCGGGGCACCAGGAGGTCCGTCTGGCGCCGCGCCCTGCCGGCGGAGCAGGACGACAGGGCCGGGCTGCCGGAGCCCGGATCCCCGCCCGGCGGGGAGGCCGCCGAGCCGCCCAGCATCGTGGAGGCGGCGCTGTACCAGGACGGGGTGCGCGTCTCGACGCCGACGACGCTCGCCGAGACGTACCGCGAACTGCGCGGCACACCCTCGGGCATGGCATGGATCGGCCTGGCCCGCCCGACCTCCGACGAACTCCTGTCCCTGGCCGCCGAGTTCGACCTGCACCCGCTCGCGGTCGAGGACGCGATGGAGGCACACCAGCGCCCGAAGCTGGAGCGGTACGGCGACACGCTCTTCGTCGTCCTGCGCGCCGCCCGCTATCTGGACGCGCCGGAGGAGGTCGACTTCGCCGAACTGCACGTGTTCGTCGGCCCCGACTTCGTGATCACGGTCAGGCACGGCGCGGCCCCGGACCTCTCGACGGTCCGCCGCCGCATGGAGGACTCCCCCGACCTCCTCAAGCTCGGCCCGGAGGCGGTCCTCTACGCGATACTCGACGCGGTGGTCGACGGCTACGCCCCGGTCGTCGAGGGCGTCCAGAACGACATCGACGAGATCGAGACGGAGGTCTTCCGCGGCGACCCGGCGGTATCCCGCCGTATCTACGAACTCTCCCGCGAGATGGTCGAGTTCCAGCGCGCAACCCGCCCCCTCGTCGGGATGCTGCACGGCCTGATGGCCGGCTTCACCAAGTACGAGACCGACGAGGAACTCCAGCGCTACCTCCGCGACGTCGCCGACCACGTCACCCACATCAGCGAACGCGTGGACGGCTTCCGCCAGGCCCTCACGGAAATCCTCACGGTCAACGCCACCCTGGTCACCCAGCAACAGAACGCGGAGATGCGAGCGTTGGCGGAGGCCGGCTTCGAACAGAACGAGGAGATCAAGAAGATCTCCTCGTGGGCAGCCATCTTGTTCGCTCCGACGCTGGTCGGGACGATCTACGGGATGAACTTCCGAGAGATGCCGGAGTTGCACTGGGTACTCGGATACCCCTTCGCCATCGTCCTGATGGCGGTCGTATGCACCAGTTTGTACTTCATCTTCAAGCGGAAGGACTGGCTCTGAGCAACCGGTCGACGAGGGGCTGCGCGGACCCTCGCAGCAACCGGATGCGACCGCCAGATGCCCCGTTCAAGGACTCTGAGGAGAATCCGGGGAGAATGAGACGCGCATCCCTTCGACCGCCCCTCACCGTCGCCGACAAGGCGCCCGTTCGATACGGAGAGTGAGCAATCCGGGGCCGAGGAGGAGTCCCGCGAAAGCCGGTCGAGATGGTCATGGCCGACTGCAAACCTTGCCAGATGCTGATCAAGCTGCGCAGACCGCCCCCCTCTACGGGATCGCGAAGTGCCTGATCAACGTCACTGCCAAAGTCAGACGCGACCGGCTCGCATTCGCTCGACACCACAGGCCAGCCTCTCGCGAAGTCTGCTACCCGAATGCGGGGGTGACGGATCGAGTAGTGATTCATCAGCTTGTCGGGCTGCTGCCTCTGCCGACGGACCTCGGGGGCGTCAGGCGACTTCGCTCCGCGAGGGTGTCGAGCATGAATGTGCACCAAGCGTCGGCGGCAGCGACTGCCAAGCGGCCGTGCCTCGGTTGTAGACCTTGGGGAAGCGCGGTGGGAGCGTGCCCCGTGCCGTAGTCGTTGCGGAGTGCGGCCAGGTCATCCGTCATCCCGGTGAGCTTGCCAAGCAGCCTCCGGACGGTCGGTGCTCCGTCGATCGCGCCGGCAACGCCCTTCGGATGGTTGCCCAGTGCTTCCTCGGCCAGGTGCACCAGTTCAGGAACTTTGGCGTTGCTCGGTATCGGCTTGCCCAACTGGGCCAGGATCGCCTTGCTGGTCCCTTCTATGAGTTCCTTCGCTGACCCAATCGCGAGCATGGGATCGTCTGGCAGGGCTGCTGTGATTCTTCGCAGCACCTGCCGGATCAAGTCAGGGTCGCTCAGGCCGGCCAGGGCGCCGTGGGCGAGGAGCTTGGTGGCCGGATGAATCCGGCCGTGCCGGTCGAAGCGGAAGCCCTCTTTCTCCAGCTTGTAGCGCAGTCGGTCCCCAGGTCGCGAGTCCCAATACTCTTCCACGGCCGCGGCTCGGTCGAACAACCAGAGCAACTCCTCGATCGCGCCCAGCGCGGCCAAGGTCTGTGCGGCGGATGACCAGTCGACCTCGTCTAGGTAATACCCGGCCAGTATCCGTGAGTTACCGGCCTCGGACGCGGCAACCAGGTTCTCGAAAAACCTCGCAGTCCTGGTGGGAGCGTCGGATTTGCGAAGGGCTTGCGGCCGGAACGCGAAACCCTCATCAGTGAACGCCCGCCGTACATCCCTTGAGTCCAACCTAGCCGCCACATCGACTACTGCCGCGCGGGAGCCTTGACTGAGGAACGATATGGCGGACATGTACCTTCCTTCATGGTCTGGCTTCATCTTCAGCAGGATCGCGGGACGGTTGAGCAGAACACCCTGATTGTCTTGCGGTACCGCCTCCCCGGCGAGTCGGTTTCGCTGCAACCGCCGTTGGTCCGGCCGCGCTGATGGCCTGGTTGATCGAAGCGGGAGGTGGGGCCGCCTGGTCGGTCGACACCAGGAGTGATCACTTGGACGACAGACGTTCGTTTTCCGCCCAGGCCCGGCGGACGACATCGACAGCGGCCGGAGTCCGGTGCCGGGCTTACCCGACACGCTTCGGCCACTCCGCGCTCTGATCGACTGCATCCAGGTCAGGCCAGAACCAGAAGACATGGTTCCGTGAGATCCGTCACAGCAAATCCGGGACCTAGGCGTGCCGGATAGTAGAGGCCGCTCTGTTGACATATGGGATTTGTCCGGCTTGGGGTGGGCATGCGCCGCGCCTGAATTCGCGGCTCTCCGCCCGCGAGCCACCTCCGTCCGTTCTGGGCGCACGTAGGGATTCTGACGGGGCGACAGAGTTCCGCAGAGACCCCGGAAACCGGACCAGCGCGCATCCCTCCCGTGACAAGGGCCATCCGAGCCTACGAAGCAAGCTAGTACCGAGGCCCTTTGCGCTCCTTGTGAAGGCGTCCTAAGAATGACGATCCGCAGGACGACGCCGCAGTTCAGGAGCGGGTTACGCATGGGTAGACATCGTAAGAACACGCATTACCGGCGGATAGTCATCGCCGCCGTCGCCGTGGGCACCGTGGGCATACCGTCCGCTGCCATGGCCTGTACCAACTGGCCCGACAGCGGCGGGCACCGGTCCAACAGCGCCGAGAACAGCGCAACGAAGGGCTGGTGGAGCGACGCGAACTGGGGCCGCCCCTGGAACGCCGACCAGGCCGGCGAGCCCTCGTGGACGGTATCGGCGGCGCCGAGCGCCACGAAGACTGCGAGCGCCTCCGCGAGCGCCACGAAGACTCCTCACGCCGCTGCGAGCACCGGGAAGACCACCGCGCCCAGGCCGAAGGCCACACCGCCTTGGCACACGGCACGGACCACCGCCCCCAAGCCCAGCACCACCGCGTCGCCCAGCACCCGGAGCACCACCACCGCCGCTTCCGCGGCCCCCAAGCCGTCGAGCACCCCGAAGGCCACCGCCACGGCGTCCGGAGTCGTCGCTCGCATCGTGGAACTCGTCAATGCCGAGCGCAGCAAGGTCGGCTGTTCGGCCCTGGCCCTGAACACGACCCTGGCCAAGGTCGCGCAGGCACACAGTGAGGACATGGCGCTTCACCAGAACATGTCGCACTCCGGGTCCGACGGCTCCTCCCCCGGAGACCGGATCACCAGTGCCGGGTACGCCTGGAGCGCCTACGGCGAGAACGTGGCCTACGGTTACGCCTCTCCCGAGCAGGTCATGGCGGGCTGGATGGCCAGCCCCGGCCACAAGGCCAACATCCTCAACTGCACGTTCAAGGAGATCGGCGTCGGTCTCGCACAGCCCAACAGCTACTGGACCCAGGACTTCGGCACCGCCCGCTGAGCGGGTGCCGCCTGCCATCGCCGTACTTCCCCACCGAGTCGCCTCCGGCAGGCGAGGCGACAGTGACAGGGCGCGAGCAGTGTCCATGTCCCGTCTGCTACGGCTACGCGTCTGACTGGCTCCTGCAGGCCGCCCCACCCCGTGGGGAGAATCCGGGGAGTATGAGCGGCGCTGGGGAGCGCGTGGGGAGAAGTGATTCGGATGACCTCCTCGCCCTGCCTCCACCAAGCCTCCGACCTGGCCTTTTGAGCACTTTTCAACGCTGTGGAGAATCCGGGGAGAATCGAATGGCGCTCCCCACCTTCCGCCCGCCCGTGCAACGACCCACCTGGCTTCCCTTTACGGGCGTCACATGTGCGTCGCGTCGTTCACCGTCACGAGCGGCGACGTCCCGGCCTCCTCACAACCAGTGATTGCTTGCGCACACGGCACCGGCGGCGGACGGCCTTCCCGATACCGAGTCCGTGTACTTCGTCGGGGGACCGACGCGGTTGAGGCGTTGCCCGTCACCGCTGTCGCTTCGTGTCGTTGGTGCTCGCACGGAGTTGTCATTCGGTTCGGGGCATCGGGACTGCGTTCCAGTAGGTGGTGCGTTCGGGACACAGGCCGTGTGAGGAGCGTTCTGTATGGGGGGTGCAGTGGTGTTGGCCGGTGAGCCGGTGTTGCGGATCCGGGATGTGTGCAAGGGCTACCGGCGTCGCCCTGTCCTGCGGGGGGTGTCGCTGGATCTCCGCGCGGGCCAGGTGGTGGGCATTGTCGGCGAGAACGGGGCCGGCAAGAGCACTTTGCTGCGCATTCTGGCCGGGGATCTCGCCGCGGACAGCGGCGTGGTGGAGGGGGTGGGGGTGCTGGGCAGCTGCCCACAGGACCCGGTGCTCCACCAGGCCTTCTCCGTTGACCAGCACCTGAGGTTCTTCCAGGCCGCTTACGGCCTGGACAACCTGGACAGAGCTTTCGAGCTGCTGGAACAGTTGCATTTCAGCGGCTACCGGAACGAGCGGGTGGAGGCACTCAGCGGCGGCACGCGCCAGAAGCTCAACCTGGCCCTCGCCTTGATGCACGATCCCCAGGTGCTTCTCCTGGATGAGCCGTATCAGGGCTTCGACTGGGAGACCTATCTACGGTTCTGGGACCTGGTGGCGGCCTTGCGGGACCGGGGCTGTGCGGTGCTGGTGGTCTCGCACCTCGCCTACGACGCCTCCCGCCTGGACACCCTGTACCGCCTTCAGGCAGGGGTGCTGCAGAAGACGGAACAGACCGGATCGGAGGTGGTGCCGGTATGACGCGGTGGTGGTCCTGCTTCCGTACGGCCTTGCGGTTCGCGCTGATCGAGCAGGCCCGTAACAGGCTGGCGCTGTTCATCGTGGTCCTGTTCGTCCCGCTGTGGACCACGTTGGCGTTCACGGTGGTGCCCCGTACGCCCTTGCGGTTTCGGATCCGTCCGGTCGGCCGCACAGTGGTCATGGACGGCAACATCCTGGTCCAGATCAACGGCGCACTGCAGGCCCTGTCACTGGTCATGGCGTTCATGATGTTCGTCGCCACAGCCCGCTCCGCGCTGTTCGACCAGCGACTGGTGCGGTCCGGCTATCCCCGCTCGTGCCTCGCCCTGGCGAAGTGCACCGCGCTCCTTCTGGTCGCGGTTCTCGTCGCCGCCTACACCACTGCGTGGATGCAGCTGTTCTGGCGCCCCGAGCGGCTCCTGGTGCTCGGAGCGGGGATGTTCACCGGTGCTCTGGTCTACGGGGGCATCGGCATCGTGCTGGCGGCCGTGCTGCGCAGCGAGCTGGCCGGCATGTTCCTGGCCATCATGATCAGCTCCATCGACGTGGTGTTGCAGAATCCCTTGATCAACCCGGACGCGGACAGTCCGGTGGTGCGCTTCCTGCCTGCTTACGGGGCGGTGCAGACCTCGGTGGCCGCCGGCGGCCTGAAGGTGGTGCCGACCGGCTGTCTGCTACTGGGTACGGGGTGGGCCGTGGGCATGGCGGCGCTGGGCATGGCTGCCTTCGCCGTCCGTACCCGCACCCACCACTCGCGCACGGCCCAGGGAACGGCGACCGGCATCGAGCAGGCCGTGCGGGTGCCGTGACCGGTCCCTTGAGGGAGTCGTTTCGATGATGAACGGCCGCACGGCGGCAACACCACGTGAGGGGCGGGGCTTTCAGAGGTGTCGCAACACAACACTGCGGCTTCGGCTGCTTCACCTGCCGTATCAGCCCCGCCGCCCGGATCCTCCCGCCAAGCCAGGGGCGAGGTGGTACCTCGCTCAGCGGCACGCTGGGCCTGGCTGCTCAGTGACGGCGGTGAGCCCCGGAACTGGATACTGGTCCTCGCTCCGCTGCTGGGCTGGCACGCCGCCGGATGGGCCGGCATCGGATGGGGCGTGTTCGCGGCGGTGTTCACCGCGGTGCTGCCCACGCTGATCCTGGGGTTCGGTGAGCGCCGCCAGTACTGGGGCGACCGACATGTGAGGCGGCGGCAGGACCGTATCGTGGCCGCCCCCGGGGTGATGGCCTCGGTCATCACCGGCACCGCGCTGCTGTACGGGTTCAAAGCTCCCGCCGAGGTGACGGCCCTGGTGGCGGCGATGCTCGCCGTCCTGCTCACCTTGCTGGTGATCACCTTCTTCTGGAAGGTGTCAGTTCACTCCGCGGTCGCTTCCGGCGCTCTTGCCATCCTCAGCTCGGTCTTCGGCCCCTGGATGCTCGTGCTGACTCCCTTGGTGGTGCTGATCGGCTGGTCCCGTATCCGGCTGCGTTGCCACACCGTCGGCCAGGTCACCGTCGGGGTGCTGGTCGGCGCGGCAGTCAGCGCACCCGTCTACACACTCCTGGGGTAATGGATATGAACCGGTTCCCGGATCCGAGCCCCGCCGATCTCGTCATGGTGAAGGCCGAACAACTCGCGGAGCACCTGGACGCCAACTCGACGGTCGGGGTGGTGCTGCACCTGACCGGCGATGTGCCCGATCTGGCCGCTCTGCGCGAGCACGTGACCGCGCGTCTTGCCGATCTTCCCTGTTTGACGCATGTCCTGACCGGCGACGGGCAGACGGCACGGTGGATGCCTGCCGCCCCGGACATGGCCCGGCACGTTCGCGATCGGCAGGTGGCCGGTGCGCCGGAGGCTCTTGAGGAGACCGTGCGGCTCCTGCTGCAAGAGCCCTGGACCGCGGGGGCCCCGGCCTGGCGCATGATCCTCCTGCACGGTCACACGCCCGACGGGTTCGCTCTGCTGTATCTCACCCATCATGCCGTCCAGGACGGCGTGAACATCGTCACGATCATGGAAACGCTGTTCGGGCCGCGACTCCTGCCGGAACAGTTCTCAGTGCTCACCCGGGGCATCTGCCCAATCCCCAGGCCCCGCCTGTGCCAAGTCCTGCGCAGCACCGTGAACCTGCTGCGCCACGCGCGCCGGCACCGTCTGTGGCAATCCGCCTCGCATCCGCTGTCCAGCCGCCGTCACACGATGTGGACTCAAGCGCCTTCCGCCTGCCTGCGCACCGCGGCCCACGCCGCCGGAGCCAGCACCAACGACGTCTACCTCACCGCCGTGGCCCACGCGATCACCCAGTGGGCCGAAGACGCTTGGCCTCGCGCAGCCGGTGTGCCGATTCCCGTGCTGGTTCCCGTCAATCTGCGCACGCCCGATGAAGCAGGGGCGCCCGGGAACCGGCTGTTCCTGGCCCGTGTCGACCTGCCCGGCGGCGCCATGCCGATGGGCCGACGGCTGGCGCGTGCGCAAGCAGTCACCACTCCCCTGAAGTCGGCCGGACACAGGACGGTCCTCCGAGCTGCTCTCACTCGCCTTCCCCAGCCGCTGCTCCAGCGCCTCGTGGCCGCCAGCACCGTCCCGGGCCGACTCACTGTCTGCGCCTCCTATCTCGTGGTGCGCCGGCGTCTGCACTACGGCGAGGCGGCAGTGCGCCGCATCGACCCCATCATCTGCTGCCCGCCCGGCGTCCCCATGGCCATTGCGGCGGTCAGCTACGAGGGCACGACCAGCGCGTGCTTCCGTATCGACCAGGCCCTCCCCGGCGCCGACAGCCTTCCCGCACGCTGGCGCCAGGCCCTCGCGGACCTGGTGGCCACGGCCTCGCCGGTCCCAGGTTGCGATCCCGCACCCGCGGGGCGTACACCGGACGGGCGCGCCACGCCTGTCGTGCGTGCGCTGCTCACATGGCTCTCTCGACGCCCCACAGCGGCAGATACTCGAAGAAGGTGACCGCCTCATCACGCCACCGTGACCGCCAGCCCGCGGCCATCGTGGAAGCCTGCTCGGCACAGCGCCGCATGTCCGCCTGCATCCGCACCGTCACACCACGGTTCTCACCGATCTCCCGGACGGCGGCGATGGTTTCCGGCGTGCAGGACGGGTCACCGAGCGCGGCCCGCACCACCGTACGCTCGGAGCCATCGACGGCGGACAGCAGGGCACTGACGGTATAGCTCTGTTTCCCGTCACGGATGTCGGTGCCGGTCGGCTTGCCCATGGTGGCCGCGTCCCCGAACAGGTCCAGGTAGTCATCACGCATCTGCCCGCAGATCCCCACCAGCCGTGCGTACTCGCGCAGGTCCTGCTTGAAGAGGTCCGGTTCCTCGCCCGCGGCCAGAAGTCCGAGTTGCATGGGCGCGAGGATCGAGTAGCGGGCGGACTTGTAGTCGGCCACGCAGTGCAGGATCTGCTCGTCGGCGGTGGCGGTGAAATCGCGCTCCAGGTCGATGATCTGGCCCACGAACGTGTCGGCCGCCGCCCGCGTCTGCACCTCGACCATGGCCTGCCGCACGGCGACCGGAAGCTTGGCACCCAGCAGTACCTGCAGGGAGAGGGCGAGTGCGAGGTCGCCTGCGAGTACGGTGAGACCGAGGGCGGTCTGCGGGTGGCCGGGGAACCGTTCACGGTAGGCGTAGTAAGTGGAAGGGCCGCTGCGGCGGGTGGGGCTGTCGTCGATGAGATCGTCGTGCACCAAGCCGTGGGTCTGCAGCAGCTCGACGCTCAGTGCCGCGGCGTCCAGTCCTTCGACCGGCTCGCCGGTCACCAGACGAGCTGCCTCATGCAGGAGAACGACCCGTATCCGCTTGCCGCCCCGCAAGGACAGTTCCCGCAGCAACTGCAGGCAGTCCGGAGTGAAACGGCTGAACGACGGCGCATCGAGCCCGGCGCTCAACGTGTCGAAGTACTCCTCGAAGAGCGTGTTGAACCGGCGCTCGTATCCGGCGACACGCTCGAAAACCTGCTGGGTCATGACGAGTTCTTCCTGCTCGGGTCGGGTGACACAGCTGTAGACGCGCGGCGGTGAGGGCTGGTGCCCGGGGCACGCGGTGCGATGTCAGGAGGTGTACTGGGTGGCGGTGACCGCCAGGCCGCGCAGAGCACGGTCCGCGGCCTGCGGGAAGCCGGCCCCGTCCAGGACCTGCAGCACCTGTTCGTAGCGGTCAGCGATCATCCGCTCGGTGTGCTCCCGGGCCCCGGTGACCTGCAGGATCGTCCGCGCCTCGGCCGCTTCGCGCTCCCCCAGATCGGCCCGGCCCACGAGGTGGCCAAGCCGCTCGCGCTGGACCCGGTCGGCGCGCTGCAGACCCAACGCGAGCAGAACGGTCCGCTTGCCCTCCCGCAGATCGCTCAGGCCCGGCGCACACGCGCCGTCCGGGCTGCCGAACACGTCCAACAGGTCGTCCCTCAGCTGGAACGCCTCACCCAACGGCAGACCCAGCCGCGTGAAGACATCCATCGTGGCCTCACCGGCCCCGGCTACCGCAGCCCCCAGTTGAAGAGGCCGCTCGATGGTCGCGGTGGCGGTCTTGCAGCGGATGATCCGCAAGGCGGCCTCGACATCGTCAGCGCCACAGCCGGTACCCATCACATCCAGATACTGGCCGTACATCACCTCTTCCAGCATCGCGTCATTCAACCCATGCACCAGCCGCTGCCGCCCCGGCTCCAACCGGGCGGTGTGCAGCAACTCCTGCGCCCACATCAACGCGAGGTTGCCCACCAGCAGCGCGCCGCCCGCCCCCAGCCGCTCGGCCCGCTTGTCCTCCCCCAGCCGGGCACGCATCACGCGATGGACGGCGGGGCGGCCCCGACGGCTGACCGAGTCGTCCATGATGTCGTCGTGGATGAGTGCAAAGGCCACGAACAGCTCCAACGACGCCGCCACACGCAACGCCGACGTCGCCTCCCCGGCTCCGCCTGCGGCATGCCAGCCCACCACGCACAGCAGCGCCCGGATCCGCTTCCCGCCTGCTGCCAAGAAGTCCCGCACGGTCTGCACCACCTCCGGCGGATACCCCCGGCCGGCCGCCGCACGGTCCTTTTCGGCGAGGAAATCCTCAAGCGCCGCATCGACCTGGCGCTGCACCGCGCGCAAATCCATCGCTTGCGCGTCGACCACACCCGAAGTCACCGATTCACCACTCCCAACCGGGCAGGTTCAAGCCCCGTCGGGACGGAGGGAGGTGATCGTGAGGGCTGCGCCCGGCGTCAGGGCTCTTGCGACAACCTGGGCTGTTGGCCAGCCGCGTCACCCAGTTGGTCTCCATGATCCCTCCAACGACCCAGATCCCTCGAGAACACGCGCCGGGGCATCCCCTGCTTACACACACGGTATGGACGCCGAGACGTGCAGCGGCTGTTCCGTTGCGGACACCGCGCAATCCGTACGTCCCACAACGGCATCCCGCGCTTACACGTTCGGGCTGCTCCGACTGTTTCACCGGCCTGCCCTTGCGCTGGACCCGGCGGTCCCAGGCGACCGGATGGTGAGCGGCTGGTGCGGAAGCGGCCCCCGGCAACCTCCTCGCCCATCACGTCAAGCTGCTCGAACAGGTCGGCCTGATCGAGCGATCCCGCTCCGAAGGAGACCGACGGCGCACCTGCCTGCGCCTACGCGCGGACACTCTGGCCGACACCGCGGCATACCCCTGCGGACCGCGCCCCGCGCGGTGTTCGTCCGCACCCACGACTCCGGCCGCCCACATTTGCGAGACGCTACGCCCGGACGACCTCGTCGTCGCCGTCTGCGACAACGCTCACGAACAGCCCGGCCCCCGGCCGCCTGCACCGGTCGGTACCCGACCCCACCAGCACCACAACTGTCCCGGCCAAGAAGATCTCGTCGTGGGCGGCCATCCTCTTCGCCCCGACCCTCGTCGGCACGATCTACGGCATGAGCTTCAGGGAGATACCGGAGTTGCACCGGGTGCTCGGACATCCCTTCGCGATGGTACTGACGGCGGTCGTATGCACCAGTTCGTATCTCATCTTCAAGCGGAAGGACTGACTCTGAGCAACCGGCCGACGAAGGCCGGCGCCAGAGCCTCAGGGTGCGGACGCGAACGCCGGAAGCCCCGCTCAAGGCCGCAGGGGAGAATCCGGTGCGTGTTCGCGGCGTCCTCCCGGGCCCCGGCGGATCGCCGTCCTTGCGAATCGCAGTAGGCGGCCGGAAGGCGACCATCGGTGATCTCCTCACCATCTACGAGATCCCGCTCTTCCAGCAGGACGAGGTGCTCCTCCCGTGGGAGGCGGTCAGCCGCGTACGGCACGAGGCGGGCGAGATGCGCTTCCACTCCGGCGGCCAGGTGGACCACGTCCTCGGCACTCCGCTGATCAGACTCCCGGAGAACGTGCCCGGCGAGGAGCGGCTGGAGGACCGGGCACACACGTTGTCGACCACACTGAACTGTCCGGCTCCGAGCTACGAGGAGCGGGAGAAGGCCGAGTCGTTGCTGGTCGGCTTCCGGTACCTGAGCGAGGGCCGGATGCGGCTGTATGTGTTCCATCAGGGCGATCCCGACGTCGTGGCCTGTGATGTCCGGCTCGCCGAGGCGGGGCCGGCCGTGATCGCGGAACGCCGGCCGTAGACCAAGCCGCTGGGTTCCCGTGGGACCACGTTCCCGAGAAGGCGTGTACGGCTACGCCTTCTCCGCTCCGTCCGCTCCGTCCGCTTCGCCGTTGCGCCGTTGCGCCGTTGCGCCGACCGCGGCCGTGGCCCTCGGTCACCGTGCGGCCGGGTTCGAGCGGGGCGTGGGCGGTGTGCGGGCTGCCAGTTCGAGCAACTCGTCGACCGGCCACTGGTCGTAGGCGTGCTCGCCGTACTTGACGGCGAGCACGCGGCCGTCAGGTGCGATGAGGAAGTCGGCGGGGAGGCCGAGCCGGCCGCCGTGCGGGCTGGTCGCGGGCAGGTGCTCCCGCCCGCGGACAACCTCCCGTGCGCCGCTCACGACCGCTCGGACGATCGGTCCCCAGGCGCGCGGGCCGAGCAGGGCGCGGGGTGACCGTTCCACTCCGAACTCGGCGTACAGCCGCCTGGTCGGGTCGGCGACGACGGCGAACGGGAGAGCGGTCGTATGGGGCAGCAGTTCCTCGGCGGGTGAGTGGAAGACCACGACCTCGCGCACACCGGCGGCTTCGATCTCCCGGTGACGCCTTGTCACCGACCGCAGGTGCAGGTTGCAGACCGGGCAGCCGGCGAACCGCCGGAACTGGAGGTGGATCAGCCGGTCGGGGGCGGGAACGGCGACCTGGTCGCCGGAGACGGTGGTGAGGTTGCGCTCGTTCACGGTGGAACCGGGCTCCATCGGACGACGGCTCATACGCATGGGCTTCCCCCTCTATAAGCGTACGGCATACGCCTACCAGCGTAGGCGTATGCCGTACGCTGTCAACCGTCATGCCGCGCCCGCGTTCCCTCACCACCGATCAACTCGCCTCGGCCGCTCTCGCCGTCATCGATCGCGACGGGCTCGCCGGGCTGTCGATGCGCGCCGTCGCCCAGGAGCTCGGTATGAGCACCATGGGGCTCTACCGGTACGTGCACGACCGCGAGGAGCTCGAAAGGCTCGTCGTCGAGCTCGTACTGGGCGAGGTGGACGCCGAACCGCCGGATCCCGACGCGTCATGGCGCGAGCGGATCGAGGCCATGGCACGGCGGCTGCGTGACACCGTGGGCGCCCATCCGGCGGTCGTCCCTCTGACCATCGCCCACCGGCACCACTCCCTCGGAGTTCTGCGCTGGTCGGAATCCGTGCTCGTCGTTCTCACCGAGGCGGGTGTCGAGGGCGAGCGGCGGGTCATCGCCCTGCGCGGCCTGCTCAGTTACGTCATCGGAGCGATCCAGCTGGAACACCTCGGCCCGCTGTCCGGTCCGGGGACGGCAGCCATCACCGAACTGCCGCCCGCCGAGTTCCCGAACCTGACCGAGACCGCGCGAAGCGCCCGGAACGTCGACGCGGACCACGAGTTCCTGGCCGGGCTCACCATGCTGCTCGACGGCCTCGGCGGGTAAGGCGGTGCACTCGCGAAAGACCGGCCGATCCGAACACTCGGATCAGCCGGGCCAAGTACAGAGCCGTTCGCATGCACGCCCTGCCCACCGGCCCCAGCGTGCCGAATCAACGCGGGTCGGAAGCTTCGCAGCCGCCCGAGCACCGTCGCTTCCCAAGCTGCAAGCACGAGTTCGATTCTCGTCGCCCGCTCCACTGTGTGCTTCGTGAGGCGCAGCGGCCGGCTACTCGCCGGTGACGCCATCGATGGCCTCGCGGAGGAGGTCTGCGTGGCCGACGTGGCGGGCGTACTCCTCGATCACGTGCTCAAGGACGAACCTCACATCGGTGTCACCGAATTCCGGGTTCGGCACGATGCGCGCGACATCGACGGTCGCCTTTGCGAATACCTGCCGCGATTCCTCGCAGGCCTTGAGGTAGTCCTCGCAGACGTCCCTGGCCGGCGTGGCATCCGACTCGTCGTACCACTCGCCACCGTCAGCGGTGACGTAGGTCCGATACGGAAAGAAGCGAGGCGTCGTGCCGGCCAACGTCCGCTGGAACCAGGCACGCTCAACCCCCTGCAGATGGCGCATGAGCCCCAGCAGCGTCAACGCCGACGACCGCACAGGACGTAGCCGCAGTTGTTCATCCGAGAGGCCCTCGCACTTCCACAGGAAGGTCGCTCGGTGGTAGTCGAGATTCGAGGCGATCACCTCCGGCCACGGGCCCGACACCGCGCGCTCGGGCCGGACGATCTTCTGGACCACAATGTCGCTCACGCTGGAGTTTCCTCACCGGTCGTCAAGCCTGGTCGAGTTCGTACGTGCCCACGATCCGAGGACCGGGCGGCGCCTCTACCGGCACCTCACGAGCACGTCCGCCCAAGAAGACCTCTCTTCGTAGCGGAACTCATCGCTCGATGCCGCCTGGAGAGTGGCCCTCCACGGGCGCGAGTCACAGGTGGTCTGAACACAACCCGGCGAACCTATCCGGTCATGACACCAGGGCCTGTCCGACGGATCAGGGCGGCTTCAAGCAACGGCGCCCTGTCAACACAGATGGGCGTGCCGGACAGATGGGCATGCTGGGCCCCGCAACGCCGGCATGATCCGCCGGACAGGCCTCAGCGGTGTTCGGGGTTCTCGCAGTCGCGACGGCAGCCGGCGTCCCAGGCCGTGCGCTGGTTGCCGTAGGAGGGAATGCCGCCGAGATCGCATCTCGTACTGCTTTCCCAGATCTCCCCGGGCTACGTGCTCCGTCGGGCGTGAGCCGTTTGGACAGGCTGATGGCGCATCCGGGCGGCCAGTAGGCGCTTCCGAGCGCCCCGGCTGCCGGGGGAACCGGTTTCGCGTGCCGGAGAAGGCAATGGGTGTGCGCGTAGGAGCGCCAAGGCGGTCCTCACCCCTGATGCCCGCACCTCATCCACTTGATCGGCGGAACGCCGATCAGGGGCGCAGCAGGACTGCGCCCCTAATCGCCTGCCTTGCGACGCTCAGTCCGCCATCGTCCGCTTCCCCGGTCACCGGACTTCGAGGGGGTGGGCGGTGAAAGTCGCCACCAGAGTCGGGTCGTTGAAGGCGGTGATCCGGGCGATGCGATACCCACTCAGGGTCAGGACCTGAATGCCGTAGGGCTCGTACCGTCCGTTGCCCGTGTGGTGGTGAACGATGACGGCGGGCTGACCGTTGGCACGGGTCGGCGTCATCCGCCACAGGTCCGGACGCAGGACACGGGCGGACAGGAAGCCGAGGACGGCGTGGCGGCCGGTGAACCAGGTCGGGGTCGGCGGCATCTCCATTTCGACGTCGGCGCGGAGGAGGTCCACCAGCGCGTCGGGGTCGGCGCGGGTGAAGGCGTCGACGTAGTCGTCAATGAGGCCGCGCCGGATCTGCTCGTCCGGCTCCGCCAGGTCGTCCGCGACCGGTCCGGCGTCGGCCAGGCGGGCGCGGGCTCGGCGGAGCGCGCTGTCCACGGCCGCGATCGTCGTGTCGAGGATCTCCGCCACCTCGGCCGTGCGGAACCCGAGCACGTCGCGCAGGGTCAGCACGGCGCGCTGGCGGGCGGACAAGTACTGCAGTGCGGCGATGAATGCGAGGCGCACGCCCGTCCGCGCGGCCACGACCGCCGCCGGGTCGTCGGCGCCGAACCGGGCGTCCGGCGCCGGCTGGAGCCACTTCACCGCCGGCTCACGGGGAGCCACCGCCACCTGATGGTCGTCCGATGGCGCGCCCAGTCCCGACGGCAGGGGCCTGCGCCTGCGCGTCTCGAGTGCCGTCAAGCAGGCCATGGTGGCGATCCGGTACAGCCACCGCCGTACCGAGGAACGGCCCTCGAAGCCGTCGAACGCACGCCACGCCCGCAAGTAGGTCTCCTGCACCAGGTCCTCGGCGTCGTGGATCGAGCCGAGGATCCGGTAGCAGTGCGCGAGCAGTTCGGGCCGGAACGGCCCGGTCAGGGCGGTGAACTCGGCGTTCGACGGCATCGTCGATCCTCTCCTCGGAGTGCGGTGGGGCCGCTGTGGACGGCGGTGGATGGCGTGGCCGGGCGGCGACTCAGCCGATCGGGCTCAGCCCCTCGGCGCCGAGCCGGTACTCCGGACCGCTGTCCGGGTTCCCCGCGAGCTCCACGACGGCCTTGCCGACCTGCTCCAGGGTGAGGATCGGCTGCCGCCCCTCGATGAAGGTCTCCCGATCGACGCCCACCCGCGCGGCATAGCCCGTGACCCCGACGTCGCCCACCCCGCCGACCGGGGTCATGTCCGGCAGCACCGTGACGAACCGGATCCCCGAACCGGCCCGGCCCGACTCCTCGGCACCGTACTGACGCAGGTACCGGACGGCGGCCTTGGCGCTGGCGTACCCGCCGCTGAGCGGGGAGCCGCCCAGCGCAGCCCCGCTGGACATCGACAGGACCAGGCTGCCGGGCGCCAAAGGCTCCCGCAGCGCCGCCCCGGTCCAGGTGAACACATGCCGGGTGTCCACCTCCCAGTTGCGGCTGAAGGTCTCCCAGGTCTGCTCCTGCACGGGCGCCATGTGCGGCGTGGCCCCGGCGTTGAGAACGAGCAGGCCCGGGCGGTGCGTGCGGATCACCTCCGCGGCGAGCGCTTCGTCGGTGGCGTCGGCGGCGATGGGCGTGAAACCCTCGCCGAGGTCGTCGCGTACGGCGTGCAGCTCCTGTCCGTCGCGAGCGATACCGATGACGTGGGTGCCCCTGGCGACGAGCGCGGCGGCGATCGCGCGCCCGAAGCCGCGGCCGGCACCGGTGACGACGGCGGTCTGAACGAGATCTGACATCGGAGACTCCACAGTGCTGGTCGGGTGCGGTACCAATCCAGACCAGCGGCGGGCGAGAAAACCGTCGCCCTCGCGGAAAGATCTTCTGGTGGATCGCGGGCGGATCATGCCACCGCCCGGATCGGACCGCCGCGGCGTGCCCGACCTCGCGCACCGTTCTCAGCCCAGCAAGCTGGTCACTCCGCCGCAGGTCAGAACGAGGACCCCGGCCGGAATTCGGTCGGGGGCCGCTGGGTGTGCGGGAGTGGGTCAGTGTCCGCCGATCGAGATTTCGTAGTCGCCGATCAGGTCGCCGAGGAGGGTGCCGGCGGTGAGGTCGCTCGTGACGTGGCCGGCCATGCAGAGGCGGGAGTAGAGGACTTCGTCCTGCATCCACTGGTAGTCCGTGGCCCGGTGCGGGGCGAGGGCGGAGAGGAAGGTGATCGCGGCGGCGGGGGCGGCGGACCTTGCGCAGCTCCCGCCAGACCGCGTCCCGGCGCCGGGACGGCTCTGCGGGCAGCTTGATCACGAGGACGGGCCGGCGGCTCCCAGGTTCCGTATCAGTCGCGCCATGGAATGTAGCAGGCGTTACATCTCTGGGTGTGCTGCATGACGTCGGGCATTGAGTGCCCCGGTCGCCAGCAGGCCCAGCAGCGGCACCTCGATGACGAGGCGGTAGATCACGAAGGCGTTGAAGGAGTGCCGCCCCGGTGAGCGCGGGTATGCCGAGGAGGAGCGCAAGCCGCGGCTCCTTGATCCCTACCGCTCGCCCGAACGCCGACTTCACCCCCAACCCTGCGAACGGTGCTCCAGCGCACCACCTTGCGGGACTCCTGCATCTTCTTGTGGAGCCGATCGGGCTCCGGTTTCTACGCGCTCCGGCTGACCTGGTCGGCGCTGACGTTCACCGGTCCGGCCTGCGCGGGCTCCGTCGCCGCCCTTGCCCAGAGCGGACGCCTCACGGCGCGCCGACCCCAGGCGATCACGGCGTAACGCCAAAACCGTTCCGGCCGTGGTGAACGCGAGCAAGGCCACAACCGTATGCATCACCAGCCACTTGCGACCGCCGACCCAGGACAAACCCCATGCCCGGTTCCGAGCAGCACCTCGCACGACCGCCCGTGCGGCGGTGGCAGGCGCTGCTCGTGCTGAGTCTGCTCGCAGGGCTGTTGGGCATGCACGCCCTGGCTCCCGGCGGCCTTGCCCCGGATCGTGTCCACCACCGTCTCATGGCGACCCCCCTCGCGACGGATGACGGTGACTGCTCCGGCGGCCGTTGCGGCGGATGCCTCGTCCAGCACGCCGACTCGACCTGTGTGTCGGCTGCCGTCGCCGGTGGCCCTGAACTGCCCACGCCCACGTCCGAGCCGGTGGTCCTCACCACGCAGGCCGACGCCGCATGCTCGCACCCGGCAGTGTCTCCGGACGCCACCCGCGCGCCGCCTTCTCTTGCGGAACTCCAACTCCTGCGGATCTAGAGGCCGCTCGGACACCACGCCGTCGACCGGCGCGGTGCTCACGCAGGCCAGGAACCTCTCTTCCCACCGCAGGAGTCCACACATGTCCGCAACCCCCCGCACCCTCTCTCACCGTGCCGCGCTGATCACGGTCACGGCGACCACCGCACTCGTCCTCAGCGCCTGTGGCGGCGGCACCGACAGCGGCAGCGCCGCGTCAGCCGGCGCAGCCACGTCGTCCTCCGCGGGTGCCGACACCGCCGGTGACACGTACGACGCCCAGGACGTCGCCTTCGCCCAGGGCATGATCCCGCACCACCAGCAGGCCGTTCAGATGGCGCGGCTCGCCGCCGACCGGGCGTCCTCCGCCCAGGTCAAAGACCTCGCCGCGCGGATCGAGAAGGCTCAGGACCCGGAGATCGAGACCATGACCGGCTGGCTGAAGTCCTGGGGCAAGGACATGCCGATGGCGGGCAGCTCCACGTCCTCCATGTCCGGCATGGGCCAGTCCGACATGCCCGGCATGATGAGCAGCGCCCACCTGGCCGGGCTGAAGAAGATGTCCGGCAAGGAGTTCGACACCATGTTCCTGACCATGATGATCGAGCACCACAAGGGCGCCGTCGAGATGGCCACCACCGAGAAGGACAAGGGCAAGTACGGCACCGCCATCTCCATGGCCGACGGCATCATCACCGCGCAGAACGCCGAGATCACGGAGATGAACAAGATGCTCGGCAAGAGCTGACCACGCCGTGCGGGGGCCGGTTCCGACCCCGGCCCCCGCCATCACCCTCAGCCGGCCGGACGCAGGCCGTCCACCGTGACCCGGACGAGCCTGTGCACCGCGTCCTCGGACTTCAGACCGCCCGCCGCCCCGAGGGCGTGCAGACAGAAGCCGGCCAGTTCGTCAGAAGTCACGTCGTCCCGCACCTCGCCGGCCGCCACACCCTCGGCGAGCAGGCCGCCGATGAACCCGCGCAGATGCTGCTCGGCGTGCGCGACGTGTTCCCCGCGATGCAGCAGGGCGCCGATCTCCACGTCATGGCCGTGGCGCCGCTGCTGGATGCGGGCGTACGCGTCGAGTACGGCGGTGAGCCGCTCGCCAGGGGTACCGGGCCGGTCGCGCAGCGCGGCGAGTTCCCGCAGATGGCCGGAGATCTGGCGCTCGTGCCATGCCGTCATGATCGATTCGACGTCCGGGAAGTACTTGTACAGCGTGGCCCGGCCGATTCCGGTCCCCTCGGCGATCCGCGACATCGTCACTCCGCGCAGCCCGTGCTCGGCCACCAACCCCGCGGTGACCTCCAGCACCGCGTCCCGTACCGCGCGGCGGTGCTCCTCGATCGTCTCGTTCCACAGCTTCGGCACCCGTGCAGTGTACGAGACGCCCTACTCGATACACCATGACTTGACGAAGACACTGTGTCTCGATAAATCTGGCGGAGTCAGCCAACCGGCGGACCCGAGCCCCTGCGAGGACGAGGTGAGGTTCCGTCGGCTCGGAACGGAAGGAACCAACCCATGGCAGCCTCACCCCACGGTTCGAGTACAGCCACTGCGCGCTCGCCCGACGACCTGTACGTCGCCCCGTCCCCCTGCGACATCGGCCGCCACCAGCCGGTATTCGCCGCCCTCGCCGCGTCGGGTGCCTTCCGGGGCCACGTGCTGGACGCGGGCTGCGGAACCGGCGAGCACACGCTCCTGGCCGCGCGTCCCGGCCTCGACGCCACCGCCGAGCCGGGCCATGCCGAGGCGTGGCTCATCACCGCCACCCGGACCTGACCCCGAGGATCACCATGCCGATCGCCGAAGCCCACGTCACGACCGACCGTCCCAGCCGGTATCTCGTCCAGCTCTGCAAGCACTTCAGCAACAAGGGCCGCCACCTGGGACACCGCCCGCGCAGCCACCACACCGGTGCTGACGAGACCGCCTCCGCCGCACGTCACAAGCCACTCGACATCGCCCCCGATCAGATCCGCGTCGAGTGGTCCGACACCCACGGCAGGGTCACCCTGCCCACGGGCGAGTGCGAGCTCCGGGCCGCCGAGGGCGAACTCTTCCTACGGTTCGAGGCCGACACCGATGAGGATCTCCGCACACTGCAGGACCTCCTCACCATGCACGTCGGCCGATTCGGCAGACGGGACGAGCTACGGGTGGAATGGCACGAGTCCACGGGGGTCGACCTCCCGTCCCCCGCGGGCCCGGCGTCCACGCGCCCCAGCCGTCTCGGGTGGGCAGCGCTCGCGACGCTCGTCGCTGTCGCCGTGCATCTGGGCCTGGCCGACGCGCTCCTGACAGTCTCGGACTGGACGTCCTGGGTCATTGGCACGGTTCTGGTCGTGATCCTGATCAAACTCGCCGCCGTCCTGGTCGTAGGCCGCCGACTGCACCGACGGGGCCGGCGACGTGCCTGAAGGGCACCCCGGGCCGCCGCGGCTCCGGCTGAGCAGGAAATCGGCCGGCAGGCTGACCGGGAGGACGGCCGAGAGGCAGGTGCACAGCAGGGGCTGCCTGGAGTCGGTGACGGCTGGCGCGGAGCCGAGTTCGCGGTCGGCGTCGTGCTGGGCCGGACTCCCCTGTGTGGCCTACGTGGGCAGGAGAGTCCTGACCGCTCGGCGAACGGCCGGGTCCTCGAGCAGGTGGCGCAGGTCGTCCAGCTTCTTCCCGGTGGCCGCGCCGTTCCCGACCGGCGGAATCGTGTCGTACTGGGGTGGTGTGACCACGCTGAGATCGAGGTAGTTCTTCTCTTCTTCCTCGAACTCGGGTGCCGACCAGGGCCGCATCCTCCCCGAGCCGTCCCAGGGGCCGAGCCGACGCGCGAACCACATCGGGTCCTCGGGGTCGGCGGCGCCGTAGACGGTCTGGGGATCGAACCGGGTCACGGGGTCGGCGTGCTGCCACATGGCGTACAGGCGATCGACGTTCGAGTGGAGCAGGAAGACAAACGGATCACGGAACGACGTGTGGGGTTCGCCGATGGTGCCGCCGATGTAGCCATGGGCGTCGTTGTGACTGCCTTCGAGCTTGAGCCGCATGGTGTGGTAGTCGGGGGCTGCGATGATCTCCTCGTCCTTGAAGGCGAGTTGGGGCACGCCGTCCGTCATGTCCCGGGTGAGGGTGCGCGGTGGGTCGAAGGGGTTGGCGTGCTCCGGGGCGAAGACGTTGTCGTCGCGGTAGGGGTCGGCCGTCGGGTTGTAGAAGCCGGCACTGAGCCAGGGCTCTCCGGCATCCCCTTTCTTCGAACCCATCACCGTAGGTGTGAACAGCGGGCTGGGGTCTGTCGTCCAGTCCCAGTAGTGCAGCGACAACCGTGGGTCGACAGACCGGATCGACTGCTCGAAGCGGTTGCAGAGTTCCCGATGCCATGGAACGAACTCCGGGCCGCCGTGGACATGTGTCGCCTGATGGATCTCGTCCTGCTTGAACCACAAGCTGACACCGCCGACGGGGAAATCGTCCCTGACCCCCGGATGCTTGCGGTTCTGCAGTTCCTTGATGGCGTTGATGAACGCGGTCAGTTCGTCCGCATCGACCTGGGCGATGTCGCGGCGGATGCCGTCGCCTTTGATCATGGTCATCCCTTCCGGCTGATGGGCCCGGCGAGCGCAGCGCAAGCTCGTCGGCCACGAGAGGGGGTACGGGACTTCGAACGGCTGCCGTGCAGCCTCAAAGCATGCGGACGGACCGACCGGATCCATCGACGCATACAGACCGCTTCCCAGTGAGACACACATGCCCCCGACACGCATGTGGATCAAGAACTGGCGGTGGGTCCCGCCGAGGCCCTCTGCCGACAGCGGCTGCAACCGCTCGACGGCATCATGGCGATCCAGTTCAAGGTGCTCACCGTGGCCATCCCGCTCTGGATCGTCGGTGCCACCACCGCCCCGCACCGGCTCATCTCGGGGACCATGCTCACCGGCACCGTCATCGTCGTCGCCTTCCAGGTCCGGGCCGGCCGCACCATCGATTCCCCCACCGCCGGCGCACACGCCTACCGCCGGGCAGGCGTGGCCTTCCTCATCGCCTGCTCCCCGATCTCGCTGTCCGCAGGCATACCGGCCTGGGCGGCCGCAGCCCTGCTCATCACCGCCGTGGTGATCCACACAGCCGGCGAACCACGGCACTCGGCCGCGGGCTTCGAAGTCTCCTTCGCTCTCGCCCCGCAGCACCCCACCGGCCAGTACCTGGGCGTGTTCGGCCGCGGCGCCGGCCTTGCCGAGGCCCTCGGCCCAGGACTGCTCATCGCGCTCTGCATCACCTGGGGCCGCCCCGGGTGGTACGTCGCAGGAGCCATGTTCGCGCTGCCAGGCCTGGCAGCACCACCTGCTGTCCGCTGGGCACAACACCATCAACCCGCCCGGCAGCGCCGCCCCGGTCTCCTGTTCGCTGCGGTGAACCTGCTTCTCGCATCAAGCCGGGGCTCTGAGTTGGCTGCCTGCCACCCGATCCACGGATTTTTTTTCCGCACGGCACTTGCCGTTGTTCGTGGGCGATCCCTACAGTCTCGTCGCAGTCAATCGATACGCATCGACGGCAGTCGGCAGCGGTCGTCAGCGGTCGAACCGATCGAGACGGAGGGAGGCACTCGGATGGTGACAAGCCGGGACGTGGCCCGGTTGGCGGGTGTCTCCCAGAGCACCGTCTCCTATGTCATGAGCGGGCGCCGCTCGATCTCCCCCGAGACCCGTCGCCGGGTCGAGGAGGCCATCGAGGAGCTGGGGTTCCAGCCCAACGCGGGTGCCCGCGCACTGGCCAGCCAGCGCAGCCAGGTGATCGGCCTGGTCGTGCCGTTCGCGCCGGGGGCCGACATGACGGGTGTGCTGCCCTTCATCGAGACGATCACCAAGTGCGCCCGCGAGGAGGACCACAACGTCATCCTGGCCACCGAGGACGAGGGCGCCGAGGGTCTCACCCGGCTCAGTGACCAGTCGCTGTGCGACGCGATCGTGCTGATGGAGGTCGGGTCCAAGGACCCGCGCATCCCTGTGGCGGCCGGCCTGAGCGTGCCCGTCATCCTGATCGGGGTGCCGGACGACCCCGCGGGCCTGTACTGCGTCGACCTGGACTACGCCCTGGCCGGACGCATGGCGGTGGACGAACTCGCCGCCTCCGCGCACGACCGTGTCGTCCTCCTCGGCTATCCGGGCGACGTGATGGCGCGCGACGTCAACTTCGTCCGCCGCTTCCTGCGCGGAGCCGAGGAATCGGCTGCCGCGCACGGCATCGCCTACGCCGAGGTGAGCCCGCCGGAGATCAGCCGTGCCGGCGCCGAGGCCGCCCTGGACGAGGCACTCACGGAGCCGGGGTCCGGCGACGCAGGCAGGCTCGGCCTTGTCGTCCCCGATCCCCAGTTGATCCAGCCGACGTTGCAGAGCCTGCTGGACCGCGGTCTGGTTCCGGGCCGCGACCTCTCCGTCATCGGACTGTGCACGGACCGCACGGCCGAGACCTCCACACCCCCCGTCACCAACCTCTCGCTGGAACCCAGGGACGTCTCGCGCCGCGCGATGCGGATCCTGTTCCGGCTCCTGAACCGCGAGAGCGTGCCCGCCCAGTCGCCCGTCGAGCTGGTGCCCCCGCGACTGACCCGGCGTCGGACCACCCTGCCCGCCCGCTGACTCCACGGCTCGAATCCGGGGAGTACAGGGGGCTGACGCGTCAGCACTGTCGATACGCATCGACACCCCGCGCGGTCCGCCCGAGACAGCGCCGATCGAGGAGAGAACGAGACATGGCTCAACGACGAGCATTCCTCAGGAGAACGACCCTGACGGCGGCCCTGGCGCTCCTGGCACCGCTCTCCCTGAGCGCCTGCGGCTCGGGCACCGGATCGTCCGGCGGCGCCGGCACACTGCGGGTGATGGACTACTACGCCGATCAGCCCGACAAGGGGATCTACGCGAAGGTCCTGGACGCGTGCGGGCGGCAGAACGGCGTGAAGATCAAGCGGGAGGCCGTGGCCGGTCCCTCCCTGATACCCAAGGTGCTGCAACAGGCCTCCTCGCGGACCCTCCCCGACGTCCTGATGCTCGACAACCCCGACCTGCAACAGATCGCGGCCAGCGGCGCCCTCGCCCCGATCGGCGACTTCGGCCTGTCGGCGGACGGATACGCCAAGGGCGTGGTGGACGCCTCGACCTACCAGGGCAAGCTCTACGGCCTGCAGCCGGTGACCAACACGATCGGCCTGTTCTACAACAAGGACATGCTCGACAAGGCGGGGATCAAGCCGCCCACCACCTGGGCCGAGCTCAAGTCGGCCGCGGAGAAGCTCACTTCGGGCAAGAGGTACGGCATCGCCTTCGCCGCACCGGCCACTTACGAGGGCACCTGGCAGTTCCTGCCGTTCATGTGGTCCAACGGCGGCGACGAGAAGGACATCGCCACGCCCGAGGTCGCGCAGGCCCTTCAGCTGTGGGTGGACCTCGTCAAGAGCGGATCGGCCTCGAAGTCGGTGGTCAACTGGAGCCAGGCGGACGTCGACGACCAGTTCGCGGCGGGCAACGCGGCCATGATGATCAACGGCCCCTGGCAGTTCCCGGTCCTGGACAAGGACAAGAGCCTGCACTACCGCGTCGTACAGATCCCGGTGCCCAAGGCCGGCGACACCCCGGTCGTCCCGCTGGGCGGCGAGACCTGGACCATCCCGCAGACCGGCAACGCGCAGCGCCAGGCCAAGGCGGCCAAGGTCGTCGCGTGCCTCAACTCCGACAAGAACCAGCTGGCGCTGGCCGAGCAGCGCCAGACCGTGCCGACGAAGACCGCGCTGATGGACAAGTTCGCCGCGCAGCAGCCCAGGATGCAGGCGTTCACCACGCAGGTGCGCAACGCCCGGGCCCGCACCGGTGAGTTGGGCAAGGACTGGCCGAAGGCCGCCACCAGGATCTACACCGCGATGCAGACCGCGCTCACCCAGGGGGCGACTCCGGCGCAGGCACTGAAGCAGGCCCAGGATGGCTGACGTGCTGCGGCGGGCGGTGCGGGCCGTGGACAGCGCCCCGGTGGACCGCGGACTGCGGAAACGCGGCCGACGGCACCAGTCCCAGCTGCTGTTCCTGCTTCCCGCACTGGCCTACATGGCGGCGTTCTTCGGCTACCCGGTGGTGAAGAACGTCGTCATGGGGTTCCAGCGCTACACGACGGCCACCTTCTACACCGGACAGGCGCCCTGGGTCGGGTTCGCCAACTACAAGGCCGTCGTGTCCTCGTCCGTGTTCGACAAGGCGCTCCTCAACACGGTCCTGTTCACGGCGGGTTCGATCGCGGGGCAGTTCCTCACCGGTCTGGCGATCGCCGTGTTCTTCCGCCGCAGGTTCCCGCTGAACGGCGTGCTGCGCTCCCTGCTCCTGCTGCCGTGGCTGGTGCCGCTGATCGTCTCCAGCGCGGTGTGGCGCTGGATCCTCGACCAGGACAACGGCGTACTCAACCGGTTCCTCGGTGACCTGCACCTCGTACAGGACCGCCCCGGGTGGCTCACCAGCACCTCACTGGCGCTGATCGCGGTGATCGGGGTCAACATCTGGATCGGGATCCCCTTCAACGTCGCGATCCTCTACGGAGGGCTCCAGGACATCCCCGAGGAGCTGTACGAGGCGGCGGCCCTGGACGGCGCGACGGGGTGGCGGGCGTTCCGGCACGTGACCTGGCCGCTGCTGCGCCCCGTGGTCGGCGTGGTGCTCGTCCTCGGCGTCGTCTACACGGTCAAGGTGCTGGACGTCATCCTCGGGCTCACCAACGGGGGCCCGGCGAACGCGACGCAGACCATCGCCAGCCAGTCCTACCAACTGTCCTTCCAGCAGTTCGACTTCGGACAGGGCGCCGCGCTCGGCAACGTCCTCATCGTCATCTCGCTGGTCTTCGCCTTCCTCTACCTGCGCGCGAACCGACGCGCCGTCGAGCAGTGAGGCCGTCATGACACCGATCACGCACACACCTGTCCGACCGGTCACGCACTCACCCGTCCACCGGCGGCGCTCGCGGCGGCCGTGGGGGTACACCGCGGTCGGGGTGCTGATCCTGGCCGTGATGCTGTTCCCGGTCTACTGGATGGTCAACGTCTCCCTGCAGCCGGGCAATGCCGCCGTGGGCACGTCCTGGTTCCCCGCCCACCTTGACCTCGACGGCTACGCCACCGCGCTGAGCCAGCAAGGGCCCAACCTCCTGACCAGCCTCATCGTGGCCGTGGGGAGTGTGGCGTTCAGCCTGGTCGTCGCGAGCCCGGCCGCGTACGCGCTCGCCCACGTCCACGCGCGCTGGGTCGGCCCGGCGCTGTTCGGGATCCTGATCAGCCAGATGGTCCCCGGCATCGTGGTGGCCAACGCCCTGTACAGCGCCTACAACGACCTCGGGCTGCTCAACTCGATCCCCGGCCTGATCCTGGCCGACTCCACGGCGGGCATCCCCTTCGCGATCCTGATCCTGCGGGCCTTCATGGGCAACATCCCGTCCTCGGTGATCGAGGCGGCCCGGGTGGACGGGGCGGGCCGGCTCCGGGCGTTCGTCTCGATCGTCCTGCCGATGAGCAGGAACGCCCTCATCACGGCGGGGCTGTTCACCTTCCTGTTCACCTGGAGCGACTTCCTCTTCGCGCTGACCCTGACCACGACCGAGGACGTCCGCCCCGTCACGCTCGGCCTCTACGAGTACCTCGGCGCCCACGTGAGCGACTGGAACGCGGTGATGGCCACCGCGACCCTCGCCTCGGTCCCGGCTCTCGTGCTGCTCCTCGTGGCACAGCGCTACATCGCCACCGGCGTGACCGGTGGAGCCGTCAAATGACCCGTCCCCCGGACGACTTCGCAGAAAGGCAGCACACCACTGTGACCACGTCCCCCGCATCGCCCCCGTCCCCGTCCCCGTCCCCGCTCCAGGTGACCGTGTGGGGGGAGAACCGCCACGAGAAGGTCGAAGAACACGTGGCCAAGATCTACCCGCAGGGCATGCACACGACGATCGCGGAGGGCATCAGGGAGAACCTCGGCGACGCCTGCACCGTACGCACCGCGACGCTGGACGACCCCGAACACGGCCTGACCGAGGAGGTGCTCGCCCGGACCGACGTCCTCACCTGGTGGGGACACGCCGCCCACGCCGAGGTGTCCGACGAGGTCGTGGAACGGGTGCACCGGCACGTGCTGTCGGGCATGGGCCTCGTGGTCCTGCACTCCGGCCACTGGTCGAAGATCTTCGTCAGGCTCATGGGCACCAGCTGCACCCTGCGCTGGCGCAACGAGCACGATCGCGAGCTGGTGTGGACGGTCGATCCCACACACCCGATCGCCCAGGGAGTGCCCCATCCGATCGTCGTCGAAGAGGACGAGATGTACGGGGAGTTCTTCGACATCCCGGCGCCCGACGAACTCGTCTTCGTCAGCTCGTTCACGGGCGGTGAGGTGATACGCGGCGGCTGCACCTTCCGCCGCGGCCACGGCAGGATCTTCTACTTCAGCCCCGGCGACCAGGACTACCCGGTCTACCACCACAAGGACATCCGCCGGGTGATCGCCAACGGCGTGCAGTGGGCCCGTACGGACCGGCCCGAGCGCAGCCGCCCGGAGCTGCTGCGCTACGACACCGACGACTTCTTCAACGGCAAGTCCTACTCGGGGCCGCTTCGATGACCCACCGAATCATCGGTTGCGGACCGGACGACCCCCTGCGCGTCGTGGTGGTCGGCGCCGGCTCCATGGGGCGGCAGTGGCTGGCCACCGTCAGCGCCGCACCCGAGACGGAGCTCGTCGGCATCGCCGACCTCGACCTGGCCGCCGCCCGGCGGGCCGCGGCCGGCCTCGGCCGGCCCGGCCTTCCGGTCGGCTCCGACGCGGTCGCGGTCGCGGCCGGCACCGGCGCCCAGGCGATCGTCAACGTGACGGTTCCGGAGGCACATCACCCCGTCACCACCGCCGCGTTGTCCGCCGGGCTGCCCGTCCTCGGCGAGAAGCCGATCGCCGACACCCTGGCCCGCGCCCTGTCCCTGGCAGCCGCGTCCGAGGCGAGCGGCGAGCTGTTCATGGTGAGCCAGTCCCGGCGCTGGAACCCCCAGCTGTTCACCCTGCGCGGGATGCTCGGGGAACTCGGTGCGATCGGCACGCTGACGACCGAGTTCTTCAAGGCTCCGCACTTCGGCGGTTTCCGCGAGGAGATGGCGTACCCGCTGCTGGTCGACATGGCGATCCACGCCTTCGACGCGGCCCGTTTCCTGCTCGGCACGGATCCGGTCGCCGTCTACTGCCATTCGTACAACCCGCCATGGAGCTGGTACGAGGGTGACGCCGCCGCGAGTGCCGTCTTCGAGATGGCGGGCGGGGCACGCTACGCGTACAACGGCAGCTGGTGCGGTCCGGGCGCCGAGACGTCGTGGAACGGGACGTGGCGGGCGAGCGGCGAGAAGGGCTCGGCGCTGTGGGACGGCGACAACGAGCCCGTGCTCGCCGCCGACGTACAACCCGCCGAGCGGCCCCGCTCCCCGTACTCCGACATCGCCGGAGCGCTGCGGGTCTTCGTCGAGTCGCTGCGGACCGGCGCTGTGCCCATGGGCGAGGTGCACGAGAACGCCATGAGTCTGGCGATGGTCGAGGCCGCGGTGCTGTCGGCCCGGACCGGACAGCGCGTGCTCGTCGACGACGTGCTCGACCAGGCGTACGCGGCGGCCCTGCGCGACGAGAACCGCCCGGACGTACGTGCCGCCCTCGCCGGCTGGCCGTCGGTTCGCGGCGCCCTCGTCCCGTAGAGCCGTCGCCCCCCACGCCCTGTAGAACCCACCGAGACGGAGACCCCGTGCCACGCCCCTCTCCCGCCCCTGTTCCCGGCCGCCCCCGCCTCGGGGTGGCGATGATCGGCCACTCGTTCATGGGAGCCGTGCACTCCCAGGCCTGGCGCACCGCCCCCAGGGTGTTCGACCTGCCCTTCGCCGTCGACATGACCGTCGTCTGCGGCCGTGACCCGAAGGGTGCGGCCCGGGCGGCCGAGCGGCTGGGGTGGGGTGACTGGGCGGACGACTGGCAGCAGGTCGTACGACGCGACGACGTGGACGTCGTCGACATCTGCACCCCCGGCGACTCCCATGCCGACATCGCGATCGCCGCCCTGGCCGCCGGCAAGCACGTGCTGTGCGAGAAGCCGCTGGCGAACACGGCCGACGAGGCCGAGCGCATGGCCGCCGCCGCGCAGGTCGCGGCGGAGTCCGGCGTCCGGTCGATGGTCGGCTTCAACTACCGGCGCGTGCCCGCACTGGCGCACGCCGCGTGGCTGATCGCCGAGGGCTGGATCGGCGAGGTGCGGCACGTCAGAGCGCAGTACCTGCAGGACTGGATCGTCGATCCCGAGTTCCCGCTGGTGTGGCGGCTGCGCAGGGAACGGGCCGGTTCCGGGGCGCTGGGGGACCTCGGGTCGCACCTCGTCGACCTGCTCCAGCACCTGACCGGAGAGCGGCTCACCGGGGTGTCGGCGACACAGGCGACGTTCGTCGCCGAGCGACCGCTGCCCGAGGAGGCCGGCGGGCTCTCGGCGCGGGCCGGGACCCGGCGCGGGAAGGTGACCGTCGACGACGCGACCGCGTTCACCGGCCGGCTGGAAGGCGGCGCACTCGTCGTGGTCGAGGCGACGCGCTTCGCCACGGGGCGCAAGAACGCGATGCGGATCGAGGTGAACGGAGCACGGGGCTCGCTCGCCTTCGACTTCGAGTCGATGAACGAGCTTCTGCTGTACGACGCCGCCGACCCGGAGACGGAGGCGGGATTCCGCCGGATCCTGGAGACCGAGCCGGAACACCCGTACCTGAGTGCCTGGTGGCCACCCGGTCACGGACTGGGCTACGAGCACGCGTTCGTCCACCAGGTCCACGACTTCCTGACAGCGCTGGCGGACGAGGGAGGCGACCCGCGCCCGTCGTTCGCCGACGGCCTGCAGGTCCAGTACGTCCTGGAGGCCGTCGAACGCAGCGCCGCGGACGCGTCTCGCTGGACGAGCATCCGCTGACCACCGGGCACCACCACCCATGCGCGGGCCACGCGCTCACCTCACGTCGACCGGCCCGGCGGGCTCGTCGGCCTGGCGGTAGAGCACCAGGTGTTCGTGGTGGAGAACGCCGTCGAGGACGTCGCCGGTGGCGGTGAAGCCGGTGTCGTCGACGTAGTCGAGGTGGTTGCCGGTCACGGTGTAGCTGCCGGTGTAGGCGCTCGGGCGGTTGCCGCGGGCTTCGTCGTAGCGGCCGTTCGGCAGCAGTTCCTGGCGGATGAATCCGTCGGCGGTCACCCACATCCCGACGTACGGATGCGGGTCACGGGGCGTGTCGTCGCTGGTCATGCTTCTACGGTCAGCCCGGCGGCCGGTGCCTGCCAGGCCGCCGTCCCCCCAGGCGGGGGCCTCCTGGGTGCCGCGCACCCAGCATCGCGAACCGGCCGGATCGTGGGTGCCCCGCACCTAGGGACAGAGCGGCCTGGTTCCGGTTCCGCCGCGCGACGAACCTGATGGTCAGGCGGCTGCCGCAGCCCCTTCCCCCCGCCGTACCGAAAGAAGAGCCCTCGTGAACCTCAACGACACCACCAGCACCGCCGTACTCGAAGAGCTCCGGCGCCGGCCCGCCGACCGGCGGCGCATCCTGTTCACCGGCGCCACCGTCGTCACCATGGACCCCGCCCTCGGTGTCATCGACGGCGGCGACCTCCTCGTCGAGGGCGACACGATCACCGCCGTCGGCCCCCACCTCGACGCCGCGGACGCCGTGGCCGTCGACGCCACCGGCACGATCCTCACCCCCGGATTCGTCGACACCCACCGGCACGCCTGGGAGGCCCAGCTGCGCAGGATCATGCCGGACGTCGACGACCTCGGCGGCTATGTGATCGCCACCCTGGCCGGGTACGCCACCGTCTACCGGCCCCAGGACATGTACACCGGCACCAGACTGGCCGCCCTGACCGCGATCGACAGCGGCATCACGACCATGCTCGACTTCTCCCACAACTCCCGGACCCGCGAGCACTCCGACGCCGCAGTCGAAGCCCTGCGCGACACCGGCATCCGTGGCGTCCACGCCTCCATGGGCCCGCACTTCGGTGACTGGGACCGGCAGTGGCCCGGCGACCTCACCCGCCTCAGGGACCGGTACTTCAGCAGCGACGACCAGCTGCTCACCCTGCGCCTCGCGACCCTGGCCACCGACGAGATCGCCGGACCCGCACTCGCCTACGGCCCCCGACTCGCCCGAGTCGCCCAGGAGCTGGGCATCGGGGTGAGCGTGGACGCCGTCTTCGGCACCGCCTCCTCGGACGAGGTCCTGCGGTGGGCCAAGGACGGCATCCTCGGCCCCGACGTCACCCTCATCCACGCCACCGGCCTGACCCCCCAGGCATGGCAGGCGATGGGCGCCTCCGGCACCACCGTGGCCCTCGCACCGACCTCCGACGCCCAGATCGGCCTGGAGACCGCGATCCCCGCCGTCGACGAGGCCCTGTCCGCCGGCATCCGCCCCGGCCTGAGCATCGACGTCGAAGTCGCCCTGGCCAGCGACATGTTCACCCAGATGCGGGCCCTGCACGCCATCCAGCGGATGCGCGCGGTCAACGCCGTCCATGGCACCGACCGGCAGCCCTCCCGCATCACCACCCACGACGTCCTCGACTTTGCCACCCTCCAGGGCGCCCGCACCAACGGCCTGGCCGGCGTCACCGGTTCACTCACCCCGGGCAAGAAGGCCGACCTGCTGGTCATCCGGGCCGAGGACCTCAACAACATGCCGCTCAACGACCCGATCGGCACCATCGTGCTGGGCTCCGACGCCCGCAACATCAGCGCCGTCCTCATCGACGGCGAGCCCCGCAAGTGGGACGGACAGGTCCTCGACGTCGACCTGCCCGCCCTGCGTGCCGAGGTGCACGCCTCGCGCGAGTACGTACTCAACACCCCGGCCGTCTAAGAGCGTTGCCCATCCCCGTTCCGTGATCCCGCGGCCGCTCCGTGCCACACGTACGCACAGCGAAGGAGTCCGCCATGGCAAGCCTGGAACTGATCGCCGTCGTGGCCGTCGGTGTCCTCCTGATGGGCTGGCTGTCGCGTCGAACGGGCCTGAGCGAACCGCTTCTGCTGCTCGGTGCGGGCTGCCTCGTGGGACTGACACCGCCCTTCGCGTCGTTCGCGCTGTCCCCCGAGGTCGTCCTGTTCCTCTTTCTGCCCGCCCTGCTGTACTGGGAGGCGATCACCTCCTCGGTCCGCGAGATCCGCGACAACTTCCGCAGCATCGCGCTGCAGTCCACCGGACTGGTCCTGGCAACGGCCGTCGCCGTCGCGGCCGTCGCCCATGCGCTGGGCTACGGCTGGCCCGTCGCCTTCGTCCTCGGCGCCGTCCTGGCCCCGACCGACGCCGCGGCCGTAGCCGCCGTCGCCAGGGCCATGCCGCGCCGCATCCTGACCGTGCTGCGCACCGAGAGCCTGCTGAACGACGGCACCGCGCTGGTCCTGCTGGCCGTGGCCGTCGATGTCCTCACCGACGAGCGGCCCTTCTCCTGGTCGGGCACGGCGCTCGCCTTCGCCGAGTCCTACGCCGGCGGAATCCTGGTCGGCGGCGCGGTCGCCCTGCTCCTGATCCCGGTCAGGCGCCGGTTGCCCGACCCCCTGCTGCACAGCGTGCTGAGCGTCGCCACGCCCTTCCTGGCCTACCTGCCCGCCGAACTCCTGCACGTGTCCGGCGTCCTCGCCGTCGTCACCTGCGGCCTGGTGACCACCCGGTTCGGCCCTCGTGTCATCGGTCCCGACGCCCGTATCCAGGCCGTCGCCTTCTGGGAAGTGTCCAGTTATCTGCTCAACAGCGCGCTGTTCGTCCTCGTCGGTATCCAACTGCCGTCAGCAGTGCGTGCGTTGACCTCAGTCTCCTTGATCCGGGCGACGTTCGCCGCCCTCGCCGTGAACGTCGCCGTGATCGGGACCCGGATCGCGTGGTTCTACTCGGTCCCCTATCTGGTCAGGATCCTGGACCGGCGTCCCCGGCAGCGCGAGCGCCGGATATCCGGACGTCAGCGGCTGCCGCTGGCGTGGGCGGGAATGCGTGGCGCCATCTCGCTGGCCGCCGCGCTCACCGTGCCCGCCACGACCGCCGGGGGACATGCCGTCGGGCAGCGTGACGCCGTCGTGTTCCTCACCACCGTCGTCATCGTCGTCACCCTCACGGTCCTCGGTCCCACGCTGCCGGCCGTGGTCCGCCGGGCCCGTTTCCCCGAGGACACGGACAAGAACGCCGAACTCACCCTCGTCCGCTGCCGTTTGAGCAGTGCCGCCCTGCACGCCCTGCCGGAGCTGGCGGAACGGTTCGGGGTCCCCGAGCAGGACACCCGGCGCATGGTCCGGGACATCGAGGACCGTACGGCCCCCGCTCCCGCCACCGCGCGACGCCAGGAGAGCCTACGGCGACTCGAACTCGCCCTGCTCCAGGTCAAGCGGGACACGCTCACGGACCTGCGCGACGCCGGCCGTATCGACGACATCGTCCTGCGGACCGTCCAGCGGATGCTCGACGTGGAGGAGGTCCGGCTGAGGGGCAAGGCGAGTTCCTCGTCGGCCGGTTCCACCGTCACCCCGCGGCGGCGGTAAGCGCTTCGAGGGCACTGGCCTGGGTCCGCCAGTCGGTCTGGTTCGGGCTGGTGCCGGCCCAGCGTTCACCGAGGGCGTTGAGAGAGGTCCGGTCCTGCGCCCACAGGGTGTCCGCCTGCTTCTGCACGTAACTCCGGTACGTGCCGGTGCCGGTGGCGGTCGCCAGGTCGGCGAGGTTCCGCAGGAAGATGCCCTTGAACTGCTTCTGGTTGTCGTCGCAGGACGCCGAACCGACGTCGCAGGACTCGGTGAGCACTCCACCGACGGTGAGCGCCGGGCTGCTGATCGCGGCATCGGCCAGGGTCCGCGCGGTGGTCAGCAGCGAGCTGTCCCCGGTGGACTTCCACAGTTCGGTGAAGCCGCCGATGGCCAGCCCCTGGTTGTAACTCCACACGGTGGAGCCGTTGTTGGCGCATGCGGAGGTCAGGCCGTCGTTCACAAGACCCGAGGAGTCGATCATCCCGCTGGCCTTGTACCAGGCGGCGGACGTCTTCGCCCGCTGGAGCCACCCGGTGTCGCCCGGGATGCGCTGGTGCAGTGCGGTGGTCAGCCACAGGTACTGCCCGTTCGTCACGGCGTTCTTGTAGGTCCGCTCGCGGTCCCACCACACGCCACCGCCGCAGGTGCCGGTGTCCCAGTACTGCTGGATGTAATCGGCAATGGTGACGGCCTCGTTGAGATACCGGGAGTCGCCGGTGTAGTCGTACGCGTCGATCCAGGCGATGGCCCACCAGCCCGAGTCGTCGATGGAACGGCTGATGAAGTCGCCCTCGATCGCGTCCGAACTGCGCACCCCGGCGGCGAAGGCGCCCTTGTTCTGGTCGAAGGTGCGGGCGATGGCCCAGTCGTAGTCATGCGTGCCGGTGGTCTTCTCGAAGTCGACGAGGGCGGTGAGGGCGGCGGCCGAGTTCCACCAACTGCCGGTCCACCAGCCGTTGTAGGGGTCGTAGGACGTCATCAGCGCGTCCGCCGCCGCGCGCGCCCTGGCCGGTGCGGGCCTGACCCACGCGGTGCAACTGCCCTCGTTGTGGCTCGCCTCCCGGCCGCAGGCGCGGACCGCACCGCCGTAGAGGAGGCCGCGCGGGTCGCGGGTGGCGTACATCGCGGTGCGGGTGCCGGTGGCTCCGGACGGGGTGGCGGTGCGGCCGAGGGAGGAGCCGTCCGGCCAGGTCGTGCCGCCGTCCCAGGAGCGGTCGAGCCAGATCTCGTCACCTGCGCCACCGGTGTCGATGCTCGCCCAGGCCGTGGAGTTCCGCTGGTCGACGTGGAGCCGGATGGTGCGGCCGTAGAGGGTGGTGGACGGTACCGGCTGGTCGTCGCCGGCCGCCTGGCCCGCGCTCGTGCCGTCGCAGAGGGTGTCGCAGACGGTGGGGTAGACCCAGTTCGTGCAGCCGACCCCTGCCGCGTCGCCGCAGGCCCGGACCAGCCCTCGACGGTGGTTTCGGGGGTCGGTGATGTTGTACATCAGCGTCCTGGTGCCGGTCCAGGTGCCCGGGATGCTCGCCTTGCCGAGCAGCCCCTCCCAGGTCGCGCCGCCGTCCCAGGACCGGTCCAGCCACACCGAGTCCCCGGCCACACCGTCGTCGATGCTGGCCCACGCCATGTCGTCCGCGTCGGAGACATGCAGTTCCAGGCGACGGCCGTCGAGGTCCTTGTCCGGTACCGGGAAGGTCTCCTGCCGGGCCTGCGACGGGTCGAGCGTGTCGCAGGCCAGTACGCAGACCTGGGTGGCGGCGGACGCGGGGGTCGCGGCCGGCACCAGGGCGGCGAGCGCGAGCGCGGCCGCCGGCAGGAACCGGAGAAGACGTGGTGTGACAACGATGTCTGAGCTGCGTGAGGACACCGGGACTCGCCTCGATTTCACATGGGGGACGACGGTCGGCGCGCATGACTGGGGCCTGCGGCTCTGGTCGAGCCGGGCCGGAATCGAGCACTGGTCCACACCTGTCAACGAGGCAGTGAACCGGCTTGGCGAGGCCCTGTCAATGCCGCAAGGGCACCCTGTTCCAAGGGAATTGGGAGGCGGCCACGACGGGTTGACACCCGGATTTCCGGCGCCCATCATCGGTGGAACTTCGGCGAGGCTCCTCGTGCATCCACCTGTCGCAACCAGCACGAGGCTTCGTACGGCACGATTTTGAATCGTTTCAGATGCCGCACTCCCCCAGGCATCCGCACCCCCCACCCAGGAGGTCTCCATGCGCCGTCGATCACCGCTGGGCAGACCGCCGGGCCGGCATCATCTGCTCGGCCTGGCCGTCGTCGCGGCCACCACGCTCACCGTGGGCCCCGCCCCGTCCGCCGACATCGTGCCGGTGTCCGCGACGGGGACCTCGACGGGCGTCCGGGCGGCGGCGGTCGACCCCCTGAACTACTCGCCGACCTCACGCACCCTCAAGCCGACCGCCGTCCACCGGACGTCCGGCAGCGTCGCGAACCCGCAGAACGTGCTGAGCGGACAGCCGACCCGGATCTCCGGCTCGCAGTCGGCCGTCACCCTCGACTTCGGCAAAGAGGTCGGCGGCCTGGCAACGTTGTCCTTCGGGAGCGTGAGCGACAGCGGTCAACGGGTCGGGCTGGCCTTCAGCGAGTCGTCCCTGTACGCGGGCAACAACAGCGATCGCAGCAGCGGCCGCGACGGCGAGGACGGCGCCCTCTACGCCACCGCCTCCGCCAACGGCACCTACACGGTGCCCACCGCCCGACTCCGGGGCGGTTTCCGCTACTTGACGGTCTTCCTCGACACCTCGGGCTGGGTCGACCTCAACGGCGTCAGCCTCGCCTTCACCGCGGCACCCGGGAAGTCCGACCCCGCCGACTACGCCAACTACTTCCACTCCAGCGACGACCTGCTCAACCGCATCTGGTACGCCGGGGCGTACACGGTGCAGCTGAACACGATCGCCTCGAACCAGGGCCGTGCCTGGCCCCCGCCGGCCTCGGCGTGGGACAACGGCGCCACCGTCGGGGTGGGGGACTCCGTCCTGGTCGACGGCGCCAAGCGGGACCGCACGGTGTGGCCCGGCGACATGGGCATCGCGGTACCCACGCAGTACGCGTACTCGGGCGACCTCACCTCGACCCGCAACGCCCTCACGACGATGTACGACGCGCAGTCGGCGGAGGGCGAAATCCCGTGGTCGGGGCCGCCGTTCAACCTCACCGGCTCGGACACCTACCACACCTGGACGCTGCTGGGCACGTCGACGTACTACACGTACACCGCCGACCGGGCGTGGCTGGACTCGGAATGGGCCGACTACAAGCGTGGGATGGCCTTCATCACCGGCAAGATCGACGGCAACAGCCTGCTCAACGTCACCCGCACCCAGGACTGGGCCCGGGTCGGACAGGGCGGTGAGAACATCTCCGCCAACGCGTTGCTGTACGCCGCACTCAGGGGCGGCGCGACCCTGGCCACGGCCGAGGGCGACAGCACGCTCGCCGCGAGCTGGACCGGCAAGGCGGACGCGATCAAGGCCGCGGCCAACTCCCTTCTGTGGGACGCCTCGAAGGGCATGTACAAGGACAACCCCACCAGCGGTCTGTATCCGCAGGACGGCAACTCCCTCGCGGTCTGGTACGGGTTGACCGACTCCACGGCCAAGGCGCGGAGCGTTGTCGCGGGGCTCGGGAAGAACTGGGGCGCGTACGGCCCCACCACCCCCGAATGGGGCGGCAACGTCTCGCCCTTCGCGGGCGGCATGGAGCTCAACGCCCGCTTCACGGCGAACGACGACTACACCGCACTGGACCAGATCCGGCGCACCTGGGGGCACATGCTCGACAGCGACATCGGCACCGGGAGCACCTTCTGGGAGGGCGTCAAGGCCGACGGCGGGCTCGCCTACGGCGGTTCGTTCATGAGCCTGGCCCACGGCTGGTCGTCGGCGCCCACCTCCACGCTCACCTTCGACGTGCTCGGCACCGCACCGGAGTCGGCGGGCGGTGCCTACCGCTTCGTCCCGCACCCCGGTGACCTGACCAGCGCCGAGGGCCGTATCACCCTGCCCCAGGGCGCCGTCGACGCCTCCTGGTCCCGTGATCCCGCCGCCGGCACCTACTCGGCGCAGCTGACCAGCCCGTCCGGCACCACCGGCCGTATCGGCGTCCCGAAGTCCGGCGGCGGCAACGTCTCGGTGTCCGTGAACGGCACCGTCGTCTGGAGCAACGGAACCTTCACGCCCGCCTCCGGCATCACCGGCGCGAGCCAGGACGACACCTACGTCTACCTCACCGGGGTCGCCCCGGGCAGCTACACCGTGACCGCCACCGGCCTCGGCAACCCCACCGCACCCGCCGACCCCGCCACCACCGGCACGCTGCGTGCGGGGTACACCCGGTGCGCCGGCGAGGGTGGCACCTGCTCCTTCAGCGGCACCCGCTCGGTGGCCTACGGCGCCGGGACGTACACGTACAAGACCGTGACCGACAGCACCGCCTGCGCCAACGACTCCTTCGGCGGCGACCCGGCGCCGAATCTCGTGAAGTCCTGCTACGTCTCCGACGCGGGCGGCCCGCCGGGCTACACCGTCTGCGCGGCCGAGGGCGGCACCTGCGCCGTGCCCGGCTACAACCGTGACGTCGTCTACGGGGCCAACGGCAACTTCGTGCACCAGGTCGCCAACGGCTCCGTCGCCTGCTCCAACGCCCACTTCGGCGACCCCGTCGACGGTGTCGCCAAGTCCTGCTACCTGCCGCCCGCCGGAGCACCGGCCGGGGGCTGGACCAAGTGCGCGGACCAGAACGGCACCTGCCCGGCCGCCGCCGGACAGCCGGTGAGGTACGGCGCGTTCGGAGCGTTCACCACGCTGACGGCCACCGGCGACACCCCGTGCACCGACGCGAAGTTCGGCGACCCGATACCCGGCGAGTCGAAAGCCTGCTACACCGCCGGCGGGGGCCCGGCCGGTTACGCCACCAACTGCTCCGACGAGACCGGGACATGCGCCTTCAGCGGACAACAGACCGTGGCCTACGGCGCCCGGGGCACCTTCGTCTACAGAACGTTCTCCGGCGGAACCAGTTGCACGACGACGGCGTTCGGCGGCACGGACCCGCTGCCGGGCGTGCGGAAGGGCTGTTACCTCACCCCCTGACCACTCCGGCAGCCCGCGCCCGCCCGAGTCCGGCGGGCACGGGCTGGCGGATCACTCGGGGTGCGCCACCGCCTCCTTCTGCAGTTGCACCGCCGCGAGCAGGGTCAGCTTCGGCTCCGCCTGTCGCAGTGCCTTCACCGCGGCGACCGAGCCGACGTCACCGGTGAAGCCGACGTCGGCCAGCCGGAAGCGGACCCAACGGGCGCGCAGCTGGGTCTCGGTGGCGGAGGCGGTGGACTCGACGAGTGCGGTCGCGCGTTCCAGGCCCGGGCGTTCCTCCGGCGAGGCTTCCGCCAGTGCCTGCCGCAGGGCCGCCGCGAACACGTCCGCGTCCCGGATGGCCAGCACGAAGGTGTTCTTCTTGCTGAGTCCCGTGATTCCTGTCATGAGGATCAGCCTGACAGCCATGTTCCGTGCGCGCCAAGCGACTTGAGGAGCCTCAGAGGTGCCATCGGGACCTGTGGTTCGCCGGGGCGGCCGTAGCGGTGGAAGAACGGGCCGATCTGGCCGGCCAGGGCGCGTGTGAGACGGGAACCGTCCTCCAGCAGCCGCGCTCTCGGATCGAGGTCGCCGGCATACGAGGGGTCGAAGCGACGCGCTGCTCGCCGATCAGCTCGTCCGCGGACGCAAAGAGGTCGGTCGCGTCGACGGTCACCCGGCCGAGGCATCGCCTCCGTCCGGCCCCAGGGTGCTGACCCCGTGGCCGGCCTTCGCCCACAGCCGGGCCAGGCCGCCGGCCCGCCCTCGTACGATCACAGTGATGTTCATGTCGGGTCCGCTCGGTTCCTCTCGGTTCCTCTCGCCGGATGGCAGCGTGGCGGGGGAGAACAGCACGGGCTGTACTCCCCCGCCACGCCGTGACGAACGTCAGACGGCCTGGGCGGTGGGCAGGATGGTGATCTCGGTGAGGTTGACGTGACGCGGGACGGCGGCCATGAAGGCGACGGTCTCGGCGATGTCGGCGCTCTGCAGGACGTCGATGTCGTGGATGAGTTCGGCCAGCCGCTCGGCGGTGACGGCCCCCATGCCGCTGGAGGCGCCGGAGACGACGGCGACACGGCCGGCGAGGGGGGTACCGGTGAGCAGGGCAGCAGACATCACAAATGCTCAGTCTCTTTGGTCACGGGGTTCGGAAGGCGGAGCGTCAGGCGGCGTCGTCGTGCGCGGTGGCGGCGGACTTCTCGCGCCACGGGGCGAGGTCGTCCTGCACCTGCTGGTACTTGACGTCGAGCCGCTCCAGCGTGTCGCGCCCGAGGTAGAGATGCGTGGGCAGCTTCTCGGCGGCGGCCGCCTCGACGATGAGGGCGGCGCCCTTGACGGGGTCGCCGAGCTGGGCGTGGTTGGCCCGGTCGATCCAGTCCAGCGTCACGTGCGCGGGGGTGTCGTCGTAGTCGCCGATGCGGTTCTCGGCGACCGACAGGGAGCTGGCGTCCAGGAAGTCGGTGCGGAAGACGCCGGGCTCGACGACCATCGACTGGATTCCGAACGGCGCCATTTCGGCGGAGAGCGCCTCGCTGATGCCGGCGACCGCGAACTTCGACGCGGAGTACAGGCTGACGCCCGGCTCGCCCTCGAAACCGGAACGCGAGCCGATGTGCACCAGCCGGCCCGAGCCCTGCTTGCGCATCACGGGCAGCACGGCCCGGGTGACGTTGATCAGTCCGAAGACGTTGAGGTCGAACAGTGACCGGGCCTCCGCGTCGGTGATCTCCTCCAGCGCACCCAGCAGGCCGCGGCCGGCGTTGTTCACGAGGACGTCGATACCGCCGAACCGCGCCACGGCCGCCTCGACCGCGTGCGGAATACTGTCGTTGTCCGTGACGTCCAGGGCGACCGCGAAGACCTTGTCGGAACTCTTCAGATCGTCGGGTACGCGTTCCGGATCTCGTACGGCGACCACGACATTGTTGCCGCCTGCCAGAGCGGCACGGGCGATTTCCGCGCCGATTCCGCGGGAGGCACCGGTGACAAACCACGTAGCCATGGGAAAACCTCTTTCGTTCCTTTCCCCTTGAGGGGGATTTCCTGTTGACGTATTCGAGTCTGTCCCTCCTGCAGGGCGATATGAAGGCAGCGGTTTTCCTGGGAGTCCTGCACCCAGGACGGGACTCAGGTGCCGCGCGCGGGGTGCTGCTGGTGCGGCACCCCGGGCGCGCTGACGGAGCCGAGCAGGGCCAGCCCGTCGGCGGAGGGGGAGCCGGGCTCGGCCTGCAGGACGACGAGCTGCTGTCCCGGGACGCTGCGGATGTCGAGGGCCTCGTGGCGCAGCTCCAGGTCGCCCACGACGGAGTGGTGCACCTGCTTGGTCTCGTAGGGCGGGACCCGGGTGTACTCGCGAGCCCACAGGGCGCGGAACTCGCCACTGCGTACCGACAGCTCACCGACCAGCTCCAGGATGCGGGGGTCCTCCGGGGTGCTCGCCGCGGTCTGCTGAAGGTCGGCGACCGCCCGGTGCCTGGCCCGCTCCGGGCTGCGGTAGAAGGACTTCGCGGCGGGGTCCAGGAAGAGCATGCGCAGGACGTTGTCGTGCTGCGCGAAGTCACGGTAGAGGGCGTCGGCCAGCGCGTTGGTGGCCAGCAGGTCCTGGGCGTGGCCGATGATGAAGGCCGGTGTCCTGGTCCAGCTCTCGATCAGCTGCCGCAGATGCGGCCGGACACGCTCGACCCGGACGGGCGCCCTGGTGCGACGGGCTGACGGCAGCGCCAGCCGGAAGAGTTCGCGCTTCTCCTCGTCCCCGAGTCGCAGCACGCGGGCCATGGCCTCGAGGACCCGGGGCGAAGGGCTGACTTCACGGCCCTGCTCCAGCCGGCTGTAGTAGCTCGGGCTGACCCCCGCGAGCGTCGCGACCTCGTCGCGGCGCAGCCCGGGCACCCTTCGCCGGCCGGCGGCGGGCAGTCCTGCCGCCTCGGGGCTGAGGCGTGCTCTGCGGGCGCGGAGAAAATGACCCAGCCCTTCCACCGGGTCGAGGTGCGTGTCGTTGTCCATGTCATCGAGGCTAGGCGGAAAACACCCGGAGAAGTTCCGCCGACAGTGGGTGCATTACACCCAGGATTACGGGCCCCATGGGGCAGAGCCGTGGAACACCACGGCCTGACGTCTCGGCCGCGCTCCCCCTCCCGCACGGAATCACCCTCCGCCACGAACGCACGACCTGATGTGATATTGCACGCCCGGCACTTCTCACAGGCCCGAATCCATCTAGTCTTGCCGCATGAGCAATGGGACGCCTTTGGGTGATTTTCTCCGAGCCCGCAGAGAAGCCCTGAAGCCGCACGACGTCGGTCTGCCCGAACACGGGCGGCGCCGGGTGCCGGGACTGCGCAGAGAGGAAGTCGCGCTGCTCGCCGGAGTCAGCTCCGACTACTACATCAGGCTGGAGCAGGGGCGCGAGAACAGCCCGTCCCCCCAGGTCCTCGGTGCCGTCGCGCAGGCGCTGAAACTGGACGCGGAGTCCACCGACCACCTCAACCGCCTCTGCCTGGCCGCCTCGCAGCGCCCGCGCGACCGGGGCGAGACGGAGGTCAGCCCGCAGCTGTTGCAGCTGATGGACGGATGGGAGCACACTCCGGCCTTCGTCGTCGGCCCGGCCCTCGACATCATGGCGGGCAACTCCCTGGCCACGGCCCTGCACAGCGGTTTCGAGAAGTTCGACAACCTCGCCCGGATGGTCTTCGTCGACCCGGCGGGGCGCGACTTCTACCAGGAATGGGAGCGGGCCGCGCACTCCTGCGTCGCCGAGATCAGGGCCGCCTACGGCCACGACCCCGAATCCGCCCGCATCACCGAGGTCATGACGGAACTGTCCGCCCGGAGCGAGGAGTTCGCCGCGCTCTGGCAACTGCACGACGTCAAGGGCAAGTCCCAGGAGGGCAAACACCTCAAACACCCTCAGGTCGGGGACCTGCACATCAGGTTCGCGGCTTTCACCGTCAACGGGTCCCCGCACCAGCAGCTTGTGGTCTACCAGGCCGAGCCGGGCAGCCCGACGGCGGCCGCCTTCGAGGCACTGAGGGCCATGGCCACCCGGCCGAAGCAGGCCCGGGCAGGAGCGGTGAACGCGGGCATGTGAACTCCGCCGTCGAACCCGGACACGGGAGATGTACGGCAGCAGCTGCCGGACCGCGCCCGAATCCGGGTCAGCGCTCGGTCCGGCGCTGAACGCCTGGTGATCATCATCCGCCGCACGTCGTCGGGTCAGTCGGCGTCGGGTCAGTCCGCGTCGGGTCAGTCCGCGTCGGGTCAGTCCGCGTTGGGTCAGTCCGCGTTGGGTCAGTCCGCGTTGGGGCGGGCGAGGCCCTGGTCGTAGGCGAAGATCACGGCCTGGACGCGGTCCCGGGCGCCGATCTTGGCCAGGACGCGGCCGACGTGGGTCTTGACCGTGGACTCGGTCACGACGAACCGGGTGGCGATCTCGCCGTTGCTCCAGCCCTTGCCGATGGCGACGAGGATCTCGCGCTCGCGGTCGGTGAGGGAGCCGAGTCTCGGGTCCTCGGCACGTTCTCCGGGGTGGGCGGGGACGTAGCGGGTGAACTCGTCGAGGATGCGGCGGGTGAGGGCCGGCGCGATCACGGCATCCCCGGCGGCGACGGCCCGGATGCCGGCGAGGAGTTCCTCGGCGTGCGCGTCCTTGAGGAGGAAGCCGCTGGCTCCGGCGCGCAGGGCGGCGTGGACGTACTCGTCGAGGTCGAAGGTGGTGAGCACGAGGACCCGGGAGCGCTCGCCCGCTGCGACGATGCGGCGGGTGGCCTCGATCCCGTCCATGCCGGGCATGCGGACGTCCATCAGGACGACGTCCGGGCGCAGTTCGGCGGCCTTGCGGACGGCGTCGGCGCCGTGCGCGGCCTCGCCCACGACCTCGGTCTCCGGGACGGACTCCAGCAGCATGCGGAAGCCGTAGCGCTGCAGCGGCTGGTCGTCCACGATGAGCACGGTGGTCATCGGGCACCGCCCCGGGGCTCGAGGTCGAGGACGGCCTCGACGCGCCATCCGCCGCCGCGCGCCGGACCCGCGCTGACGGTGCCCCCGTACAGGGCCGCTCGTTCCCTCATGCCCACCAGTCCGTGTCCTTCCTCGTTCGGCGGTCCGGCCGGTGCGGTCCGGCCCGTGTCCTGGACCCGGATGGTCAGTCTGCCGTCCTCGGCGAGGATCGCCAGGTGGACCCGGGTGTCGGCGTCCGTGTCGGCGTGCTTCAGGGTGTTGGTGAGGGCTTCCTGGACGATGCGGTACACGGTCAGCTGCACCCCGCCGTCCAGGGCGTCCACGTCACCGGAGGTGCGGTAGACGACCTCCAGTCCGGCGGCCCGCACCTTCGCGCAGAGCGCGTCGAGGTCCGCGATGCCGGGCTGCGGGCTGAGCTCGGGCCCGCCCGTGGGGCCGTCCGCCGCCTCGCGCAGCACGCCGAGCACCCGCCGCAGCTCGCCCAGGGCCTGCCGGCCGGTGTCGCCGATGAGCTGGAGGGCCTCCTTGCCCCGTTCGGGGGCGGTGTCGGTGGCGTAGGCGCCGGCGTCGGCGAGCGTGATGATCACGGAGAGGTTGTGGCCGACGATGTCGTGCATCTCGCGCGCGACGCGGGTGCGTTCGGTGGCCGTGGCGAGCCGGCTGCGCTGGTCGCGCTCGATCTCCAGCTGGGCGGCGCGCTCCCGCAGTCCGGCGAGCTGGGCCCGGCGGATCCGGACCATCAGGCCGAGCGCGAGGGCCGCCGTCGCCGTGCTGAGCAGGAAGAACAGCGCGTCCCAGACGGACACGACCGGGGCGACGCGCACCGCCACCAGCGCCATGGCGCCCGCCATGACCCCGCACGCCCACGGCAGCCGGCGCAGCCGCCCGTGCAGGGTCAGGCTGTACAGGGCGACGAAGAGCGCGACGTCCGCGCGCAGCGCCGCGCCGAGGGCCCACTGGACGACGAACACCGCGGCGATGACGCCGAAGGCCGCTTCGGGCCTGCGCCGCCGCCACAGCAGGGGCAGCACCAGACCGAGCTGTACCGCCAGCATGCCCGCGACGGGAAGCTGGGTGAAGGCGAGCCGGAAGTGGCGGGCGCGGTCGCCGTCGCCGTCCCCGTCACCGTGGTGGAAGAGGTCGGGCAGGCAGAACATCAGGAAGACCAGGACCACGACCCCGGTGTCCAGCACCCAGGGGTGTGCCCGGTCGGCCTGCCGCAACCGCTGGCCGCCCCGGGAGAGCCGGGCGACCAGCGGTCCCGTTCCGCTGATGTCATCGATGGTCACGGACGTCACGCTGCCATGGTGCGGGTTGTCAGACGTCGCTGCGCACGAGCCGGTAGGCGGCGCCGGCCAGCGCCAGTGCCGTCCAGCAGAGGAAGACCAGCAGTCCGGCGCCCGGCGACAGGGTCGTGGAGTCGTGGGTGAGGGCGAACATCGACTCGCCCGCGTTGGACGGCAGGTAGGGGCTGATGTTGTCCTGCCAGGAGCTCGGCAGCAGGGAGATCAGGCCCGGGACCAGCATCAGGGAGGCCACAAGCACCGAGATCCCGCCGGCCACCGAGCGCAGCAGCGCGCCCAGGGCGACGCCGATCACCCCGACCAGGCCGAGGTAGAGCCCGGCGCCCAGCAGGCTGCGCAGGACGCCCGCGTGGGAGAGGCCCATGGCCGCGGGGGTGCCCGAGACGATCCCGCTGCCGATCAGGAAGGCGACGAACGCGCCCAGTGTTCCCACCGCCAGCGCGACCAGCCCGAACACGGCCGCCTTGGACCACAGCATCGGCAGCCTGCGGGGCACCGCGGCGAGGGTCGAGCGGATCATGCCGGTCGAGTACTCCCCCGCCGTGACCAGCACGCCGAGCACGCCCAGGGCGAGCTGGGCGAAGTTCGTACCGAAGAGGGAGAGGCTGACGGCCGTGGCGGTGGCGAAGTCGCGGTCCTGGTGGCCGGAGTTGAGCCCCGACTTGTAGTGGCTCGCGGCGATCACGCCGAAGGCCACCAGGAAGAGCAGGCCGAGGCCCAGGGTGATCCAGGTCGAGCGCAGGGACCACAGCTTGGCCCACTCGGAGGAGAGCACGCGCCGGCCGGTCACCCGGTAGGCGGGGCGGTCCTGGGTGGTGGTCCGGGGTTCTTCCTCGGCGGTTGCGGTGAGGGTGCTCATGCCGGCCTCCCGAGGGTCTCGACGGCGGTCGTGGAGCCGTGGTACTCCACGGCATCCCTGGTCAGGTCCATGAACGCCTCCTCCAGCGACACGCTCCGCGAACTCAGCTCGAACAGCGCGATGCCGTGCTCGGCCGCCTTCAGCCCGATCTCGCGGGCGGTCACCCCGGTCACCTGCAGCTCCTCGGAGCCGATCCGGCCGGTGACGTCGACGCCCGGCCCGGCCAGCACGTCCCGCAGCCGCGCCGGGTCCTGCGTCGCCACCGTCACGGTGTCGCCGCCGGCCTCGCGGATCAGGTCCCCGACGGTGGTGTCGGCCAGCAGCCGCCCGCGCCCCACGATGATCAGGTGGTCCGCCACCAGGGCCATCTCGCTCATCAGGTGCGAGGACACGAACACGGTCCGGCCCTCATCGGCGAGCGTCTTGAGCAGGTTGCGGATCCAGAGGACGCCCTCCGGGTCCAGGCCGTTGACCGGCTCGTCCAGCATCACCGTCTGCGGATCGCCCAACAGCGCCGCCGCGATGCCCAGCCGCTGCCCCATGCCGAGGGAGAAGGCACCGGCCCGCTTCTTCGCCACGCTGCCGAGGCCGGCCAGTTCGATCACCTCGTCCACCCGGCGGCGCGGGATGCCGTGGGTCAGCGCGAGGGCCCGCAGGTGGTTGTAGGCCGAGCGGCCCGGGTGGATCGACTTCGCCTCCAGCAGGGCACCGACCTCCTGGAGCGGTGCCTCGTGGCGGGCGTAGGGCCGGCCGTTCACGGTGACGGAGCCGCTGGTCGGCGCGTCGAGTCCGACGATCATGCGCATGGTCGTGGACTTGCCCGCGCCGTTGGGCCCGAGAAAGCCGGTCACCGTGCCGGGCTTGACGACGAAGTCCAGGCTGTCGACGGCGGTCTTCTCGCCGTATCTCTTGGTCAGCTGCCGTGCGTCGATCATGCGCGTGTCTCTCTGTCGGCCTTCGGCGTCCCTGGTCTGCGACGCCTCACGGCAACGCTAGGCGCGGGATCACCCCGTCCCGTGGTACCGGGAGGCTCACCTGCGCCGGGCGCGTGGTACCTCGGTACTACGTGTCTGAGCTGCGTCGGAGCCGCTTGTCGCGGCGGCGCCGGGCCCGGCTCACCGGACGGGGCGGCGGGTCGGCGGTGCCAGTACCGGCAGGCCGGGGAGCAGCGGCGGCCGGCCGGTCGGCATGCGGTGGCCGAAGACCGCCGACAGGGCCGCAGCCGAAGACCGCCGTCACGGCCGCCGTCACGGCCGCGGTGACGGCGAGCTCCAGGTCCGGCCGAGGTCGCGGGACGGCGTTGCGCCGGTGGTGCTCACCGTCGTCCGCCCCGGTCCGGGGCGGGTGCGACGTAGACGCGCACACCGGCCACCGTGTGCGCGGTCCAGGAGCGGGCGTAGCCGGGCGGGCGGGCGCCGGGTGCCAGGAGCGTGGCGGTGGGCATCCGGCGGGCGGTCCGCCGGATGGCCGCCGGCGTGGTGGATTCGTCGTGGCCGCCGGTCGCCGCCGAGAAGCAGCCCGCGTAGTAGCCGATCGGGGCGTAGTTGTCCCCGGTGACCAGGCAGGGCGGGCGGACGCCCAGCCGGTGCAGCCCGGCGGCGACGCGCGCCCACTCGCGGTGGGTGGCGGTGGTGCGCTGCACGGTGCGTTCCAGGACCACGAACTGCACGGCCAGATGACCGGCCAGGGCGAGGGTCAGCAGTGCCGCGGTCAGCGGTCGGCGGATCCGTCCGGGGGCCCGGACCAGGCGTACCAGGAGATCGGCGACCGGGACGGCGAGCAGTGCGTAGGCGGGCAGCAGGAAGCGCGGTGCCGCATAGCCGATCAGGAAGAGGTACGAAAAGGCGGCCGAGGCGGCGCAGGCCAGCGTCACCAGCGTGGCGGGGGCGCGCCGGGCCCGGATCGCGACCACGGCCGCGACGACGGCGAACACCGGGAGCACGTACCACCACAGGGTCACGGGGGCGGAGGGCACGGCACCGGTGCACGGGCGGCACAGCGTACGTCCGCCCAGCGCGCGCAGCTGGTCGGTGACGGCGACGTGCCAGCCGAGGCCGCCCTGGATGCGGGACGCGTCGGACAGGCGCTGCGCCAGGCCGCCGTAGGAGACGTAGGCCTCGATCACCCACTCGGCCGCACCGGCGGCGAGGCCGCCGAGCAGTGTCGCCAGCAGCGCGGGGCGCCGCCATCGCCGTACGCCCACCAGCAGGACGAGCAGGGGCAGGGTCGCCCAGACCGCGTCCGTGGGCCGCATCCAGCCCATCACGGTCGCGCTCAGGCCCACGCCCCACAGGGCCGTGCGGTCGAAGCGGTCCGCCTGGGCGCGCAGGAAGCAACCCGTGCAGGCCAGGGCGGCGACGGCGACCCAGTAGTTGGGCATGGCCTGCGGGCCGTAGAACAGCGTCACCCACAAGGTGGCGAAGAGGGCGCCCGCGGTCGCCCGCACGCGGGCCGGGAAGACGCCCCGCCAGGCGCGGAGCGCGAGGAAGAGCGCGAGGCCGGACAGGACGGCCAGGTAGATCCGCAGCAGTGCGGTGGACGACGACCAGGCGACGACCGGCGCCACCAGCAGCGGGACGCCGCGGGCCCGCGGGGCGCTGAAGAACGCGGCGGGCGCATGGGCGGCCACCTGGCTGACGTAGACCGACTCGTCCCAGCCGAGGCCCATCCCCGGTCGTACGAGGAGGAGTTGGGCCAGGGTGAAGGCGGCGGCCACGACCGCCGGCGCCCGCTCGCCCCGGAATCGCCGGGCGGGACGGCCGGCCGTCGGCGGGCCGGGCCGGCGCGGACCGGTCGACGTGGGCGGCGCATTGTCCGTGGCCTGTGGGCCGTCTCTCATCTCATCCCCCTCCCCCTACAACCTGTAGGGTCACGGCAACCCTACAGGTCGTAGGGCCAGACCACCGGCGGTGGAGCCGGGGCCTGGAAGGGCGGGGCGAGGAGCGGGGCGGGCAGCACATCGGGCCGGGACGGCCATCCGGCCAGTCTCCCAGCCGGGTGTCGCCCGCGCCCGGCTACACCGCAAGCAGTCCTGAATTCACCGGATAGACGTCCGAATCTCCTTGCGCCGGAAACGGAATGCGCGTCCTCCACCGTCGACTACAGTGATGTAGACCGTCTACAGAACTGTAGTCACGAAGGAGATACCGACGATGACCACGGCCGTGCACCCGTCGCCGCAGCCGCCGAACGCCGACCGGTGTGCGCGCCGGGCGGCGACGGCGAAGGAGGCCCGCGGATGAACCTCGCGCTCGACGGCTCCTCGCTCGACGGTCCCGCCTACACCGATGTGGTGAACCTCGCCCGGCATGCCCCCGCATGGCTGAACGACACGGTGTCGGCGTGGTCGACGTACGGACTGGCCCTCTTCGCGGTGCTCATGACCGTCGGCTGGTGGCGTGCCCGGCGGAAGGGCGCCGGCGCGTCGGTGACGGCGCTCGCCGTGCCGTTCGCCGTCCTCGCGGCGTTCGGGGTGGACACGGTGCTGAAGCTCCTCGTGCGCGAGGACCGGCCGTGCCAGAGCCTGCGCGTGACCACGCTGGAGGCCTGCCCGGCGCCCGGCGACTGGTCCTTCCCCAGCAACCACGCGGCCATCGCCACCGCGGCGGCCGTCGCCCTGCTGTTCGTCTCCCGCCGGCTCGGCATCGTGGCCGCCGTGGCCGCCGCCGCGATGGCGGCCGCACGGATCTGGGTCGGCGTGCACTATCCCCACGACGTGCTGGCGGGGATCGCGGTGGGCACCCTCACCGTCCTGCTCGTCATGCCGGCACTGCGCAGGCGCGCGGACACCCTGGCCGGGCGGCTGACCGCCACCCCCCTGCGGCCGCTGCTGGGGCCCCGCGGCACCGGCACCGCGATGGAGACGGGCACCGCCGGGCGGGTCGACGGCCGCGAGGCCGTTCCGTCGGCGGGGCGTGACATCTCGGGGTGGTAGGAATCCACGTGGCACAGCGCTGAAAGGAACCGGCCGGAGCCGGACAGGACAGGGCGTGGAATCCATAGCGGAACATCAGATGCTCCGGCAGCGGCAGGCTCGCTTCGAGCGGCTGGCACACGCGGTGGTGGATCCGCTGCATCGGTATCTGGTGCGACGGGTGACCGCCGACATGGTCGAGGACGTCCTGTCGGACACGATGCTGGTGCTGTGGCGACGACTCGACGACGTGCCCGGATTGGACATCGCGTCCGCGCCCGATCCGGACGACGTCCTGCCGTGGTGCTACGGGGTGGCACGCGGGTGCCTGGCGAATGCCCGACGTGCCGACGGACGCAGGCTGCGCCTGGTGGAGCGGCTGGCCGGGGCCCATCGGCAGCTGCCGGCGACGGCGGCCGATCACAGCGACCTGCACGAGGCACTCGACGCGCTCGGGGCCCTGGACCGCGAGGTCGTGCAGCTGTGGGCGTGGGAGGGACTGGCGCCGCGCCAGATCGCGGAGGTCACCGGGCTGACCGCCAACGCCGTCAGCATGCGCCTCCACCGGGCGAAGCGAGGACTCGCCGCACAGCTGGGGCGGAAGAACCCGGTACGGCCCGGACATGACGGTGCCGGTGCCGGTGCTGAAGGAAGGAGCAGTCGGTGAACGACGACGAGCTGCTGGCCCGCCTGAGGGCCGCGGACCCCGCACTTGCGGTACGAGCTCCCCTGCCCGACGTCGACCGTCTCGTGGCGGCTGTCTCGCACACCGGCACCACGCTCCGGCCGGAAAGAGACGCCACCGGCGTTCCGGCACTCCCCGCGAAGACCGCCACGCCGAAACGCCGTCGCCTCCTCGCACTCGCGGCGGCCGTCGGAGCACTCCTGCTCGGCGGCGGAATCACCGGAGGACTCGTGGCCAACCACGGCAACGGCCCCTCGCCCTCGGCCGGTCCGCTGCGTCTCACCGTCGCGAGCGGCTCCGCCGAAGCCAAGTGCGCCGCCCCCGTCCCCGACCGACTCCGCCGGTATCCGCTGCTGTTCGAGGGAACGGTCACTTCCGCCAGCGGCTCCTCGGTCTCGTTCCGGGTCGATCACTGGCTGCGGGGCGGCGACGGCGCCGGTACGGTACGGCTCACCAGCGATCCCGACGAGCCGGAGAGCCTCACCTTCTCGGTCGGCGAGCACTACATCGTCGCCGCCGACGCCGACGGCACCGTCCCGGTGTGCGGCGCGAACGGGGTCTCGGAGGCCACGGGCGACGAGTTCCGCCAGGCGTACGGGAATTGACCGCACGGCGCCGGCCGGCCGGGCACGGAGCACCGAGGCGAAGGGTCGGGGGGCGGTGTCGACGGAAAGGGCGGGAGGCGCGCGTGCGGCGCTTCCCGCCCGGTGGCGTCGCGAGCCGGCCGGGGCTGCCCGGCCGCGACCGGCGCTAGCTGGTGTAGCCGGTCACGTCGCCGATCCACGTGATGAAGTCGCCCGGGTCCTCGTCGGCGCCGTGGGCCGCGTCCCAGTACAGGCTGGCGTTGACGTCGTCCCCGAGGTTCTCCAGGCTCAGGGCGAGGTTGCCGACGACCGTCAGGGCGGTGTCGGTGTCCTTGGTGCCGGTGCGGATCCACCAGTACTTGGCCCGGTCGTCGTTGCCGTCGCCGATGAAGTACATCGGGTTCATCATGTTCAGCTTGCCGGGGATGTCGCTGTCCAGAGATGAACCGCCGGTGCCGCTGGTGTCGTTGGCCAGGCTGTAGTCGGTGAAGTGCCGGGCCTCGGTGGTGTCGAGGCCGAACTCGTTGTTCTCGCCCGCCGACAGGTCGAAGGCGTCGAAGGCCGGGGCGTCCTTGCCGCGGTGTCCGACGTGGTCGAGGTAGTCGGACCAGGAGAACGTGGCCGACGAACCGTCCCAGGTGATGAAGGTGTTGGAGGACAGGTAGGTGGTCCGGTCGTCGTCCGACAGGTCCGCCAGGTAGCTGGTGGCGGACGGCTCCAGGTAGGTCGCCAGGAGGTAGTCGTCGAGGTTGTCGGCCGTGATCGTGCCGTAGTCGTCCGCCGTCAGGCCGAGCCCGGACTGGTACGTCTCGAACAGGGCTGTCAGGTCCGCGGAGACGTCCTGGTCGACCTCCTCTCCGCTGCTGAGCGTGTTGGTGCCCCAGTTCCACTCGTAGGCGCCGTCGGCGTTCTCCAGGTCGGTGATGGGGCACCAGGCGCCGGTGGCGTAGATGATGTCGTCGGCGTCGGCCGCGCCGAGCGCGCTGAGGTAGTCGTCGTACAGCGAGCTGCCGCCGGAGGCGCCCAGCAGGGCCGACAGGGCGCCGCCGGCGCTGGTACCGGCGGTGACGATCTTGTCGGTGTCGCCCGGGATGGTGCCCGCGTTGTAACGCACGTACCGGATCGCGGCCTTGAGGTCCACGATCGCCGCCGGCGCGGTGCCGTAGTAGTCACCACTGGAGTCCACCAGGGTCCGGCCGCGCGCGCCCGGCTCCACCGCGACGTACCCGGCCGCGATCGCCAGCTTCGCCCGGCTGCTGCTCACGCCCGTGTTGGTCGACACCGAGGAGGGGAGGTAGCCGCCGATCGAGTTGGAGACGAGGATCGGGGCGTCGGTGGCGTCCACGGCGGTGCCGTCGATCGACACGGGGACGCTGACGGTCAGACTCTGGTAGGTCTCGTCCACCGGGTCGGTGACATAGGTGATGGCCGACCAGAAGTGGTACGTGACCTCCTTGTCGCCGTCGTCGGTGGAGATCGTCGTCGTGATCTCGGTGTACGCGTCGGGGTCGAAGGCCAGGGAGTCGGCCGTGGTCGCCCTGGACGATGCGGTGGCCGCGGACGCGGGCGTGCCGCCGGCCAGACCCACCGCCGGTACGGCGACGGCGGCCGCGGCAATTCCCTTGATGAGGGCCCTGCGGTTCATCTTGTGCGTCATTTCGTGTCTCCTTTCGCGAGGCTCCGCCGATGGGAGCGCCAGTGCGGGTGTCCGGAGAGTTCTGAAACTGCTTCACGGGGCGCTTGTCCCGATCTCGGCAGCGAACGTAATTGATTGCCGACAATATCGTCAACAATTCCAGCGATTCCACGGTCAACCCATAGAGACCGCTTCACAACCTGAGATTCCTGAAATTCACCTGGCGACCGGGATATCGGAAGCACATTCCGGCCGGTACGGCGATGGTCAAGAGTGCGTCACATGATCTCGGCGGCTGAGCGGGCGGGAGCCTGCCGACGTACTGGGAGAGCAGGTAGACGCGACTCCGACGAAGGGCAACTCCTTGATTCCGCGACGCATCGGTCCGAGCCTCGCCGCGGGGCTCGCCTCCGCTTTCCTGCTGACGGCGTGCGGCTCCTCGAACGGCAGCGACACCGCCGGCACCGCCCCGGTGGCCCCGGTCACGTCGGCACCCGCGACCTCGGCCCCTGCGACCTCGGCGCCGGCCGCCGACAGCAGCACCGCGAACACGCAGCCGGCCACCACCGCCGCCGTGCTGACCAGGACGGCCCAGGGCCTGGGCAACATCGTCACCGACGACAAGGGACTGACCCTCTACCGCTACGACAAGGACGAGCCGAACCCTTCCAAGTGGACGTGCTCCGGCGCGTGCACCAAGACCTGGCTGCCCGTGATCGTGCCGGAGTCCGTGCAGACCTCAGGGGTGGAGAAGAGCCTCCTCGGCACGGTCCACCGGAACGGCGAGACACAGCTCACCCTGGCCGGCTGGCCGCTCTACCGGTACGTGGGCGACACCGCGGCCGGACAGACGAACGGCCAGGGGAAGGACGGGGAGTGGTACGCCGTCACCCCGGCCGGCCAGAAGTCCAGCGTGACGGGCTGACGCCCAGGACGCGCAGTTCGGCAATCGATTTCCAGGACCTGTTCCGCTTGAACGGAATTTCGAAGACCTTGGAAAACAGCCACGCCGCGATTATCGAGCCGGGCAGGCCCACGGCCAGGGTGAACCAGAACGTGGGCAGTCCCGGCGACACGAAATGCGGGGCGATTCGGCGAATCACGGCCATGACGATCGGAAGATGGATCAGGTAGAGGCTGTAGGAGAAGTTGCCGAGGCCCTGGACGGGGCGTGCCGTCAGGAACCGTACGAGGACGGCGGGTTTTCCGGTGGCCACGGCGGCGAGCAGCATCGCCATGGCCGGAGCGATGGCAAGGTCTGCCCAGAAGTAGTGGTTCACCGTCCAGACGGAACCCCTGGCGACACCGAGAGCCAGGACCGGCAGGGCGGCCAGGACGGCGAACCATCCCCACGGCAGGCGTCGCACCCGGTCCGACGCGGCGACGACACCCGCACCGACGACACCCGCGGCGAACACCGGAGCGAGATGGGGAGCGAGCCAGTTGTCGCCCTCCACCGGGGTCGCGCCGGGCGCCGTCAGACCACCGGCGACCACCGGGATCGTCACGCACGCGGCCAGGATCACGGCGCCCCAGCGCCGACGGACGAACAGGAGAAGCGGGAAGAGGAGGTAGAGCTCGGCCTCCACCCCTATCGACCAGAACGCACCGTTCGGCGTCGGGGCGGTGACCACGTCCTGGGCGACGAGGCCGTACACCAGGACCGTCGCGCCGGTGGGCGGCCCGAAGTGCGAGGCCGGCACCACGAACCACGAGACGAGCAGGCTCAGGGCCAGGGCCGCCCAGTACGGGGGCAGGATGCGCCAGGCGCGCCGGCGCAGGAACTCACCGATGCCGGCCGACCGCCAGCCGTGCCGCGCCGGGGAGATCGCCAGGGAGAACCCGGACAGCACCAGGAAGAAGACGACGGCGAGGCGCCCGAACATCAGCCCGCCCAGCCATGCCGGCGCCGAACTGCTGGGATAGCCGGGGAAGGTGTACAACCAGCAGTGGAACAGGACCACATACAGTGCCGCCAGGCCGCGGAGACCGTCCAGGCCCCGCACCTGCCGACGGGCCCGTCCCCCGTCGCCGTCGCCGTTCCCGCTTCCCCGCTCCCCCTGCCGCACGGGGGCGGCCGGGTCGAGAGTGCTTCCGGCCGGGCGACTCGCATCCACTGAAATCGTTCAACCCTTCCTCCGGGCACCGGCCGCCGCGCATCGCCGATGCCTTCGGGCAGCACGGCGCCGCCCACAGCGACAGGTACGTGACCCCCGGCCGGGCCGTTCAGCAGGCGAGCCCGCATGATGACGAGTCGCAGGGCTTGATGCGCTCTTGAACCAAAAGTCGTTGATTGCTTAAGTAAGTGATCCTTACGATCCTCCGACCGGGGAGCGGGGGGACAGTTCATGGCAAGACCTGTGGGTTTCACTCGTGGCAGCCGCTTGCTGCCGGTGGCTGTCGCCGCCGTCGTGCTCGGCTGCTGCCCGAGTTCGACGGCCGCGACGGCATCGATGAGTACGCCGCCCGCGACCGGGGACGCCCTCACGGCGGCGGGTCCTCCCGCGGTCGGGATTCTGGGGTATCCCCATGCCAAGATCGGAACGGTCTGGAGATTCGCCTTCCCGCTGTTCGTCAACAACTCGGGGACGACGGTCCGGATCACTTCGGTGCGCCTGGACCACGTTCCGTCCGGGGCGCAGGTCGAGGGATACCCGGTCTACTCCATGAAGGACACGAACGGATACATCCTGGACAGCCTGGAGGGGGACACGAACGCCGCGGGAACCCGGGACATGACGACGATGCCGGACTACGCCGGCAGACCCATCGTGATACGCGGCCACCATGACAGCGGCGACTACTACGCCATGGTCAGGGTCAGGATCGTCGGCCACATCCGGGAGCACCTCAGCGGCTGCCGCGTGAACTACACGCAGGGCGGCAACAGGTACACCCAGGAGGTGCGCTGCGAGTACGCGCTCGACATGAAGTGAGCGGGTGAGCCAGTACGGCGGGGCGCCTTACGGAGTCGTGACGTGCGGGCGTGGGCGCGTGGTCCGGGGGCCGCGCGCGCCTAGCGTGGCCGTATGCGTGTACTGGTCACCGGCGGTGCCGGGTTCATCGGGTCCCATGTCGTCGAGGCGCTGACGGCGCGCGGGCACGAGGCGGTCGTGTTCGACGTGCGGGACGACCCGGGCGCCGACGTACGCAGTCCGACGGCGGTCGGGCAGGCGTTGGCGGGCGTGGACGCGGTCTGCCACCAGGCCGCGATGGTCGGCCTCGGCGTCGGGTTCGGCGACGCGGCGGAGTACGTCTCGCGCAACGACCTCGGTACGGCCGTGCTGCTCTCCGCGATGGCCGAGGCGCGGGTACGGCACCTCGTGCTGGCCGGGTCGATGGTCGTGTACGGGGAGGGGCGGTACGAGTGCCCGCGCCACGGCGTCGTACGGCCGGGACCGCGTGCGGTCGCCGATCTGGACGCGGGACGGTTCGAGCCGAACTGCCCGGTGTGCGGCGCGGAGTTGACGCCCGGGCTGGTCGGCGAGGAAGCGCCCGTCGATCCGCGCAACGTGTACGCCACGACCAAGCTGGCCCAGGAGCATCTGGCCGCCGCCTGGGCCCGGTCGACGGACGGGTCGGCGGTGTCGCTGCGCTACCACAACGTGTACGGGCCCCGGATGCCCCGTGACACCCCCTACGCGGGCGTGGCCTCCTTCTTCCGTTCCGCGCTCGCCCGGGGTGAGGCGCCCCGGGTGTACGAGGACGGGCGGCAGCGCCGGGACTTCGTGCACGTCCGGGACGTGGCCGCCGCCAACGCGGTGGCGCTGGAGGCGCGGTCGGCCCCGGGTGTGCTGGCCGCGTACAACACCGGAAGCGGCGAGCCGCACACCGTCGGCGAGATGGCCCGCGCGCTGGCCGAGGAGCACGGCGGGCCGCTGCCGACGGTCACCGGGGAGTACCGGCTGGGCGATGTACGGCACATCACGGCCGACTCCGCGCGGCTGCGGGCCGAACTGGGCTGGAAGCCCGAGGTCGGGTTCGCGGAGGGAATGCGGGAGTTCGCGCGCGCGGAGTGAGCGGCGGCGCTGCCGACGGCGTACCGTTTCGACGCCGTCGGCAGGGTGAGCGGCTGTCTCGACGCCGTCGGCAGCGCGAGCGGCTACTACGGCGCCGTCGGCAAGGTGACCTCGAAGCGGCAGCCGCCGGGGATGTTGTGCACGGTGGCATGGCCCTGGTGGGCCTCGACGATCCCGCGCACGATGGCGAGGCCTAGCCCGGCTCCGGCCGGCGGCGTCCGGGCGTGGCTGCCGCGCCAGCCGGTGTCGAAGACGCGGGGCAGGTCCTCCTCGGGGATGCCGCCGCAGCCGTCCGTCACGGACAGGACGACGGCCCCCTCGGCAGACCGCTCGGCGGCGACCGCGACCGTGCCGTCGGGGGGCGTCCGGCGGATGGCGTTCACCAGCAGGTTGCCCAGCACCCTGCTCATCTCCTTGCCGTCCACCTCGACCGGCACCGGCTCCACCCGGTCGCCGACCAGCCGCACGCCGTGCTCGCGGGCCAGCGGGTCGGCGCCCGCGAGGGCGTCGCCGACGAGGTCGTACAGGGACATCCGGCTGGGGCTCAGCGCGAGTGTGCCGGCGTGGATGCGGGAGAGTTCGAAGAGGTCACTGACCATGTCGTTGAGGCGCTCGACCTCGGTGCGGATCTGCTTGTGATAGCGGTCGGGGTCGGTGGCGACGCCGTCCTCCAGTGCCTCCGACATGGCGCGCAGACCGGCCAGCGGGGTGCGCAGGTCGTGCGAGATCCAGGCGACGAGTTCCCGGCGCGAGGTCTCCAACGCACGTTCCCGCTGCCGGGATTCGGCGAGCTTCGCGCTGGTCGCCGCCAGTTCGCGGCTCACCTCGGCCAGTTCGGCGGTGGCCGGGGCCCGGGGCGCGGCGAAGTCGCCGTCCTCGCCGAACGAGCGTGCCGCGAGGACGAGTTCACGGCTGCGGGCGACGACCCAGCGGCCCAGTATCAGCGCGGTCGCGAGGGACACCACGGCCGCCATCGCGACGACCGTCGTCACCACCGACAGGTCGTGCGAGGAGAGGAACATCGCCCAGGCGACGGCCAGGGTGCCGGCGAGCATCGCGACCACGCCGACGGTGGCGACCACCGCGAGGGACGCGGTCAGCGAGCGGCGCCGCAGCAGGCGCAGCGCGGCCGCGCCGAGCAGTCCGGTGCCGGCGGCGCCGACGAAGGCGTACAGGGCGATGAGGAGGGTGTCGCGCATGTCAGGCCGCTCCTTCCGGTCCGCCCTGTCCGTCCTGTCCGCTCGGTTCGAAGCGGTAGCCGACCCCCCACACCGTCTGGATCAGCCGCGGCCGGGCCGGGTCGTCCTCGACCTTGGCGCGCAGCCGGCGGACATGGACCGTGACGGTGGACAGGTCGCCGAAGTCCCAGCCCCACACGGCGCGCATCAGGTCCTCCCTGCTGTACGCCCGCCCAGGATGCCGCAGGAAGAAGGCAAGGAGGTCGAACTCGCGCAGGGTGAGGGCGAGTTCGATGCCGTCCTTGGTGGCGCGGCGGGCGCCGGGGGCGAGGGTGAGTCCGGCGGACGAGAAGGACCGGTCGGCGGGGGCGGGGCGGCTGCGGCGCAGTACCGACTCCACCCGCAGGACCAGTTCCCGGGGGCTGAAGGGTTTGGTGACGTAGTCGTCGGCGCCGACCTCCAGGCCGAGGATCCGGTCGTCCTCGTCGCCGCGTGCGGTGAGCATGATGACCGGGACGGGGGCGTGGCCGCGCAGCCGCCGGCAGACCTCCAGGCCGTCCATGCCGGGCAGCATCAGGTCGAGCACGACCAGGTCCGGCCAGTGCGCGGTGGCGCGGGTCAGGGCGGTGGGGCCGTCGCCTGCGTGGTCGACCAGGTATCCGGCGCGGTCCAGGTACCCGGCGACGATCTCGGCCACGGTCGGATCGTCGTCCACGACCAGGACCCGGGCACCAGCGGCGGTGGCCTCGGCGTCGGTGAGCTCGTACGGCTGCTGCATGCCTCCACCCTCGCACCGGGCCGTCGCGGGTGTCGCGGCCGAGGGTGGGCCCGGGGTGCGACGTTCGCGTTTCGTAAGAAACACGGGAGGCGGGCGCCCGGCGCCGACGTCCGCGTTTCGTAAGCAGCCGAGGCCCGATATGCCCGGTTCGCGTTCGTAGGGTGAAGCCGTGACCACCTCACCTTCTTCCCCTTCCCCTGCGACGGACGTGGACGTCGTCCTTCCCTGCCTGAACGAGGCGGCGGCCCTGCCCTGGGTGCTCGGCCGGATCCCGGCGGGCTGGCGGGCCATCGTGGTGGACAACGGCTCCACCGACGGCTCGGCGGACATCGCCCGGGCGCACGGTGCGACCGTCGTCCACGAGGCGCGGCGCGGCTTCGGCGCGGCGTGCCATGCGGGGCTGACCGGCGCGACCGCCGACATCGTCTGCTTCTGCGACTGCGACGCCTCACTGGACCCGGGACTCCTCGTGCCGTTCGTGCGGGAAGTCCTGGACGGCGAGGCGGACTTGGTGCTGGGCCGGCGGCGTCCGCAGGGGCGGGGCGCGTGGCCCGCGCATGCCCGCGCGGGGAATCTGGCGCTGGCGCGGATGCTGCGGCGCCGTACGGGGCTGCGGCTGCACGACCTCGGCCCGCTGCGGGCGGGGCGCCGCGAGGCGCTGCTCGGGCTGGACCTCGACGACCGGCGCAGTGGCTATCCGTTGCAGATGGTGGTGCGGGCGGCGGATGCCGGGTGGCGGATCGCCGAACACGATGTCGCGTACCTGCCGCGCACCGGTACGTCCAAGGTGACCGGTACCTGGCGTGGCACGTGGCAGGCGGTGCGGGACATGAGCCGGGTGCTGCACGAGTCACCTCGGGTGCGGGCCGGTGGGGGCTGATCGCGCAGTTCCCCGCGCCCCTAAAAGACAAAAAACACAGCTGCGGGCAGGCGTGCCGCAGGGCGGCACGGGTGGGCGCTGGGGGTCCCCCCGGCCGAAGGCTGGGGGAGGCACCCGGCCAGCGCCGGTGAGCGTCCCCACCCCCCCAGCCCCCACTCACCCGCACCATCCAAGGACCCCTCATGACCACCCTCCTCGTCATCGCCAAGGAACCCCGCCCCGGCAGGGTCAAGACGCGGCTCACCCCGCCCTTCTCTCCCGAGCAGGCCGCCGCTCTCGCCGAGGCCTCGCTCGCCGACACCCTGGACGTGGTGGCCGAGACCCCCGCCACCCACCGCGTTCTCGCCCTCGACGGAAACCCCGGCCCCTGGCTTCCGCCCGGCTTCGACGTCGTGCCGCAGTGCGCCGGCGGGCTGGACGAGCGGCTCGCGGACGCCTTCGCCCACTGCTCCGGCCCCGCCCTCCTCATCGGCATGGACACCCCCCAGGTCACTCCGGCCCTGCTCACCGTGGACTTCACGGAGTGCGACGCGTACTTCGGTGCCGCCGAGGACGGCGGGTTCTGGGCGCTGGGGCTGGCCGACCCGGACCCGGCCCTGCTGCTCGGGGTGCCGATGTCCACGCCGGAGACCGGCGCCGTCCAGCGGCGGCGCCTCGTCGCCGCCGGGCTGCGCGTGTGCGACCTGCCCCGGCTGCGGGACGTGGACACCGCGGCCGACGCGGCCGCCGTCGCCGCTCTCGTCCCGCACGGCCGTTTCGCCGCCCGGCTGGCCCGGTGCACGGCGCCCAGCGGAACAGGCCGCCGATGACCACCTCGCCGGCCGTCCCCTGGACCGGCCCCGACCCCTACACCGCAGCCCTGCGCGCCGGGCACGGCCCGCTGTTCCTGCGCCGTACCGACGGCTGGCTGCTGCCCCTGGACGTCGAGCGCTGGTGCGCGCGGGCCGACCCGGTCGACCGGGCGGTCCTCGACCGCTGCGAGGGCGCGGTCCTGGACGTGGGCTGCGGCCCCGGGCGGCTGGTCGCCGAACTCGCCGCCCGGGGCCGTACCGTCCTCGGCATCGACGTCAGCGCGGCCGCCGTCGACCACACCGTGCGGCTCGGCGGCCAGGCCCTGCGCCGCTCGGTCTTCGAGCCGCTGCCCGGCACCGGCCGCTGGGGCACCGTCCTGCTCATGGACGGCAACGTCGGCATCGGCGGCGACCCGCACGCCCTGCTCGGCCGGGTGGCCCGGCTCCTCGCCCCCGGTGGACTGCTGATCGCCGAGACGACCGAGGTGGACGTCGACGAACGCGTCGACGTCCACCTCACCGACGCCCAGGAGGCGGTCGGTGCCCCCTTCCTCTGGGCGCGGCTCGGCACCCCGGCCCTGCTGCGGTACGCGCGGGGCTGGGAGCAGGAGGCTCAGTGGGTGGCCGGCGGGCGCCGCTTCGTCGCCCTGCGCAGCCGGCACGCCAGCAGCAGCGCCGAGCCGCCGAAGAGCACAGCCGTGATCAGCAGCCAGCGGGCCGCGAAGCCGTCCGCGGACAGGCCGGTGGCCGACCGGTAGCGTGCGGCCACCGCCCCGCTGATCAGCGGGAACCACACCAGCAGGAGCAGCGCGGAGAGCGCGGCCGGGACCCGGACGTACATCGCCCACTCCCTGCGTCCGGCGGCGCCCAGCCCCCGGACCACCGCCCGGTCGGCCAGCGCGTACAGCGGCAGCAGGACGAGGTCGTGCAGCAGCGCCGCCCCGACCACCCACAGCGCCACGCCGAGCCAGTCGCCGGACAGCAGTCGTACGCCGGCGTAGGCGGCCAGTGCGAACGAGCAGGTCAGGATGAGGATGTGGAAGGGGCTGCCGACCACCGGGCGCGGGCGCATCACAGGTCTCCGAAGGTCATCCGGGCCACCCATTTGGTGTTGAGGACACCGGGTGCGGCGGGCACGATCACGCGCGCCGGGTAGCCGTGGTCGGGGGACAGGTCCTCGCCGTTCACCTGGAGGGCGAGGAGGGAGCGCGGGTCGGCGACCTGGTTGGCGCGCAGGGCCGCGCGACGGAAGGCGCCGTGCCGTTGGATCGACTCGACGAACACGTCCGGCGGGTCGCCGTCGTAGCCGACGAGCGCGGCGAGGTCACGCAGCCGGACCCCGCGCCACCACTGGTCGGCGGTCGACCAGCCCTCGACACACGCGATGGGCAACGCGGCGCTGTGCTGGGGCAGTCGGAGGAGCTCGGTGCGGCTGAGGCGGACCGTTCTGCCGCCCCGGCCCGTGACGACGAGCCGCCACGCCTCCTCCCCGGTCTCCTTCGTGTCGATCCCGGCGTACGCGGCCGTCTTGTTGATCTGGAAGCCGTTCGGCCCGCTGCCGGGGTCGGCTCCGCCGTGCGGTGCGAGCAGGGCGGTGCGCCGCAGCGCGCCGCCGATGCTCTGCCCGGCCGTCGTGACGAGCAGCAGCAGGGACGCGCCGCCCACGAACCACAGCGCCCCGCGCCGCGAGACGGTGGGCGCGTCCGGCCGGGGTGCCGCCGACTCTCCTTCGTCCAACCGCCGTTGGCGAACGGCCCGGAGTGCCGCCGGGGTCTTCAGGGCGGCATGCGCCAGGAACGCGGCGAAGAACACCCAGGCGCCGTAGAAGTGCAGGGGGTAGAAGGAGCCGGGGAAGAGGTAGTCGAGCTGGACGTTGAGGACGCCGGTCGTGAACTCGAAGAGGCCGCCGCCGACCAGCAACAGCAGCGAGATGCGCTCCAGGGCGTGGGCGAGCGAGCGAGCCGGGGGCAGCGTGAACAGCTTCGGCACCACCGACCACAGCTTGGCGAGCAGCACCGGGATCAGGGCGATGCCGAGGGTGACGTGCAGGCCCTGGGTGACCCGGTAGAGCCAGTACGGGTCGGTCGGCCAGGAGAAGAGGTAGAAGCCGAGGATGCCCTTGTCCGGGGTCTGGTCGTTCACCGGGGCCAGGTCCGGGTTGTACGCGGCGTACGAGACCAGTCCCGTCACGAACAGCACGGTGATGCCGACGAGCAGCACCAGGCCGAGCACCGAGGTGAACCAGGTGCCGCGCAGCGGGCTGCGCCAGAAGCCGGGTGAGCTGGGCAGCCGTGGGTCGTCGTGTCGCATGTTCCGACCGTAGGCCGGGGAAACCCCCGGAAAGGGTGCGCGACCCATGACGAAAGTCTGACGTCAGCCGCTTGATCCACGCTCTCGCGCGGTCGCCGACCTAGCGTTCCGGTGTGACCCGCGCTCCGCTCCGTGATCGGTACACCGATCTGATCGCCGTCCTCGGCGCCGCCCTGCTCGTGCTCGCCGCCGTGCTGGTAGGCCGCCACCTCCAGGACACCTACCGCGTGCTGTTCGTGCACTGGCCGCCGCTGTTCGCCGACTGGGATCCGCATGTGGGCCCGGGCACCCCGGCCGCCCTGCTGGTCGCGGCCGCCGTGGTGGCATACGGGCCGAACCTCGCCGTACGGCTGCCCTGGCGCGGTCTGCTCGGCGCGGCCTGGGGCGCCTGTCTGGCCTGGACGTGGTCGCTGGCGCTGGTGGACGGCTGGCAGCGGGGCGTGGCGGGCCGGCTCACCGCCCACAACGAGTACCTCACGGTCATCGGCCGCTTCCACGACATCCCGGCGACCCTGCGCGACTTCACCCACCACATCGTCAGCGGCACCCCGGCCCCCTGGCCCGCCCACATCGCCGGACACCCGCCGGCGGCGACCCTCACGTTCGTCCTCCTGGACCGGATCGGGCTGCGCGGCGGGGGCTGGGCGGGCGCCTGGTGCATCACCGTGGGTTCGACGGCCTGTCTCGCCGTGCTGGTCGCGGTGCGGGCCCTGGCCGGCGAGCGGCTCGCCCGGCGGGCCGCGCCCTTCCTGGTCATGGCGCCGGCCGCGGTGTGGGTGGGCGCCTCGGCCGACGGGTACTTCGCGGCGGTCGCCGCCTGGGCGGTGGCCCTGCTGGCGCTGGCGGTGACCGGCCGGCCGGTGGCCTGGGCGGCCGGTGCGGGACTGCTGTACGGCCTGACCTGCTACCTCTCGTACGGCCTGACGCTCTTCGCGCTGATCGGGGCGGTCGTGCTGGTGCTCGGCAGGCGCCGGGTCCGGGCCCGGCCGGTCGTCCTCGCCCTGCTGGTGGCCGGGGCGGCGGTCGTCCCGCTCGTGTTCACGTTCGCCGGGTTCGACTGGTGGCAGGGGTACCGGCTGCTGGTCACCCGGTACTACCAGGGTGTCGGCGGGACCCGGCCGTACGGCTACTGGGTGTGGGCCAACCTGGCCTGCACGGTGGTCATCACGGGTCCGGCCACGGTGGCCGGGCTGCGGCGGGCGGGTGCCGTACTGGTCCGCCGCCGTGGCGCGCCGTCCGCGCAGACCCGTCTCGCCCTCCTCGCGGGCGCCGCCCTGCTGGCCCTGCTGATCGCCGACCTGTCCGGGATGAGCAAGGCGGAGACGGAGCGCATCTGGCTGCCGTTCGCGATGTGGCTGCTGCCGGCCTGCGCGTTCCTGCCCCGGCCGCGCGCCTGGCTCACGGCACAGGCCCTGCTCGGGCTGCTGCTGAACCACCTGCTGTTCACCGGCTGGTGACCCCGCGGGTATCGCGCCGTGCGTTTCGGTGGAAATTCGGGACACCGAAGTAATTGACGTGTCTTTCCAGTCTTCTCGACGCCGACTACAGCATGAATGAATCTTCAGTCACTCCCTGGAGCATGTCAAGTCCGGTACGCCACCTGACGTTTCACACAGCGTCGAGCGATTCAGGACGCCCGCCCCGAGCGTCCGGCTCCCCCGTCGCAATTGGCGAAATTATTGCGCACGCAAGGACGCCGCGACCAGAAGAGGCTTGACAAGCCCCGGATATCGTTGAGAAGAATCGAGCCGGTCGAGAACTGTTCTGCAATTCACCGGTGTACGCCGCCGGAGCCTGGCTGCGCCCCACATGCGGAAGGCCCCGGTGCACGGTTCTGCGGAGCCGCGCACCGGACACCGGAGAGGAGACCCCGATGGCAGGCGCCACCCCACGCGGTGCCACACGCCCGCACCCGGCCCCCGGCGGCACGGCCCGGCTGACCGTCCACGCCGCCGACCCGATCACCCGGTCCGCCCTGGTCAGTTACCTCCGACGTCAGCCCGGCCTGACGCTGACCGGCCGGGACGCACCCGCCGACATCGTCGTCGCGGCCCTGCCGGCCCCCGACGCCCGCACGCTGACGCAACTGCGCCAGGACGCCAAGGACGACGCCAGACTCGTCGTGATCGTGGACGGCGAGTGGTCGGTCGATCCCTACGCCGCGCTGGCGGCGGGCGTGCGCGCGGTGCTGTTCCGCCCGGCGTTCACCTGGGAGCGGTTCGGCGAGGCGGTGCAGGAGGTGCGGGCCGGTCACGGCGACCTGCCGGCGGCGCTGCAGGGCCAGCTGATGGACCAGATGACGAGGACCCACCACGAGGTGCTCGCACCCCATGGCCTGACCCCCGGGGGACTCACCCTGCGCGAGGCGGAGGTGCTGCAACTGGTCGCCGAGGGCGATGAGTTGCAGCACATCGGAGACAAGCTCGGCTACTCGGAACGGACCATCAAGAACGTTCTCTACGGAATGATCAAGCGGCACCGGCTGCGCAACCGGGCCCACGCGGTCGCCTACGCGATCCGCAGCGGGCAGATCTGACCGCCCGCACACCGGTCAACCGGAAGTGTGCTGGGCGGCGGCGCGCCGGGTGTCGTCGGCGGCCTGGTGCCCGGGATCGTCGGCGATCGCCGTGAGCGGGGTCCCGGCCGCCGCCGTGAGCCGGAGGAGCAGTTGGGCCAGGGCTCCCCCGTCGGCCGTCTCGTCGAGCAGGCGGGCCTGGTCCGCCCGGACGCGCTGGGCGGTGCGCCGGTGCAGGTCCTCGCCGCGCGGGGTGAGGTGGAGCAGGACACGGCGGCGGTCATGGGGGTCGGGGCGGCGGTGGACCAGGTTGTCCGCGACCATGCGGTCGACGAGCTTGGTCAGGCTCGGCGCCGGCATCAGGGCGTGGTCGGCGATCTCCGCCATCGGGTGCCCCTGCCCGTCCCCGACGATCGACAGGACGCGCCACTCCTCGACCGTGCAGTCCTCCTCGGCCAGCACCGCGGCCAGCCGCCGCACGACCCGCCGCTCGGCATGGCTGAGGAGGTGTGCGAGGTCCGGCGAGGAGGGTACGGACGGCATTGCCGGTGTCCTTCCGGTAGGTCTACTGTGCGCGCAGAATACGAGTCTTGGCGACGGCGCCGGGGCCCGGGACCGGAATCCGCGTTCCCCATGCCCGCACGGAGGTGGCCGATGCGTCCGGCGCCGCCGAGCGACGCCAGCGGCACACTGCTCCTCGCCCTGGTCGTGCCGCTGCAGGGGCCGGCGGGGGTCTTCGGGCCGTCGTGCGAGTCGGCCGCGCGGCTGGCCGTGGAGGAACTGAACGCCGCGGGCGGGGTGTTGGGCCGGGAGGTCCGGCTGGTCACGGTGGACGGCGGGGCGCCGCCGGCACGGGTGGCGGCCGAGGTCGGGGCGCTGGTGTCGCTGGGCGCCGTGGACGGCGTGGTGGGCTGGCACACCTCGGCGGTACGGCAGGCGCTGCTGCCCCGGATCGCGGGCCGGGTGCCGTACGTGTACACCGCGCAGTACGAGGGCGGCGAGCGGACTCCCGGCGTCTTCCTCACCGGTGAGACCGATGTGGCCCAACTGCTGCCCGCGATGCGGGTGCTGGCGGAGGCGGCCGGGGTGCGGCGCTGGTGCACGGTGGGCAACGACTACGTGTGGCCCCGGGTGACCGCCCGCACGGCGCGGGCGTATGCGCGCGAGTGCGGCGGGCGGGTGCGGGACGAGGTGTTCGTGCCGCTGGGGACGGACGGGTTCGGGCCGGCGCTGCGCCGGATCGAGCGGTGCGAGGCGGACGCGGTGCTGATGCTGCTGGTCGGGGCGGACGCGGCGCGCTTCAACCGGGCGTTCGCCGCCTACGGGCTGCACCAGCGGTGTCTGAGGCTCAGCACCCACATGGACGAGAACATCCTGCTGGCCACCGGCGCGGACGGCACCGACGGGCTCTGGGCGGCGGCCGGATTCTTCGAGGCCCTCGCGACCGCCGAGAGCCTCGACTTCGGCGCCCGCCACGCGGCCCGGTTCGGGGTGCACGCCCCGGTGGTGGGGAGCCTGGGCGAGTCGTGCTTCGAGGGGGTACGGCTGCTGGCGGCCCTGGCCGAGCGGGCCCGGTCGCTGGACGTGCGGGCGATGTGCGCGGTCGGGGACGCGGTGTCGTACGAGGGCCCGCGGGGCGTGGTGCGGCTGCGCGGCAACCATCTCGCCCAACGGCTGTACCTGGCGCGGGCGGACGCCTTCGACTTCCACGTCGTCGCCCAACTCTGAGGTCACCGCCGACACTTGCCGATACTTCCCACGGAAAGTATCAAGCTTTGTCTTTTAAAGCAGGTGAAACGTTCGGGAAACAGCGCGCCGCGACTCTTCCGTGCAAACGACCGGGGACGAGAGAGGGAAGATCGTGACGGAGATCGTCGGCAAAGAGGCGCCGCCGGCCGTGGCGGACGGCGGGACCGACAGCGGCCCGGACGGCAAACGGACGTACAACGACTGGGCGCAGAACGACACGCTTGAGGACTACTCGCTGCGGTACGCGCCGAAGTCCTTCCGCCGCTGGACCCCCTACGTGGTGGCCACCACCGCACTGGGCGGCATCGCCTATCTCGCGGACTTCGCCATCGGCGGTTCGATCGCCATCTCCAACGGCTTCTCCAGCGCGATGGTGGCGATCCTGACCGCGGCCGTGGTCATCTTCCTCACCGGCATCCCGATCTCGTACTACTCGGCCAAGTACTCCATCGACATGGACCTGTTGACCCGGGGCGCGGGCTTCGGCTACCTCGGTTCGACGCTGACCTCGGTCATCTACGCCAGCTTCACCTTCATCTTCTTCGCCCTCGAAGGCTCGATCATGGCGCAGGCCCTGGAGCTGGGCCTGCACATCCCGCTCGCCGTCGGGTACCTGATCTGCTCCCTCATCATCCTGCCGCTGGTGATCTACGGCATGACCGCGCTGTCGAAGATGCAGGTGTGGACGCAGCCGGTCTGGCTGGTGCTGATGGTCGCGCCGTTCGTGTCCATCGCGATCCAGGAGCCGGGCAGGTTCTCGGAGTTCACGCACTTCGCTGGCAACTCGCCCACGGGCTCCAGCATCAGCATGCTCGGGGTGGGCGCGGGTGCCGGTGTGGCGCTGTCGCTGATCGCGCAGATCGGTGAGCAGGTGGACTACCTGCGGTTCATGCCGGACAAGACGCCCGAGAACAGCAGGAAGTGGTGGGGCGCGGTGCTCTCCGCCGGTCCCGGCTGGGTGGTGCTCGGTGCGGCGAAGCAGATCGGCGGCGCGTTCCTCGCCTTCTACATCGCCGGGAGCGTGGGCCTGGCCAAGGCCAACGAGCCGATCCAGCAGTACGTGTCCGGCTTCAAGACGTTCGCCGCGCCCGTCGCGCTGGGCCTGGCCACGTTCTTCGTGATCCTCTCCCAGATAAAGATCAACTCGACGAACGCGTACTCCGGTTCGCTGTCCTGGTCGAACTTCTTCTCCCGGCTGACACACCGTCACCCCGGGCGCGTGGTCTACATCTTCCTCAACGTCGGCATCGCGCTGGCCCTGATGGAGGGCGGTGTCTTCGGCTTCCTGAACACCGTGCTCGGCTTCTACTCGAACGTGGCGATCGCCTGGATCGGCGCGGTCGTCGCCGACCTGGTCATCAACAAGCCGCTGAAGCTCAGCCCGTCGTACATCGAGTTCAAGCGCGCCCATCTGTACAACTTCAACCCGGTCGGCTTCGGCTCGATGCTGATCGCGTCGGCGGTCTCGATCGCCGCCTACTTCAACGCCTTCGGGGAGTACGGGAAGGCGTACTCCCCGTTCATCGCGCTGTTCCTGGCGATGGTGCTGTCACCGCTGTTCGCGGTGCTGACCAAGGGGAAGTACTACATCGCCCGCGTCGACGACCTCGCGGAGCCGCTGCTCGGACCGGACGGGCTGCCGTCGGCGGTCATGCTGACGTGCACGGTGTGCGCGACCGACTTCGAGCGCCCGGACGTGGCGAACTGCCCGTTCCACTCGGGGGCGATCTGCTCGCTGTGCTGCAGCCTGGAGAAGGACTGCCACGACTCCTGCAAGACCGGTCCGGTCGCGCTCGCCATGCCGACGGTACGGTCCGCGGACTGACCAGCCCCTGAACTACCGCTCCGGCTCGCGCCCTTCGGTGCGGGCCGGAGCTCCTGTGTACAGACCGTCCATCAGGAGCCTGATCTGGCGGTCGGCCTGTCCCTTCCAGTCGCCGGCCACGTCCAGCCGCAGCAGGCCGCCCATGGCCCGGACCACGTCGGCCGTCTCCATGTCGGCCCGGAGCGTCCCGGCCGCGACACCCGCGGTGAAGAGGGTGTCGATGGTGTCGTAGACCTTCGAGTACGACTCCTCCGCCCCGCCCGAGCGCAGCGCCTGGGACATGTGCTGCTTCGTGACGAGCAGGCCCGCCAGCCGGCCCATGAAATCGCGCAGCGCCCGGTCCGGCGGGAGTGTCGCGAGGAGGTCCGCCGCGTCGGCGCACAGCTGGTCCACCTCGTGCTCGTAGGCCGCGAGGACCAGTGACTCCCGGGTCGGGAAGTGCCGGTAGAGGGTGCCGATGCCGACCCCGGCCGCCCTGGCGATGCCGTCCAGCGGCGCGTCCTTGCCGGTGCGCGTGAACTCCTCCAGGGCCGCCGCCACCAGCTTCTCGCGGTTGCGGCGGGCGTGGGCGCGCACGGGCCGTGCGGGTCCCTGTTCGTTCATGCCGTACTCCCCTCCAGGCCGGTCACCGTACCGGGCATCCTGCCCACTTGCTTACCGGAGGATCCTCCGTTAATGTTTTCACTATCGGAGGATCCTCCGGTATCTGCCATCGTAACCACTGCGCACATCGAACGGAGTCATGCCGTGAACACGGTTTCTCTCGGTGACCTCACCACCTCCGCCCAGGGTCTCGGCTGCATGGGCATGAGCGAGGGATACGGCCCGACCAGCTGGGACGACGCGATCGGCACCATTCACCGGGCCCTCGACCTGGGGGTCACCCTCATCGACACCGCCGACGCCTACGCCTTCGGGCACAACGAGGTGCTGGTGGGCCGGGCCGTCGCGGGCCGGCGGGACGAGGTCCAGCTCGCCACGAAGACCGGCATCGACCGCATGGGCGGCGACACCTGGGCGCTGCGCGGCGACCCCGGCTACATCAGGCGTGCCTGCGACGCCTCCCTGCTCCGGCTCGGCGTCGACCACATCGACCTCTACTACCTGCACCGGCCGCCGCAGAACGCCGAGATCGAGGAGTCCGTCGGCGCCATGGCGGAGCTGGTGAAGGAGGGCAAGATCCGGCACATCGGGCTGTCCGAGGTGAACGGCGAACTGCTGCGGCGCGCCCACGCCGTGCACCCGGTCACCGCGGTGCAGAGCGAGTACTCGATCTGGTCCCGGGACCTGGAGACGACCGTCGGGGACACCCTGCGCGAGCTGGGCGTGGCCCTGGTGGCGTACTCGCCGCTCGGCCGGGGCTTCCTGACCGGCACGGTCGACGTGACCGCGCTGCCGGCGAGTGACGCGCGGCGGCGGCTGCCCCGGTTCCGGACGACGGACAACGACGTGATCGCGGACGCCGTCCGTACCCTCGCGGAGGCCAAGGGCGTGACCCCGGCACAGCTGGCGCTGGCCTGGGTGCAGGCCCGGGGTGCGCACCTCGGGGTGCCCGTGGTGCCGATCCCGGGGACGAAGCGCGTGAAGTGGCTGGAGCAGAACGTGGCCGCCGCCGGCATCGAACTGACCGCCGACGAGGCCGCCACGCTGGACGGGCTGGCCGCGCGGACGGTGGGCGGCCGGTACTGAACGGCATCGGTGCCGGAACCGGGGCGAAGCCACACGCGCCGTGGTCGCGGCGCGTGTGACCGCCCTCACACAACCCGGGTCGAACTTCTTCCCCTCCACCCCGTCCTGCCGATGTCCCATGAACCCACCGGACACGGAGAAGAACATGACCACGCCCCTGACCGATCCCCTGACCACCGGAACGCACACCGTCGAGATCGACGGCCTCGTGCAGCGCTACCACGTGCACGGCACGGGTCCGGTGTGCGTCGCGCACTCCGGCGGCCCGGGGATCGACTGGGAGTACCTGCGGATGCCCGAACTGGAGCGGCACCTGACGGTCGTCTACGCGGAGCCGATCGGCAGCGGGGCCTCGGGCCGGCTGCCGTCCCACCCCAACGGCTACACGCGGGCCCGCTACAGCCGGTTCCTCGGCGCGCTGCTCGACCACCTCGGCGTTCCCGAGGTGCACCTGCTGGGCCACTCGCACGGCGGCTTCGTCGCCCAGTACCATGCCCTGCACCACCCCGAGCGCCTCGCCGGGGTGATCCTGTACGACAGCCTGCCGGTGACCGGTCCCGAGCACACCGCCGAGACCGTGCGGCAGGTGGAGGCGTTCGCCGGGCGGCACGCAGGCCACCCCGGGCTCCCCGAGGTCCTGGCCGCCTTCCAGGCCATCCCCACCGTCACCGACGACGCGGCGCAGACCGCCGTCGCCCGGGGGCTGTTCCCCGCCTACTTCGCCGACTACTGGGGCCGGGAGCAGGAGTTCGCGCCCATCCGGGCGGCCGTGCGGGCCACGTACGTCTCCGGTCTGGACGAGGACCTGTCCCCGATCGTCTTCGACGACCGCGCCTCCCTCGGTAAGGTCACCGTGCCCACCCTCGTGCTGGCCGGCCGCCACGACGTCGTCTGCGGAGTGCGGTGGGCCGAGGAACTGCACACCCTGGTCCCCGGCTCGGAGCTGGTGGTCCTGGAGAACAGCGGGCACTTCGGCCACATCGAGGAGCCGGAAGCCTTCACGGCGGCGGTCACGCGGTTCGTGACGGCCACCCGCTAGGCGATCCGGCTTCCCGAGAGGGAACGTTCCGAAAGAGAATCAGAGTCATGACCACAGTCGTTCAGCCGTCCGTCGCCGAACAGTCCGAGGCCGAGGCGCTCTTCCAGTTCGAGACCCGGGCCCCCGAGTCCGTCCGCACCGCGCTCGGCATGAGCGCCGCACGCATCGGCGGCGGAGTGGTGCTGTCGATGACCGACGACGTCACCCACTTCTGGAGCAAGGCCCTCGGCTTCGGCGTCGGCACCCCCGTCACCGCGGACCTCGTCCGAGAGGTCTGCGACTTCTACCGCGCGGCGGGCACCCCGCAGGCCGTCCTCCAGATCGCCCCGGCCTTCCTTCCCGAGGACTGGGCGGACATCTGCGAGCGGGAGGGCATCACCGCGTCGGACTCGGCCTGGGCGAAGCTCGTCTGCCCGGTCGACGAGGCCGTCGCCCGCGCCGACGCGCCCGGCCGGTCCCCCGACGGGATCCAGGTCGCCCCGGTGGAGGCCGAACAGGCCGCCGTATGGGGCGAGGTGATGATGACGGCGTTCGGCATGCCGGTCGAGCCCTACGCACAAATGGCCGCCGGCAGCGTGGGGCAGCCCGGCTGGCATCCCCACGCGGCCTGGCTGGACGGGGAGTTGGTCGGCACGGGCACGATGTACGTCCGCGGCGAGACGGCCCAGTTCTTCGCCGGCTCCGTCGCGGCGCACGCCCGCAACCGCGGCGGCCAGACCGCGCTGCTGGCCGCCCGGGCCCGCAGGGCGCAGCAGCTGGGGTGCCGGACGCTCGTCGCCGAGACCGGCGCCGAGACCCCCGGGACCCACAACCCCTCCCTGCACAACATGCTCCGGCTGGGCTTCGAAGTGGCCTACGAGCGCCGCAACTGGCTCTGGAAGCCGACCACCTGATCCGGCGGACCCGACGCCCGGACGATGCGTGCCGCCGCCGCTTCGGCGGCGGCACGCCGTGCGGCCGTGCGCCGTGCGGCCGTGCGCCCGGCGCGGCCCGTCCCGCCGAAGGCGACCAGCGGCCCACCCGCGACCCCGACGTCCTGGACCGCGCGGGCGCCGGCCGCCCGCATGAGGCCGGCGGGCAGCCGCGCGTCCCCGACGGGCACCGCGCGGACCGGACGCGGGCCCCCGTCCGCGAGTTCGCCCGCGCCTGCGGGAGATCCGGTCGTGGCGGCGGAGCCGATTGCCGCCCGGGCCGTGCTCGTTCCCGGCGGCTTACGATGAGGCGTGTACTCCTGGAGCGAAGCCCTCACCCTGACCTCGGCGAGCGCCTGGGACGAGCTCTTCACCGGCCTGCACGGCGCCAGCCGGATCAGCGTGCCCGACCGCGAGGCTCCCTGGCGCGCCCGCCTGGAGTGGCAGCAGTCGACGGCGTACGGCGTCGCCCTGTGCGCCGGCGGGCGGGAGGTGGTGCAGCGGGAGACCCGGCACATCCGGTCCGATCCGCGGGGCACCTACGAACTCCTCGTCCCGCTCGCCGGTACCGCCTGGGTGGAGCAGGGGCCGTCGGCCGCGGAGGTCCGGGCCGGCAGCATGGTGCTCTGCGACATCGACCGTCCGATGAAGTTCGCGCATGACGCGGACTTCCTGTCGATCGCCTTCATCATGTCCGGCGAGGACGTCTCCACGCGCAGCCGGATCGCGGCCGGCGAGCCGCAGTTGCTCGGCGCCGAGCGCGGACTGGGCCGGATCGTCCGGCAGTTGACCACCACGCTCCACGAGGAGCGCGAGGAACTGTCGGAGAGCACCTTCGACCTCGCGTGCGACCGGCTGCTCGACCTGGTCTGCCTGGCCGCGGAGGGCGGCACCGACACGGCGCCCGCCGGGCAGCGGGCGACGGTCGAGGCCGCGGTCCGCCGCTACGTCCGGCAGCACGCCTGTGAACGGGACCTGGACGTCGTCGCCGTCGCGCGGGCGCTCGGCTGGTCCGTGCGCTATGTCCAGCAGGTGCTCCAGGAGGCAGGCACCACGGCCCGCGACCTGATCCGCCGCGAACGGCTGACCGCGGCCCGCGAACGGCTGGCAGGGCCGGGCTGGGCGTCGTACTCGATCGCGCAGATCGCGCACTCCTGCGGCTTCGGCAGTCACGCGTCGTTCGCGACCGCGTTCCGGGCGGAGTTCGGGACGACCCCGAGCGAGGCCCGGCGGCGGCGCGCTAGCTGAAGTAGCGGCGCGGGTTGTCGACCAGCATGGTGGTCAACTGGGCCTCCGTGACGCCGGCCTGCAGCAGCGCCGGGACGACCTGGTCGTGCAGGTGGGTGTAGTGCCAGTTCGGTGCGATCTGCTCCTTCACGCCGGGCGGGAACCAGTCGATGTGGCAGGACGCGTCGTGGGACAGCACCATCCGCCCGGCGAGCCCTTCGGCCGCGAGGGCTGCGACGGTCGCCACCCGCTGGTCGCCCGGGAGCAGGATGTCGAGGCCGAAGCGGTCCATGCCGACGTACGAGCCGTTGTCGATGAGTTCGTGCAGGTAGTCCAGGTCGGCGGTGTCACCGCTGTGCCCGACGACCACCTTTCCGAGGTCCGCGCCCTCGCTGCGCAGGATCTCCTGGGCGACCAGGCCGGTCCGTGCGGTGGCGTTGGTGTGCACGGTGATCGGGGCGCCGGTCCGCAGGTGGGCCTGGGCCACCGCGCGCAGCACCCGCTCCACGCCCGGGGTGAGCCGGTCCTCGATCGCGCACTTCAGGAAGGCGGCCCGGATCCCGGTGCCCGCGATGCCTACGGTGAGTTCGCGGACGAACAGGTCGGTCATGCCCTCGGCGCCGCCGAGCAGGGTGCCCGGGCCGTGATAGCGGAAGTAGTCGGGGACGTCGGCCAGGGTGTAGATGCCGGTGGCCGCGACGATGTTGAGGTCGACCTGCTCGTTGACCCGGGCCACGCGCGTGACGTCGCGGCCGAGGCCGATGCAGGTGGGGTCGACGATGGTGGTGACGCCGGTCGCGGCCAGCGCCTTGAGCCGGGTCACCGCGTCGTCGATGCGCTCCTGCTCGTCCCAGGTCTCCGGGAGGCTCTGGCGGAACTCCTCGCTGAGCACGAAGACGTGCTCGTGCATCAGTACGGTGCCGAGGTCGTCGGCGGGTACCGGGCCGCGGACCGTGTGGACCGTCCGGTCCGGGGAGTCGGTGGTCATGGGTTGTTGTCGCCTTCCTGCACATGACGTGGGAAGACCGACCTTTCCAGCGCGGGGGCGACACCGTCTTTCCCGTCGGCGCACGGTTCTTTCGCCTCGGCGTACTCCGCGGACATGAGCGGCAGGGAGAGATGGGCCAGGTCACCGGGCGGGGGCGTGCGCAGCGACCACAGGGGGGCGGGGGTGCCGTCGGCGACCGCGGCCGGGGCGTCGGTCAGGTTCATGCGCTCGCGCAGGCGGCCGTAGAAGTCCATCGGCGCGAGCCGGACCACCCGCAGCCGGGTCGGGGCGGCGTACACGCCGATCCAGTCCCCCGGCTCCAGTACGCCCCGCACCTGGCCGTCGACGCTGACCGCGGCCTGCCCGGAGCGTTCCAGGACGCGCAGCCCGACCGCTTCGTTCGGGGCCGTGACGACCGAGCGGTTGAACGCCATGTGCGGGGCGACCGGGGTGAAGACGAGGCCCTCCGCGCAGGGCGAGACGACGGGACCGCCGGCGGCGAAGCTGTAGGCGGTCGAGCCGGTCGGCGTCGCCACCAGCAGCGCGTCGGCGGAGTAGGAGGCCAGCAGCCGGCCGGAGACGTAGACGCCGACGGAGACCTGGCGGTCCCGGGACAGCTTCTCAAGGACCACGTCGTTGACCGCGGTGACGTGCAGGGGGATGCCCCAGTCGGTGTCCTCCTCGCAGTCCGTGCGCACCTGGGGCGGCGGCAGCAGCGGCCCGCGGCCGTACTGCATCAGCCGCTCCATGTCGGCCGGCACCTCCAGGCGCCGGGAGGCACGCATGGTGAGCAGCAGCCTGCTGTCGACGGTGTACCGGTCCTCGCGGATCGCGTCCAGCGCCTCCCGCACCGAGCAGACCGGCACCTCGGTCAGGAAGCCGACCCGGCCCAGGTCGACGCCGAGGACCAGCGCGTCGTTGCGGGCGGCGAGCCGCGCGCCGCGCAGGAAGGTGCCGTCCCCGCCGAGGGTGACGATCAGGTCCGGGTCGCCCGCGGCCGCGACCTCCTCCCCGGAGTGGTGCCGTCCGCCGTCGTGCCACACGTCGATGTCGGTGCACCGCACGTCGTGCTCCGCGGCCCACGCCCGTACCGCACGGGCCGCGTCCACCGCCTCCGCGCGCCCGCCGTGCACCACAAGTCCGAGCCCGTTCACCGTCATCTCCGCCTCCAGGACACCGTGGCCGGCTGCTGCTCCCACGCTGTCACGGGCGGGGCGGATCTGTCGGGCGGAGCGGGATCACAGTCCGGATCGCAGTCCGGTCACAGTCCGAGGGAGATGGCCAGCCGGGTGAGCTCGGCGGTGGTGTTGATGTCGAGCTTGGCGCGGATCCGGCGCAGGTAGGCGTCGACCGTGTGCCGGGAGAGCCCCATCAGCCGGGCCGCCTGGAGGTAGGTGCAGCCCGCGGCGATGTGCTTCAGCGTCTCGCGCTCACGCGGGGCCAGCGCGACGGCGGCGGTCTCGGTGTGCTGGGTGACTGCGGTGAAGCTCATGAGCGGGTCCTTCGCAGACGATCGGTCGAGATTGACCGATAGGGGCGATTTATCCGTTTACAAAACCCTGACAACGCGAGGTCATGGCACTGTCCGCCGACTGTCACAGGCGCGTCACAGGAACCTCCGACGGGTGTGACGCGTGGGCCGGGGTGGCAGCGGCGGCGGATTGGTGCTCAATGGCGGCCGGGATCATCCTGGGGAGAGAGCCGGCCGTGCAGGTTCCGCGAAGGATGAGCGGCGATGGAACGACGTCCCACCCCTCCCAGCCAACCGGCGCAGACGCACGCCGTGCCCCAGGGCGCCCGTACCGCCACGGTCACGGTCGACGAGCGCGGCGTCGTGTCCGGCTGGAGCGACGGGGCCCGGCTGCTGCTGGGGTACCGGCCCGCCGAGATCCTGGGGCAGCGGGCCGCCCGGCTGCTCGCCGACCCCGGCCGGGACTCGTGGCGGGAGGCGGCCGCCGGACCGCGCTGGAGCGGGACCGCGGCGCTGCGCCACCGGGACGGTCACCGGCTGGACCTGGACGTCCTGGTCCACCGCAGGCCCTCCGGCGAACGGCCCGGCGGCTCGGAGTGGCTGGTGGTGTCCGCCGTGGCCGCCCCGGCCGCGGCCGCCGCCGGCCAGGCGCTCGGCGAGTGGGCCTTCCAGCAGTCACCGTGCGTCTCGGCCGTCTTCGACGAGGGGCTGCGGCTGGCCCGGGCGAGCGTCGCGACGCAGCGCACGCTGTCGCTGGCGGAGGGGACGATGCGGGGGCTGCGGCTGACGGACGTCGTGCCGTACGAGGGCAGTGCCGAGGCCGAGTCGCGCATGCGACGGGTCCTGGACGGTGCCGGGCCGCAGGAGATCCGGCTCCATCTGGACCCGGCCGACCCGGAGCGCACCTGGCACGCGTGGCTCATGCCGCTGACGGACGCGGACGGCCGGGTGCGGGCGGTGGCCCTGACGGCCCACGCCGACGCGTCCCAGCAGCTGGTGCGGCGCCGGATGCTGCTGCTCAGCGAGGCCGGGGTGCGCATCGGCACCGGCTCCGACGTGCAGCGCACCGCGCAGGAACTGGCCGAGGTCGCCGTCCCCGCCTTCGCCGACGTCTGCGCCGTGGACCTGCTGGACGCTCCCCGGCACGGCGCACCGCCGCCCGGCGGCGTCGCCCTGCGCCGGGCCGCCGTGCGCTCGGCACCCGACGTGCCGCCGCTCCCCCGGCCCTCCGGCGAAGTGCTGCGCTGCCCGCCGTGGTCGCCGCCGGGCCGGTGCCTGACCGAGGGGCGGGGCAGGGTGTACCCGGGCGGCGACGAGGTCGTGGGCCGCTGGGCGCGGGAGGATCCGCAGGCCGCCTCCTGGGTCCGGGAGAGCGGGGCGCACTCGCTGCTGGCGGTGCCGCTCAGGACGGGCGACATCACCTTCGGCGTGGCCCTGTTCGGACGGAACCGGCGCACCGAGCCGTTCGACGCGGACGACCTGTGGCTGGCCGAACAGCTCGCGGCCCGCACGGCCGCCGGCATGCAGGGCGCCGCGCGCGCCCAGCGGCAGCACACCACCACGATGACGCTGCAGCGCAGCCTGCTCCCCCAGACCCTGCCCGAGCAGGCCGCCCTGGACGTCGCCACCCGCTATCTGCCCTCGGTCAGCCAGGCCGGGGTGGGCGGCGACTGGTTCGACGTCATCCCGCTGTCCGGGACCCGGGTCGCGCTCGTGGTGGGCGACGTCGTCGGCCACGGCATGCGGGCCGCCGCCACCATGGGCCGGGTCCGCACCGCCGTCCGCACCCTGGCCGACGTGGACCTGCCGCCCGACGAACTCCTCAGCCACCTCGACGACCTGGTCGTCCATCTCTCCGCCGAGGAGGCCGGTGCCGACAACGCCGCCGACACCGCCGGCGGTGTGGGCACGACCTGCCTGTACGGCGTGTACGACCCCGTCACCCGGCGGCTCTGCGCCGCCCGGGCCGGCCACCCGCCGCCCGCCGTGGTCACCGCGGGCACCGTCCGCTTCCTCGACGTCCCGGCCGGGCCCCCGCTCGGCCTCGGCGGGCTGCCCTTCGAGTCGTACGAGACGGAACTCCCCGAGGGCAGCCTGATCGCCCTCTACACCAACGGTCTGCTCGAACCCCGCGAGCACGACATCGACGACGCCCTCGACACGATGTTCGCCGCGCTCGCCCGCCCCGCCCGGAGCCTGGACTCCGTCTGCGACCGGGTCCTGACGTCCATGCTCACCCACCGCCCCGACGACGACATCGCCCTGCTCGTCGCCCGCACCCGGGCCCTGCACGCCGACCGGGTCGCCACCTGGGAGCTGCCCTTCGACCTCGCCGCCGTCGCCGAGGCCCGCAAGCTGGCCACCGGGCAGCTGGCCGCGTGGCAGCTGGAGGAGGCCGCGTTCATCACCGAGCTCATCGTCAGCGAGATGGTCACCAACGCGTTCCGGTACGGCCGCCCGCCCGTCCGGCTCCGCCTGATCCACGACGACCACACCCTCACCTGCGAGGTCTTCGACTCCAGCAACACCGCCCCGCACATGCGCCGGGCCCACACCTACGACGAAGGGGGCCGTGGGCTCCTCCTGGTCGGCCAGCTGACCCAGCGCTGGGGCACCCGGCACGCCGGCACCGGCAAGACCGTCTGGGCCGAGCAGTACCTTGCAGAGGGCTGAGAGCGTTGAGGGCGGGGGCCCCGTGGGCTGCTGAGCGCTCCGCTGGAATTGCCGCGATGCGCCGTCGTTCGTCTGCGGCGCCGTCGTGGCTGGTCGCGCAGTTCCCCGCGCCCCTTCGGGGCGCTGCCGAGCTCAGCGGCGGAACACCGGGCGGGCCCAGCCGGGCGGGCGCGGGATGCGGGCGGCGTCCCGGCCGACGGTCGGGGGGCCGCCGGCGGACGGCCGCTCGGCCGGCTCCCCCGCCGGACCGGCGCCGTAAGCGGCCAGCCGCAGCTCGCCCACGAACTCCAGACAGGAGCCGTACCGGTCCTCGGGGACCTTGGCCAGCGCCCTCGCGAACACGTCGTCGAACGCCGGTGGCAGCCCCGCCCGCACCTCGCTCAGCGCGGGCGGGGCGTCGTACTGGTGCGCCCACAGCAGCGCGATGTCCTCGTCCCGGACGAACGGCGGGCCGCCGGCGAGCATCTCGAAGACCACGCAGGCGAGGCTGTAGAGATCGCAGCGGCCGTCCACCGGGCGCCCCGAGATCTGCTCCGGCGCCACGTAGTCCAGCGTGCCGACGAACTCGCCGACCGTCGTGAACCCCGTCAGCGACAGCGACTTCTTGGTGAGGCCGAAGTCCGTGAGATAGACGTGCTCCGGGTGCTCGCTGTCGGTGCCCTGCGCCACCAGCACGTTGCCCGGCTTCACGTCCCGGTGCACCAGATCGTGCTCGTGCGCCGCGTCCAGCGCGGAGGCGACCTGGCCGGCGATCCGCAGCGCCGCGTCCACCGGCAGCACGCCTTCCTTGTCCAGCAGCGCGCGCAGGTCAGGGCCCGACACGTAACGCATCGCGATGTACAGCACGCCGTCCGTCTCGCCGGCCTCGAAGATCGGCACGATGTGGGGGTGGTCGATGGCGGCGGCGACCCGTGACTCGTGGGTGAAACGGCGGCGGAAGGTGTCGTTGCGGGCCATCTCGGGGGCCAGCAGCTTCAGGGCGACGGTCCGGTCCAGGCGCAGGTCCGTGGCGCGGTAGACGACGGCCATGCCGCCGCGTCCGATCTCGCCCTGGACCTCGTAGCCCGCGATGCGCGTCGCCATCACCCGTCCACCCCGTAGCGCCAGAAACCTGCCCAAATCGTATCCAGGGGTGCGTTGCACGCGCGAGGCCGTCTGGCCGGTCCACGGTCCCGAGGTGGTCGACCTCGTGCTTCCAGTAGGGCCCGCGGCCCGCGAGGGGGTCACGTTCCGAGAGCTCGGGACTTGACACGGGGACGTCCGGCGATCAGGAGGGTGCCGCCTGCCAGCCGGTCCAGCGCGACACGGTCACGAGAACGACCGGGCCGCCGGGAGGGAGTTCCCGGTACTGCGGGTATTTCTCGCACAGCGGCTCGACGACGGCCGCGTCGGCGGGAACCACCCTCGCGTCGCCGTCCGCCCGGACCCACCACAGCCGGTCCCAGTTCTCGTCGTACGCGTCCACGAGCAGGCTCACGGCCGGCCGCGCGGCGATGTTGCGCAGCCGCTTGAGGCGGGGTGTGGTCTTGGGCTTGTGGTCCACGGCCGTGACGATCCCGTCGGCGCCGTAGCGTGCGAAGACGACCGGCACCAGATGGGGGCGGCCGGCCTCGTCCGCGGTCGCGAGCCGTGCCACCCGGGCCGCGGCGAACCGGCGTCGCGCCTCGCCCTCGGCCAGTTCCGGCACCGCGCACCCCGCCCCTGTCAGACCCGGCCCAGCGCGTCGAGCACGTCGGCGTCCGTCAGTTGCCCGAAGTCGTCGTACCACTGCCCGACCGAGCTGAAGACGGCCGGCCGGCAGGGGCAGACGACGAGGTCGGCCTCGGCGGCGAGCGCGTCCAGGGAGTCGGGCGCGCCGACCGGGACGGCCAGCACGGTCCGCGCGGGGCCCCGGCCCCGGATGTGGTGCAGCGCGGCGCGGGCGGTGGAGCCGGTGGCGAGGCCGTCGTCGACGACGAGCACGGTGCGGCCGCGCAGTTCGGGCGGCGGGCGGCTCTCCCGGTAGCGGCGCTCGCGGCGGCGCAGTTCCTGCCGCTCCCGCTCGACCACGGGGGCGAGGTCGTCCTCGCTCAGGCCCAGGTGGGCCAGGGTCGCCGGGTCGAGGAGCGGAGGGTCGTCCCCGGCGATCGCGCCGACGCCGAACTCCTCGTGGTGCGGGGCGCCGATCTTGCGTACGACGAGCACGTCGAGCGGGGCCGGAAGCTCCCGCGCCACCTCCGCGGCCACGGCCACCCCGCCCCGGGGCAGCGCCAGCACGATCGGGTCGGGCAGGGCGCCCTCGTCGCGCAACCTGCCCAGCGCGGCGGCGAGTTCGCGGCCGGCGTGCGCGCGGTCCCGGTAGCGCATGGGGCGTCCTCTCCGGCCGGGGTCGGTCCCCCTCCTCCATGGTCACACCACGTGTGGCGGCGGGTGACATCGAAGGTGCGGCGGTACGGTCCGCCGAGCGCCGAGCGCCGATCGCCGGATGCGGTGCGGTCAGCGGTCAGCGGTCAGCGGTCAGCGGTCAGCGGTCAGCGGTCAGCGGTCAGCGGTCAGCGGTCAGCGGTCAGCGGGGGCGTCCCCGCGGAACGCCCCCGCCACCATGGGGACCAGTTGCCGCTCGATCTGCTCGGCGGACAGGGCGGCCAGCTCGGTGCCGATGGGTGCCAGCGCGAGCCAGTTCAGCAGGCCGGCCGCGCACCGCGTACGGAAGATCAGCTCCTCCTCGCCGACTCCGGGAAGGTTCGCGGTCAGCACCCGGAGGGCCTCCTGGCGACTCCGTTCGAACTTGTCGGCGAGCCGGTCCCAGCCCTCGGGTGGGTCGATGCTGACGCGTGCCACGGTCCGCATCATGGCCAGATCCTGCCCACCGGCCGCCAGCGCGCGCATCATCGGCCGGGCGAACGCCTCCGCCAGGTCCTGGAGCGTCGCGGTGGGACCGAGCGAGTCGAGCGCCAGGAGCTGCGCGTCCAGATACCGCTCCAGCGCAAGCTCGATCGCCGAGTCGCACAGCGCCTTCAACGACCCGAAGTGATAGCTCACCGCGGCGACGTTGGCTCCGGCACGATCCGTGATCTCGCGGAGCGTCACACCCTCCTGGCCTCGCTGCGCGAGCAACTCCAGGGCGGCCGTCTGCAGGCCGTCCCGGGTGCGCTGACCGGCCTCCCGGCGCAGATCCATCTTCTTCGCCGCTGCCACGACGGAAGTCAAGCAGCCGCTTGACTTCACTGTCAATCCGCGCACGACACACAATTCAAACAGTCGCTTGACAGCTTGCGCGGCCCGTCCATAAAGTCAATCGAGCGCTTGATTAACCAAGACGCGAGAGACACCGATGCACGGGATCCCGGATCCCGCGTACGAACCTGGAGGAGAACGACATGAAGCTGCTCAGCCGGAAGTCGATCACCGCCGCGACCGCAGTGGCGGTCCTGGGCGGTCTGTCCATAGCCGCCGTGCCGTCGCAGGCCGCGAGCCCCGCCCACACCGGCGCGGCGGCCCACAGCAGCACGGCGGTCCCGGACCTGACCCCTCGCCAGCTGGCGGAACTGCCGCTCACGGACCGCCACCTGACCAGGCACGAGAGGCACAACCTCGCGATCGTGCTGCGCGACTACTACGTGGCGGAGGGCAAGCACATCGACGTCAAGACGTTCGTCGACAGCTTCGCCGAGGACGGCGTGTTCAACGACATGGTCCCGGGCGTGGCCTACCGGGGCGAGGCCCTCGGCAACGTGCTGCCCTACATGGCCGGCCTCTTCCCCGACGTCCACCGCGAGCTCAAGCGCATCACCGTGAACGGCGACGTGATCAGCATCGAGCTGTCGATCCAGGGCACGTTCGAGGGTCCGCTGCAGTCACCGGCGGGCACCGTCAAGCCGAACGGCGCGAAGGTCGACGTACCGACCGCTGACTTCTGGTACCTGAAGGACGGCAAGGTCGAGCAGTTCAACTGCTTCGTCGGCTACTCGACCATGTACAAGCAGATGGGCATCGACTTCGACTGGGCCTCGGCCGTCAAGAACCACTGAGCCGCTTCCGGCGGGTGATGCGCGGCGCCACCGACCGCACATCACCCGCCGGCCCCTGCGGAGGAGGAAGCCGTCCGGCAAGGAGATTTCGATGACCATCGCACCAGATCACGAGTTGACCGCCGGGGTGAAGGTCCCCCTGGTCGGTTTGGGGACTTACCTCATCCCGGACGAGGAAGCCGCGTCCGCCGTCGGGAACGCCCTGGCCGCCGGGTACCGGCACATCGACACGGCCGAGGTGTACGGGAACGAGCGCGGTGTCGGCGAAGGACTGCGGCGCGGCATGCGGCAGGAAGGACTCGAACGCGACGACGTGTTCGTGACGACCAAGCTGTGGCCGCTGACGGAGGAACGCAGCAAGACGGGCGAGGAGACCCTGCGGTCCCTCGACGAGAGTCTTGACCGGCTCGGCCTGGAGCAGGTCGACCTGTATCTCGTCCACGCCACGTTCGGACGCGAGCAGCGCCTGGAACAGTGGCAGGCGCTGGTCCAGGCCCACAAGAGCGGCAAGGCGCGTGCGATCGGCGTTTCGAACTTCAATGCCGTCCACATCGACGAGCTGATCGAGGCGGGACTTCCCGTTCCGCACGCCGACCAGATCGAACTGCACCCCTGGTCGCAGAAGCCCCGGCTCGTCGCCCACCTGCGCCGGAAGGGCATCACGCCCATCGCCTACAGCAGCCTGGTCCCGCTGTCGACCTGGCGCACGGCGCCCGGCCACCCGAGCGGAAAGACGCAGGAGATGCGCGCCGAGGGCGAGCGCCCCGACTCCCCCTTCAAGAGGATGGCGGAGAAGTACGGCGTGACCGAGGCGCAGTTCCTTCTGGGCTGGTGCGTACAGAACGGCTATCCGGTGCTTCCCAAGAGCACCGACCCGGTCCGCATGCGGGAGAACCTGGACGTCTTCTCGTTCCGCATCGACGACGCGGACATGGAGCGCATACGCGACCTGGACCGCGGAGCGGGGATCGCCTGGGGCGAAGTGGACCCCACCACGCACGGCTGACCAGCCCCGGAGCCTCCCGCCGCCGCCCGGAACCGGCCACCAGAAAATTCGCGCACACGTTCTATACACTGTGTGTATAGTCCCGGCATGCCACTTTGGAGCAAGCTTCCGAGCAAGAAGAGGGAAAGAAGGCCCTCCGGGTTCCGGTCCACCGGAACCCGGTCGGGCCGTTTCCGTCTCCCGGCGCTCACCGCCGCGGCCGTGTCGCTGACCCTCGCCCTGGCGGGCTGCGCACAGGTCGACACGACCTCGCCCGCCGACGCCCGCGACCACGCCGGCACGACGACCCAGGCCCGGTTCGGGACCGTCGACTGCCGCGAGGCGAAGTGCATCGCGCTCACCTTCGACGCGGGGCCCAGCGAGAACTCGGCACGGCTGCTCGACATCCTCAAGGAGAAGCACGTCCCGGCGACCTTCTTCCTGCTGGGCAAGCGGCACATCGAGAAGTACCCGGAGCTGGTGAAGCGGATGGCGGCGGAGGGGCACGAGGTCGCCAGCCACACCTGGGACCACAAGATCCTCACGCGGATACCGGACCGCCAGATACGCGAGGAGCTCACCCGCACCGACGACGCCATCGAGCACCTCACCGGGCGGAAGCCCACGCTGATGCGCCCGCCGCAGGGCCGTACCGACGCGGACGTGCACCGCATCTGCCGGGAGCTGGGCCTCTCCGAGGTGCTGTGGAGCGTGACCGCAAAGGACTACAAGACGACCGACTCGGCACTGATCGAGAAGCGGGTCCTGGACCAGGCCTCCCGGGACGGGATCATCCTGCTGCACGACCTCTACAAGGGCACTGTGCCCGCCGTACCCGGCATCATCGACGCCCTCAAGGCGCGCGGGTACGTGTTCGTGACGGTCCCCCAGCTGCTCGCCCCCGCCAAGGCCGAACCGGGGAAGGTGTACCGGCCCTAGCCCCGCGGGCAAGCTTCTAACAAAATAATCATCGAAATTGTCAACAATCCTGGGCCTCCTTGCCTACAGTCGGGGACTCGAAAGAGCCGCACAGCAACCCGCTGCACAAGGAGGTCTACGGGTGGAGATCAACCGCAGAACCGTTATCCGGGGCGCCGCAGCCATGGCCGCGTTCGGAGTCGCCGAGGGCGCGGCAGGCACTGCTTTCGCCGGCACCTCGTCGTCGAGCAGTTCGACGACCACGTCCTCGGCGTACTCGCTGGAGCTCGACTCCACCGCCTGGTCGTACGACTCGGCCAACGACGTGTACTACCAGCTGGGAAAGGTGTACGTCACCGACCCGGCCGCGACGGACATCGAGAACCTGTCGATCTACGTGCCGGGCGCCTATCTGACGGCCACCGCCAACAGCGACGGGACCACGTACACCGCGACGGCCAACCCGAAGGGCACCGTCGGCGCGTACTCGGGACGCACGGCGCCGATCGTGATCCCGGTCAACACCCCCGGCTACGCCGCCCAGAAGCCGGCCACGTCCTACAGCTACAACAGCGTGTCGCCGTACCTCGCGGCCGGGCACATCTACGTATGGCCGGGCCTGCGCGGCCGGGACAGCTCGACCAGCACCCGCTCCGACGCGGCCCCCTGGGGCGTGACCGACCTCAAGGCCGCGGTCCGCTTCCTGCGCTACAACCGGAGCGTCCTGCCCGGCAGCACGGACGACATCGTCCTGTTCGGCATGAGCGGCGGCGGCGCCCAGGACACCGTGGCGGGCGCGTCCGGCGACAGCCCCCTGTACCACCCCTACCTGCGCACGATCGGCGCGGCGATGGAGGACGCCGAGGGCCGCCCCCTCAGCGACGCGGTCGCCGGCGTCATGGCCTGGTGCCCGATCACCAGCCTGCACGAGGCCAACCTGTCCTACGAGTGGAACATGGGCCAGTTCGCCTCGACGGGCACGCGCGCGTCCGGCACCTGGACCAGCGCCTACTCGGCGGACCTCGCGAGGGCCTGGCCCAAGTACGTCAACCGCCTGGGTCTGCGCGACGAGCAGGGCAGGCGCCTGCAGCTGACCGAGTCCGGCAGCGGCACCTACCTGGCCGGCAGCTACTACGACCACCTGATCGAGGTGATCACCACCTCGCTGAACAACTTCCTGGCGGACAACACATTCCCGTACACCATCACGACGATGGGCGGCCCGCCCGGATCGGGCCAGACGGGCTCCTCCACCACGTACGAGACGGTCGACGACTACATCGCCTACCTCAACACGAACAGCACCTGGGTCACCTACGACGCCACGACCAACACCGCCACAGTGTCCGGCCTCCAGGGCTTCGTCACCAGCCAGAAGACCGCGAACAAGCCGGTCGGCGCGTTCGACGGCTACTCCCGCGCGCAGACCGAGAACGGCGTCTTCGCCATGGGACTCAACGCCTCGGCGCACTTCGCGCCGCTCACCCGTGACGTCGTCGCGGCCAACGAGTCGACGTACGCCACGTACTCCGACTGGAGCTCCGACTACGGCTCCGCGGCGTACGACAGCGACTTCGCACTGAAGGACAGCGTCGGCAAGGACATGGCCTGGCGGGCCGACGCCTACAACCCGCTGTACTTCCTCTCGCCCGCCTTCGCCGGCTACCGCCGGTCGCAGGTCGCGCGCCACTGGCGCATCCGCACCGGCATCATGCAGGGCGACACCGCCAACACGACCGAGATCAATATCCAGTTGGCCCTACGGAACTACGGCATCCGCGACGTCGACTTCGCCACCGTGTGGGCCCAGGGACACACCCAGGCCGAACGCACCGGCAACTCCACGACGAACTTCATCAGCTGGGTGGAGTCCGTCGTCAGGAAGTGACCACCGGTCCCGGCAGCCCGGGCGCCCGACCGACGAACCCCGGTCGGCGCCCGGCACCGGAGCGGAGGCGCTCCCGGCACCTCGCTCGACGCCGCCTGGCCGCGCACCCCGAACAGCTCCTAGGACACCGCCCAGGTGAGGTGCAACTCCTCCGGTGAGCGGTGGATCATCGTCGGCCGCATGGTCACCGGACGGCCCTCCGCGAGCCGCAGGTCCGGGAGCCGGCGGGTCAGCTCCTCGACCGTGGCCCGGAGTTGCTCGCGGGCCAGCTGGGCGCCGACGCAGGCGTGGGCGCCGAAACCGAAGGCGAGATGGCGGGCCGGGGCGGCCCGGGTGATGTCGAACGTGTCGGGGCCGGGGTGCCGCGCGGCATCCCGGTTGGCCGCACCGAAGGCGACGAACAGCTCCGCCCCGGCCGGGAGTTCGGTGCCGGCGAGGGTGACCGGGCGGGTGGTCACCCGCCGGAAGCCCTGGAGCGCCCCGTCGTAACGCGCCGCCTCCTCCACGGCCGCCGGGATCAGGTCGGGCCGCTCGCCGAGCAGTTCCCACTGGCGCCGGTGGCCGAGCAGGTGCAGGACGGTGGTGCCGATCAGCGCGGTCGTGGTCAGGTGCCCGGCGATCAGCAGGTTCTGCAGGTGGGCGACGGCCTCGTGGCGCTGCTCCAGGGGCAGTTCGGTGTGGCCGGGCTCGGTCACGGAGGCGACGATCTCCGTGGCCAGGTCCTCGCGGGGGTGCGTGTAGCGGTCGCGGGCGCAGCGGTCGAGGACGTGCTGCATGGCGACGACGTCCTCGGCGGCGGCGATCTGCTCGGCCTCCGGCAGCGGCCGGAACAGCAACTCCTCGGCGCGGCGCCCGCCGTGCACGACGAGCGGCACGTCGGCGGGGTCGAGACCGACGATCCGTCCGATGACCTCGCCGGGCAGCCGCATGGCGTAGGCCGACATCAGCTCCACCCGGCCGTCCGTCACGAACCCGTCGACGAGGGCGGCGGCGCGCTCACGGGCGTACGGCACGGCCGCCGCGACCCGGGCCGGTGACAGCGCCCGCACCAGCGGCGCGCGCAGCCGCTGGTGCCGTTCGCCGTCCGAGGTGACCACGACCGGCCGACCGCCGAAGCCACCGCCGAGCACGGCGAGCGCGGCGGCCGAGGGCATGACGTCCGGCCGTAACGCGTTCGCCGACGAGAACTCCTCCGTGCGGCGCAGCACTTCGCGGACGTCGGCGTCCCGGGCCACCAGCCAGGCGTCCAGTTCGGCCACCCGCACCAGCCCCTCGGCGGCCCGTGCCCGCGCGTAGAGCGGGTAGGGATCGCGCATCAGGTCGTCGAGCCTGTCGTGTGCGTCGTGCCTGTCGTGCAGTTCGTGTTCCACGAGACGCTCCCCGGGACGACGACGGCGGTACGGACCGCGCTCATGGTGCCGTACCGCCGGGCCGCCGCGACAGGGCCGTGCGCGGCCCGGTCAGAAGACGACCCACCACCCTTCGCGGGCCGCTTGTTCGGCCGTGTACGACACCCCGTCGGCCTTGAGTCCGGCGGCGTCGAGGAGGGTGATCTCACCGCCGTGGTTGCCGAGTTGGGCGCCGCCGGAGAGCGGCACGGCGAGGGCGGCACCGGCGGCGAGGGGGCCGGCCGGGACCGGGGAGGCCTGGCCGATGCGGTCGAGGAGGCGCCAGCCGGTGAGGTCGACCGGGGCGGACGAGGCGTTGAGGAGAGTGACGGTCTCCGCCTCGGGGGCGGGGCCGACCGGGTTGACCAGCGCGGCGACGATCCGGACCGGCCGGTCGCCGGGCGCGGGGCGGGAGGTGTCGACGTCCGGGAGGGTGTGGCCGGTGACGTCGTCGGTGTGCCAGGCCTGGCTCTGGAAGGCGAGGAAGATCCCTACCCAGCGCTCCGCGGCCTGGCCGTCGCCCGGGAAGCGGAGCAGCAGTCCGCCGTCCTGCCAGACCCCGTCGTCGCCGGTGAAGCGGCCGTCGTTGCCCTGGTTCATGTGGATGTCGTGGACGCCGTTGCCGGGCAGGAAGCCGAACACCTTGTCCTTGACGCCGGTCTCGGGCCCCCAGCGCTCGCCGAAGAGGTACAGGCGGGCGCCGGGGTCGTCGACGGCCCGCCGGACGTAGTGGTCGAGCAGGTCGGCCAGGTCGTTGTCGGGTCCGGAGCGGTCCGCGGGCAGGACCCGCATCTTCGCCGGGTCGAAGAGGTTGCCGCGGACGAAGTCGAGGTTGGGGCCGCCGGGCCCGGGCGGCAGCGTGTTCCAGCCGCTCGCCAGGCCCCCCAGACGGGCGGTGAGCGGGTGCTTGAAGTCGTCGTCGACGAGGTAGAGCAGTTCGGCGGGCTTCTCCTGCGAGAGGACGTTGACCGCGGCCCGGTAGTGCACACCGGCGTCGTCCGTGAGGTGGATCTGGTAATGCGGGCTGTCGGCGGCGCCCTCGCGCCGGGTGTCGACCGCCCTCGTGATCAGTACGCCATAGGTCTTCAACGGCATGATGACCAACTCCCCGTGCGGGCAGGCGGTTTGCCCGCCATGGCAGGAATCGTACGGGGCCCGGACCGGCGGCGGCCCTGGTTGGACGAATCTGTCGGTCCTTTGAAACCTCCCCTCCCGGTACGGGGGAGGGGATTCCTGGCTCAGGCCGCCTTCTGGAGTAGCGCTCCGGGAGGTCTTCCGCCATCAGCACCAGCCGGGTTGAGACCAGCCCGGACGAGCATCACGTGTGCGGAGTTCTTGTCCCGTGAGGAGACGGTCATGCACACGACGCAGGAGTAAGTGCGCTCACCCAGCGGCAGTGCGTGCTTGGCTCTCGCTCCGCAGTGCGCGCAGTCCATCGTGGTGAACGCCGGGTGTACGAGGCGGATGTCCCGCTCGTGCTTGCGGCCCATCTCGATCAGAGCGGCCTTCGTGGCGCCGATGGCGGCGTCAGCGGCCTTGCGGGCCATGGTCGTCCTGGCCAGGAACTTCGGCCTGAAGTCTTCGACGGCAATGGCGTCGTGGTCGGTCACGAGCTTCTTGGCCCACTTGCGGCCGGTGTCCTCACGCTGCCGGGCGACCTTCTTGCATGTCTTCGCCCGTAGCTTCTTCGCCTCGCGGTACCCCTTCGAGGCGGGCTGGCCCTTCTTCGGTCTGCGGCGAGCCATCATCCGGTCGTAGCGGGCCAGCTTCTCCTTCGCCTTGCTGCCATGCCCGGCGTGCGGCAGGTCGTGCGCGTCGGATGTGGTGGTTGCGGTCTCCTTCACACCCCAGTCGATACCGAGTACGCGGCCGGTCTGCGGCAGAGGCTGGATGTGAGCCGGGACGACGAAGGAGCAGTACCAGTGCCCGAGACTGTCCTGATACACACGCACCGAGGACGGCTCGACCGGCAGCTCCCGGGACCACACCACCATCACCACGATGCCCCCGGCCAGACACAGACGGCCGTCCCTCAGCCGGAACCCACGCCGCGTGTAGTTGAGGGTTGCCGGCGCCTCGCGCTTGGTCTTCCACTTCGGCATCCCCGCACGCTGCCGTACCGGCAGGCGGTCGCGGATGTCCTTGTGCGCCTTGGCGCGAGAGCGGCCGAAGTCGCGAATGACCTGCTGCTGGGGAACTGACGAGCCGGCACTCAGCCACGGCGTCGTCCTGCGCGCTTCGGTCAGCATCCTGTCGAGCTGCGCCGGCCCGCACGTCCGTTCCTCTCCCGTCGCCTGGTTGTTCAGGTAGGTGGCCTTGGACCTGGCGACGCATTCGTTCCAGACCCACCGGCACCGGTCCCACTCCGCCGCCAAAGAGACGCGGGCGGTTGACGACACGCGCAGCCGGTAGGTGTACCGGGCATGACCGGCCTCCGCAGCCGCGCCCACCTGCGCCATTCCGCCCCCTCACGATCCACCGCCGGGACGGACAACCTGCGGTCCCGAACTCCCGCAAGGACCATATGTGCGACCGCCGCACACACGCCCCCGATTCCGCAGCCATCACCTCAGCCAGCGATCACAGGCACACGTGTTCGCATCCCCCTTGAAAGCACCGGGCTCCGATAGGGACGCTCCGCGCCGCGAGCCGGTCGGTGACGCTCCGCATCGCACCGTCCGGATGTGGTCCTTCCCGACGCGAGCGCCGGCGGAACCAGGCGGGAAACAGGTGAACGGTAAAGCGTGTCCCACGTCCAGCGACCGGTTCCCTACGATCGTGCCGTGGTCAATTTCCTCCTTCAGCGGACGGCTCCGCTGCCGATCGACGAGGCGTGGCGCCGGCTCACGGAGTGGTCCCGGCACGCCGACGTGGTCCCGCTGACCCGGGTCACCGTGCTCACCGATCCCCCGACCCACGAGGGCACCGTGTTCGTGGCCCGTTCCGGGTTCGGGCCGCTGTCGTTCGACGATCCCATGGAGGTGACCGTCTGGGAGCCGCCACGGGACGGCGGCTCCGGCCGGTGCCGCCTGGTCAAGCACGGCCGGGTGGTGCTCGGCTGGGCCGAACTGGAGGTGCACCCAGGCCCCGGCGGCCGTACCCGGGTGGTGTGGCACGAGGAGCTGCGGATCCGGGGGCTGCCGTCGCTCTTCGACCCGCTGGTGCGCCGGGCGTCCCGGGCGGTGTTCGGACGGGCGGTCAACTCACTGCTCCGGCGGCCCTGACCGCGGTGCCGTACGGGCCGCCGGCCCCTTGGCAGACCCCGGCCGCAGGATGGACAGTGGCCGTCCGGTGCCGAACGGTCACCGTGCGTCGATGCGGCCGGGAGGCTCGAAGGTGGCGTTCTTCTCGCCCGGGGAAGCGAAGCTGTTACGGGAGGCCGGGCATCCGCGCGGGTGGGCCCGCGGCGAGGTGCTGATGCGGGAGGGCGAGGAGGCGCACTCCGTCGTCCTGCTCACCGACGGCCTGGTCAAGGTGACGGTCGACTCGGCCAACGGCTACACCAGCCTGCTCGCGCTGCGCGGCCCCGGTGAACTCCTCGGCGAGTTCTCCTGCATAGACGGCCGGCCCCGGGGCGCCACGGTCACCGCGATGCGCCGCAGCGAGGGCGCGGTGCTCGCCGCGGAGGCCTTCCTACGGCTCCTGGAGCGCGACCCGGGCCTGTGCCTGTCGGTGCTGCGCAGCGTCGTGGGCCGATTACGGGACTCCGACGGGCTGCGCGCCGAACAGGGCGCCCGCACCACCCGCGCCCGGGTCGCCGGGCTGCTGGTGAAGCTCGCCGTGCAGTACGGCGCGGCCGCCCCCGAAACCCTGCCGGGTGCCGTCGCCGTGCAGGTCAACCAGCGTGAACTGGCCGCCGCCACCGGGGCGTCCAGGGAGTCGGTGGTGCGCTGCCTGCGGGCCATGCAGCAGGAGGGCCTGGTGGCCACCCGGCGGGGGCGGACCGTCGTACTCGACCTGGCGGGGCTACGGCGCTGGGCCGAGGAATGACCCGACGCGCTTGCGGCCCTCGTGCAACCCGCGTGCATGAGAACGGAACTCCCGGCGCCGAATGCGTCATTTGACGCTGTACGGCGGCTGTGAAGGCGCTTCCATCGTCCCCTGGCGCCCGGACCGGTACGGCGATCGGGGGAACGGGCCGGGCGCTCCGGGGGAGCACGCCGGGACGGCCGCCACAGGGGGAGCTAGGCCACCGACCCGATCCGCCGCGCCGTGGCCTGCGAAGACGTCACGTCGTGGTGGATCGGGGTGTGCGCCCCGGTCAGGGAGACCCCGCTGCCGCCTCTGCGGTTCGCGACGATCTCGGCCGCGATCGACAGCGCAGTCTCCTCGGGCGTACGGGCGCCGAGGTCGAGGCCGATGGGCGACCGGAGGCGGGCCAGCTCCAACTCGGTGACGCCGACCTCGCGCAGGCGTTCGTTGCGGTCCAGGTGGGTGCGGCGGGAGCCCATCGCGCCGACGTACGCCACCGGGAGGCGGAGGGCCAGGCGGAGCAGCGGGACGTCGAACTTGGCGTCGTGGGTGAGGACGCACAGGACGGTACGAGCGTCCGCCTGCGTGCGCTCCAGGTATCTGTGGGGCCACTCGACGACGATCTCGTCGGCCTCCGGGAAGCGGGTCCTGGTCGCGAAGACGGGGCGGGCGTCGCACACCGTCACGTGGTAGCCGAGGAACTTGCCGACCCGCACCAGCGCGGACGCGAAGTCGATCGCGCCGAAGACGATCATCCGGGGCGGCGGGACGGACGACTCGACCAGCACCATGAGCGGTGCTCCGCACCGAGAGCCCTGCTCTCCGATCTCCAGGGTGCCGGTGCGGCCCGCGTCCAGGAAGGCGGCCGCCTCGGCGGCGACCGTGCGGTCCAGCTCCGGATGGGCGCCGAAGCCGCCCTCGTGGGAGCCGTCGGCGTCCACCAGCAGGGCTCGGCCCAGGAGTTCCGGCGGCCCGCTGACGATCCGCGCGACCGCCGCCGCGTCCCCGCGCACGGCGGCGGCCAGCGCGGCCGCGACCACCGGCCGGACGGGGTCGTCCGCCCGCACCGGTGTGACGAGGATGTCGATGACGCCGCCGCAGGTCAGACCGACGGCGAAGGCGTCGTCGTCGCTGTACCCGAAGCGCTCCAGGACGGTCTCCCCGTCCTCCAGCGCCTGCCGGCACAGCTCGTACACGGCACCCTCCACACAACCGCCGGAGACCGAGCCCACGGCGGTGCCCTCGGCGTCCACCGCGAGGGCGGCGCCGGGCTGCCGGGGCGCACTGCCACCGACGGCCACCACCGTGGCCACGGCGAAGTCCCGCCCCTCCGCAACCCACCGGTTCAGCTCCTCGGCGATGTCGAGCATCTCTCGCTCTCCTTAAACGGGGTCAGGTACAGGCGCCCCCGAAGGGGCGCGGGGAACTGCGCGACCAGCCACAACGAACCCGCAGACAACAACCGGTCCATCTCGGCTGAACCAGCGGAGCGCCTAGTGGACGCCCAGCCAGCTCTCAATGGGATTGAGGGCGAAATAGACCAGGAAGATCCCTGTCAGGCCCCACATGAATACCCCGACTTCCCGTGCCCTGCCCTGAGCTGCCTTGATGGCGGTGTAGGAGATGACGCCGGCGGCCACGCCGGTGGTGATGGTGTAGGTGAAGGGCATCAGGACGACCGTCAGGAACACCGGGATGGCGGTGGCCCGGTCGGCCCAGTCCACGTGCCGGGCGTTCATCAGCATCATCGCGCCGATGACCACCAGGGCGGCCGAGGCGACCTCCTGCGGCACGATCGCGGTGAGCGGGGTCAAGAACAGGCAGGCCGCGAAGAAGAGTCCGGTCACGACCGAGGCGAGACCGGTGCGGGCGCCCTCGCCGACGCCCGTCGCCGACTCGATGAAGACCGTCTGGCCGGAGCCGCCGGCCACTCCCCCGATCGCGCCGCCCGCGCCGTCGATGAACAGCGCCTTGGACAGGCCCGGCATCCGGCCCTGGTCGTCGGCCAGCTTCGCCTCGGTGCCGACGCCGATGATGGTGGCCATCGCGTCGAAGAACCCGGCGAGCACGAGGGTGAAGACGATCATCGCCACCGTCATCGCGCCGACCTTGCCCCAGCCGCCGAACTCGACGTGCCCGAAGAGCGAGAAGTCCGGCATGGAGACGGCGGAGCCGTGCAGTTCGGGTGCGGCGCCGCTGGCCCACTGTTTCGGGTCGATGACTCCGAGGCCGTTCAGTACGGCCGCCACGACCGTGCCGCTGATGATGCCGATCAGGATCGCGCCGGGGACGTTCCGGGCCTGCAGCATGAAGATCAGCAGCAGGGTGCCGGCGAAGAGCAGCACCGGCCAGCCGGCGAGTTCGCCCGCGGGACCGAGGGTGACCGGGGTGGCCTTGCCCTGGTGCACGAAGCCGGACTTGTAGAAGCCGATGAGGGCGATGAACAGGCCGATGCCCATGGTGATGCCGTGCTTGAGTGCGAGCGGGATGGCGTTCATGATCATCTCGCGCAGGCCGGTGACGACCAGGAGCATGATGACGACGCCGTACATCACGCACATGCCCATCGCCTGCGGCCAGGTCATCTGCGGGGCGACCTGCGAGGACAGCACACCGGAGACGGAGAGGCCGGCGGCGAGCGCGAGGGGCACCTTGCCGGCGAAGCCCATCAGCAGCGTGGTGAAGGCCGCCGCGAACGCCGTCGCGGTGATCAGCGCCTGCTGTCCGAGGGTGTCCCCGGCCGCGTCCTTGCCGGACAGGATCAGGGGGTTGAGCAGGAGGATGTACGCCATCGCCATGAAGGTGGTGACGCCGCCGCGCACTTCACGCGCGACGCTCGATCCTCGCTGGGAAATGTGGAAGTACCGGTCGAGCCAGGACCGTCCGGCCGGGACACGGGTGCCTTCTCCCGCGTCTTCGGCCGTCGCCCTGGGTTCGAGTGACTGCTGGGTCATGATGCCGACTCCCAAGGTTCACAGGGGCCCCCGACGCATGCCGGTTGCCTCCGGCGATGCGCGGGATTTGGGAAGTGCATGACCCGGGGGACGGCCCGGTGGTGCACGCTTCTGGGGGTCGGCGCCGGGAAGTTGAGCAGTTGCCCGGCGCCGAGGTGGTGTTACGCGGTACCCGTCAGGTGCTCCGGGCGTACCGGCGTGCGGTTGAGCTCCAGCCCGGTCGCGTTCCGGATCGCCGCGAGGACGGCCGGGGTCGAGGACAGGGTCGGGGCCTCGCCGATGCCGCGGAGCCCGTACGGGGCGTGGTCGTCGGCGAGTTCGAGGACGTCGACCGGGATGGTCGGCGTGTCGAGGATGGTCGGGATCAGGTAGTCCGTGAAGGACGGGTTCCTGACCTTCGCGGTCTTCGGGTCGACGATGATCTCCTCCATCACCGCGATGCCCAGGCCCTGGGTCGTACCGCCCTGGATCTGGCCGACGACGGAGAGCGGGTTGAGCGCCTTGCCGACGTCCTGGGCGCAGGCCAGCTCGATCACCTTGACCAGGCCCAGTTCGGTGTCCACCTCGACGACCGCGCGGTGGGCGGCGAAGCTGTACTGGACGTGGCCGTTGCCCTGCCCGGTGTGCAGGTCGAACGGCACGGTCGCGCGGTGCCGCCACTCCGCCTCGATCTCCACGGCCTCGTCGCCGAGGACGTCCACCAGGTCGGCGAGCACCTCGCCGCCGTCGGTGACGACCTTGCCGCCCTCCAGCAGCAGTTCGGCGGTCGCCCAAGCGGGGTGATACGTGCCGAACCTGCGCCGGCCCAGCTCCAGGACCTTCTCGCGGACCAGCTCGCAGGAGTTCTTCACGGCGCCGCCGGTGACGTACGTCTGCCGGGAGGCCGAGGTCGAACCCGCCGAGCCCACCTGGGTGTTGGCCGGGTGGATGGTCACCTGCGCCACGCCTAGCTCGGTGCGCGCGATCTGCGCGTGGACGGTCACACCGCCCTGCCCGACCTCCGCCATCGCGGTGTGCACGACGGCGACGGGCTCGCCGCCGACGACCTCCATCCGCACCCGCGCGGTCGAGTAGTCGTCGAAGCCCTCGGAGAAGCCGACGTTCTTGATGCCGACCGCGTAGCCGATGCCGCGTACGACGCCTTCGCCGTGCGTGGTGTTGGACAGACCGCCGGGCAGCTGCCGTACGTCCGCGCCCTCGCTGCTCTCCCACTGGCGCTCGGGGGGCAGTGGCATCGCGCTGACGCGGCGCAGGAGTTCGGCGACGGGGGCGGGGGAGTCGACCGGCTGGCCGGTCGGCATGACGGTGCCCTGCTCCATGGCGTTCAGCTTCCTGAACTCCACCGGGTCCATGCCCAGTTGCTTGGCGACCTTGTCCATCTGGGCCTCGTAGGCGAAGCACGCCTGGACCGCGCCGAAGCCGCGCATCGCGCCACAGGGCGGGTTGTTGGTGTAGAGGGCGATGGCCTCGATCTCGACGTCGTCGACGACGTACGGGCCGATGCCGAGCGAGGCGGCGTTGCCGACGACGGCCGGGGAGGCGGAGGCGTAGGCACCGCCGTCGAGCACGATCCGGCACTTGACGTGCGTCAACTTGCCTTCGCGCGTTGCCCCGTGCTCGTAGTAGAGCCGGGCCGGGTGGCGGTGGACGTGGCCGAAGAAGGACTCGAAGCGGTTGTAGACGATCTTCACCGGCTTGCCGGTGCGCAGGGCCAGCAGGCAGGCGTGGATCTGCATCGACAGGTCCTCGCGGCCGCCGAACGCGCCGCCGACGCCGGACAGCGTCATCCGCACCTTGTCCTCGGGCAGGCCGAGCACCGGGGCGATCTGACGCAGGTCGGAGTGGAGCCACTGGGTGGCGATGTAGAGGTGGACGCCGCCGTCCTCCTCGGGCACCGCGAGGCCGGACTCGGGGCCGAGGAAGGCCTGGTCCTGCATGCCGAAGCAGTACTCGCCCTTGACGATGACGTCGGCCTTCTCGGCGGCCTCGTCGGCGTTGCCGCGGATGATCGGCTGACGGTGCACGATGTTGGGGTGCGGGACGTGGCCGACGTGGTGGTCGTCGCGGTTCTCGTGGACGTGGATCGCGTCCGGGGCGGTCGCCGAGGCCTCGTCGGTGATGACGGGCAGTTCGCGGTACTCGACCTTGATCTTGGCGGCCGCACGGCGGGCGGTCTCCGGGTGGTCGGCGGCGACGATCGCGACCGGTTCGCCGTGGTGGCGTACCTTGCCGTGCGCGAGGACCGGGGTGTCCTGGATCTCCAGGCCGTAGTTCTTCACGTCGGTGGGCAGGTCGTCGTACGTCATGACGGCGTAGACGCCGGGCTGGGCGAGGGCCTCGCCGGTGTCGATCGACACGATCTCGGCGTGCGCGACGGTCGAGCGGAGGATCTGGCCCCAGAGCATGTCCTCGTGCCACATGTCGGACGAGTACGCGAACTCGCCGGTGACCTTGAGGGTGCCGTCCGGACGGAGCGTGGACTCGCCGATGCCGCCCCTGGTCCGGGAGCCCTGGGTGACCTTGGTGGGAGTGCCGAGGGGAGCGCTGTTGGTGGGCATCCGGTTCAGACCGCCTCTCCCTGCCGGGCGGCCGCGAGGCGGACCGCGTCCATGATCGTCTCGTAGCCGGTGCAGCGGCACAGGTTGCCCGAGAGCGCCTCGCGGATGTCCGCGTCGGTCGGGTTGGGGTTGCGCTCCAGCATCTCGTCGGCGGCGACCAGCAGCCCCGGGGTGCAGAAGCCGCACTGGACGGCGCCGGCGTCGATGAAGGCTTGTTGGATGGGGGAGAGTCGGGTGCGTTCGCCGGTCTGGGAGTCGGAGGGGGGCTTGGGCTGCCAGCTCTTTGAAGTGTCACGCGTGACATGTGACATACCACTGGCGCCCGTCCCGCAGGCCCGCCGCTCCGCAAACTCCGCCAGCCCCTCGACCGTGACGACCTCCCGCCCCTCCACCTGTCCAGCCGCGACCAGGCACGAACACACGGGCACGCCGTCCAGCCGGACGGTGCAGGACCCGCACTCCCCCTGCTCGCAGGCGTTCTTGGAGCCGGGCAGGCCCAGGCGCTCCCTCAGCACGTACAGCAGGGACTCGCCCTCCCACACGTCGTCGGCTTCCTGCGGACGTCCGTTGACGCTGAAGTTGACGCGCATCAGGCGACACTCCCCTTCTGCTCAGTAGTGCCGCGGTACGACTCCCAGGTCCAGGTGAGCGTCCGGCGGGCCATCACTCCGACCGCGTGGCGGCGGTAGCTCGCGGTGCCCCGGACGTCGTCGATGGGGTTGCAGGCGGCGGCGCACAGGTCCGCGAACTGCTTGGCGACCGACGGGGTGATGACCTTTCCGTTGTCCCAGAAGCCGCCCTCGTCGAGCGCCGCGTTCAGGAAGTCCTCCGCGACCTTGGCGCGCACCGGCGTCGGGGCGGCGGAGCCGATCCCGGTCCGTACCGTCCGCGTCTCGGGGTGCAGGGCGAGCCCGAAGGCGCACACGGCGATCACCATGGCATTACGCGTGCCGACCTTCGAGTACTGCTGCGGGCCGTCGGCCTTCTTCACGTGCACCGCGCGGATCAGCTCGTCGGGCGCGAGGGCGTTGCGCTTGACGCCGGTGTAGAAGTCGTCGATGGGGATGAGCCGGGTGCCGCGCACCGACTCGGCCTCGACCTCGGCGCCCGCCGCGAGCAGCGCGGGATGGGCGTCGCCGGCCGGGGAGGCGGTGCCGAGGTTGCCGCCGACGCCGCCGCGGTTGCGGATCTGCGGGGAGGCGACGGTGTGCGAGGCGAGGGCGAGGCCGGGCAGTTCGGCGCGCAGGTTCTCCATGATCCGGGTGTACGGGACGGAGGCGCCGAGCCGTACGCTCTCCTCGCCGGTCTCCCATTCGTAGAGATCACCGATGCGGTTGAGGTCGAGGAGGTACTCGGGCCGGCGGTGGTCGAAGTTGATCTCGACCATCACATCGGTGCCACCCGCGATCGGCACTGCGGTGGGGTGCTCGGCCTTCGCGGCGAGCGCCTCCTCCCAGCTGGCGGGGCGAAGGAAGTCCATGACCGGCTCTCTTCTCCGTCTCGTGAGTCTCGTGAGTCGTGTGGATTGAGCCAATCCGTGTGCGGCGGGCCCGGCTCGTTCATGTCCTGTTGACGCGGAATGAGGCCAGTACACCGCCCCTTGCTCCAGCGGGGTCAGTCACTGAAACCATGAAGGAGTTGGCTGGCCAGCACGGGCATCTTGTAGATTCGTATGAACGGGGGTCATCAGTTACCTCCTGGTCTTCCTGTGGAAACGCAGGAAACGCCCTGGCAGCCATCGGTTGCGGCCCGGCGACCCTTGGTGACGGCCCGTGGACCCGCCCGTCCGGGCGCCTCACCCGTGACCCTTCATGATTCATCGTAGATTTCGAGACACAGAACGGCGGCGACGAGATGCGGCTGCGCGCACTGCTGGACACCGATGCGCTGGGCCTGCGGCTGCTCGGCGGCGAGGACGAGCTGGACCGTACCGTGCGCGGGGTCATGACCACCGACCTGCGCGACCCGAGCCGCTACCTCTCCGGCGGTGAGCTGGTGCTGACGGGCCTGGCCTGGCGCCGGGACGCGGCGGACTCCGAGCCGTTCGTACGACTCCTGGTGCAGGCCGGGGTGGTCGCGCTGGCGGCCGGTGAGGCGGAGCTGGGAAACGTCCCGGAGGATCTGGTCGTGGCCTGTGCGCGCCACCGTCTCCCGCTCTTCGCGGTCCATGAGTCGGTGGCCTTCGCGACGGTCACCGAGCATGTCGTACGGCAGGTCAGCGGCGAGCGTGCCGGGGACCTGGCGGCGGTCGTGGACCGGCACCGGCGGATGATGACCTCGGGTCCGGCGGGCGGCGGCCCGGACGTGGTCCTGGACCTGCTCGGCTCCGACCTCGACCTGCGCGCCTGGGTGCTGTCCCCGGCCGGCCGCCTGATCGCGGGCTCCAAGGTGTCGGGGCCCGCGCTGCCCGCCGACGTCTGCGCCGGGCTGGCCGCCGAGCACCTGGCCGCCACCCGCACCGGCCGCCGCGGCCCGCACCGGGTCCTGCTCGACGGCACCACGTACTCCCTGTTCCCGATCCGGTCCGGCGGCCGCTCCCCGCAGGGCGCCCGGGACGTACGCGAGACCGTGCTGTCGGACTGGCTGCTGGCCGTCGAGGCGGACGCCGGCGACTGGCCGGAGGAGCGGCTCGACCTGCTCCAGGGCGTCACCCAGCTGATCGCCGTCGAACGCGACCGCCGGGACGCGGCCCGTACGGTGCGGCGCAGGCTGGCGCAGGAGGTCCTCGAGCTGGTCCAGACGGGCGCGGCCCCGGCCGAGATCGCGGCCCGTCTGCGGGTGGCCGCCCCCGTCCTGCTGCCGGGCCTGGGCGCGGCCCCGCACTGGCAGGTGGTCGTCGCCCGCGTCGAGTGGGACGGCGGGGAGGTGGAGGGCGGCCCGGTGGCCCAGGCCCTGCTGGAGGAGATCCTGGTCGATCCGCTGGCGACCGGCCCGGAGCCCTCCGACCGGATAGCGGTGGCCCACACCGGCGACGAGGCGATCGCCCTGGTCCCGCTGCCCGCCGTCGTCGCCGAGCACGACGGCTCCGAGTCCGGCATCCACGCCGACGCCCTTCTGGCGGCCGTACGGGACCCGCTGGCGGCGGGCCTCGACGACGACGGCCGGGTCACCCTCGGTGTCAGCGCGGCCGTGCACTCCGCGGAGGGGCTGCGCGGCGCCCTGGAGGAGGCCCGGCACGCCCGCCGGGTGGCCGCCGCCCGCCCGGGCCGGGTCTGCGCGGCCGGCCACCAGGAACTCGCCTCGCACGTCCTGCTCCTCCCCTTCGTCCCCGACGACGTCCGCCGCGCCTTCACCGCCCGGCTGCTGGACCCGCTGCGGGACTACGACCGCCGCCACCGTGCCGAACTGATCCCCACCCTTGAGGCGTTCCTCGACTGCGACGGCTCCTGGACCCGCTGTGCCACCCGTCTCCACCTGCACGTCAACACGCTGCGCTACCGCGTGGGGAGAATCGAGCAGTTGACGGGCCGGGACCTGTCCCGGCTGGAGGACAAGCTCGATTTCTTCTTGGCATTGCGGATGAGCTGAGGTCACGCGGGCGTGCGACCGGCTCGCGCCAAGTGCCGCCGCCGTCCCACGACTTTGTGAAATTATTCACCCACCCTCTTGGCCCCGCGTGGCGATCGGTGCTGGAATGCGGCCACCACTTCACTGCTCGACGGCGCGCTAGGGGAGGGCAACGTGGCGTACTCCGCCATGTCTGGGAACGGAACGACCGCTGGTGACGATCCGCTCCAGACCGCGGTATGGCGGCTGCGCTCGCGGGCCTGCTGGGCCGACGCGGCGGCCCTGCTGCCGTCGGACACCCCGGCGTACTCCCTGCAGCGGGCGGGGCTGATGGTCGAGCGGTGCCTGTACACCGAGCGGGGCTGGGAAGAGGCGGAGGACGCGCTGCGGACGGCGGAGGCGGTGGCCCGGACCGACGAGGAGCGGGGGGCTGCCGCCTGTGAGCGCGGCCAACTCGCCTATGCGGCCACGCTGCACGGCGTCCGCGACCGCGCGGACGAGGCGCGGGCCGCGCTCGGGAGGGCGGCGGCGCTGATCCCTCCGGGGGCGTCGGGGCGGGCGCTGCTCGACTTCCGGCGGGGTCTGCTGGCGGAGAACCTCACCCGCTCCCCGCAGGCGGCCCGTGCCGCGTACCGCCGCGCCCACGCCGCGGCCACCGCCCACGCCGACCCCCTCCTTCTCTCCTTCACCTGGCGCCACCTGGCCGGACTGGCGTTGCGGGAGGGGGAGTTGGCGGAGGCGCGGCACGGTTTCGCGGAGTCGCTGCGGATCCGGGAGGAACTGGGCTACCTGGTCGGCACGGCCCCGGCGCTCGCCTCCCTGGCCGACACGGAGTCCGAGCCGGAGGCGTCCCGCCTGCGCGAGGAGGCAGGCCGCCTGTTCCGCCTCCTGGGCGGCGTCCCGACCTGGCTGGCCAGGCAGCTCACCCCACCGTCCCCGGGCACGGCAACGGCGTGACGGCTGGGGGCGGGGGGTGTCACTTACCGGCGTTGGCAGGGTGCCGCTGCGCCCACCCGTGCCGCCCTGCGGCACGCCTGCCCGCAGCTATGTGAGCCACGGTCGGGCAGCGCCCCGTAAGGGGCGCGGGGCTGTTTTTGATGTGCGGCTCCGCCGCGCGGGCGCGATCAGCCACGACGCACCCGCACCTGAAACGCCGGGGGGAAGCGCCCCGTAAGGGGCGCGGGGAACTGCGCGATCAGCCACGACGCACCCGCACCCGGCGTACGGTCCGCACCCCGACGGCGAGCCGCCGCCGCAAACGCCCTCGCCCCTCAGCCCGCGGCGGCGAAATGCCCGGCCACCAGCCGCCGCACGGAATCCAGCTCCCCCGAGATCAACGCCTCCAGCAGCGCCGCATGCTCGGCCGCGTCCGACATCAGGTCGGCGCGGCCCCCGCGCAGCGGAACCGCACGGCGGTGCAGGTCCTCGGCGATCTGTACCAGCTGCTCGTTGCCCGCGAGGGCCAGCACCGCCCGGTGGAACGCCCGGTCGGCCTCGGCGTACGTCACCCGGCACCCCGTCGCCGCCGCCCGCACCGACTCCTCGGCGAGCGGCCGCAACGCGGCCCACCGTTCGGCCGGCACGCTGCGTGCCAGCCTCAGCATCACCGGCGTCTCGATCAGCGCCCGGACCTCGGCCAGTTCCGCGAGCTCGCGAGCGCCCCGCTCCACGACCCGGAACCCGCGGTTGGGCACGACCTCGACCGCGCCCTCCAGCGCCAGCTGCTGCATCGCCTCGCGCACCGGCGTCGCGGAGACCCCGAACCGCTCCCCCAGCGCGGGCGCCGAGTACACCTCGCCGGGCGCCAGCTCCCCGCCGACCAGGGCCGTACGCAACGCGTCGAGGATCTGCCCGCGCACGGACGCCCGCTGCACGGCGGGCCTCGGCTGCGGGATCGGCCGCTCGCTGTGCGTGTGCTCGCCCCGCGCGGCCGGCGGGCCGGCGGGGAAACCGGGCGCTTCCCGCGCCGACTCCTCGGACCGCGACTGCGCCGGCACCCTGGCCGTCTCGGCGGGAGCCGCGTGCGCGCGCTGGTTCACGGGTCCTCCTCCGGCTCGTCGGCACTTGGGTCATTAACGGCGGGTTGTTACTTGTCCGTCAAGCACCTTAGGCGCACAAGGCGCTGGTTCAAATTTCCGAACGGATGGGTAAGGTAAGGCTTACTTATCTGACAGTCGGCCCTCACCCGATCGGCGGTAGTCCATGATCTCCCCCGTCTCCGCCTCCTACGCCCGCCTCACCGAGGTCTGCCCGGACCTGGCGGTCACGGAGCTGGGGCCGGGCGACGCGGCACCGCGGGGCGGCGACTGGGTCGGCGCCGCCGAGCTGGCGGCGGGCGGTCCCGGCCTGGACGCCTTCCTGGCCTGGGACGAGGACCAGATCCTGCGCGACGAGGGCAGGCCGGCCCGCCCCGACGTGGTCGCGACCTTCGGCCTGCACCGCTACGGCTGGGCCGCCTGCCTCCTGATCACCCTCCCCTGGTTCCTGGACCGCCGGGTCCCCCGCCTCCCCGCGACCGAGGTGTCGTACGACCGGACGGCGGGCCGGATGGCCGTGCGCGTCACCTCCTTCGCCTGCCTCCCGGGCGACCCGGCGGCGGCGCTGCCCGGCGCGGTCGTCGTGGCCGGCGAGGAGGCGCTGCGGGCCGAGGTGCGGGCGGCCGTCGCCGAGCACCTGGAACCGGTCCTCGGCGGCTTCGGGCCGCGGATGCGGCGACGCGGGCGCGCCCTGTGGGGCATGGCGACCGACGAGGTCGTCGAGGGGCTCTGGTACATCGCCGGACTGCTGGGGGACGAGGCGCGGGCCGTACGTGAACTCGAACAGCTGCTCCCGGGCGCGACCAAGCCGTACGCGGGCTCGGCCGCCTTCCGGGTGCTGTCCGGTCCGGCCGGGGAGGCGCTGCCCACCCGGGACCGGGCGAGCTGCTGCATGTACTACACACTGCGCCCCGAGGACACCTGCGCCACCTGCCCGCGCACCTGCGACGACGACCGGATCGCCAAACTCACGGCGGCCGCCGCGGCCTGAGGCATCCTCAGGCCGGCCGCAGCCCCACCCCCGGGACACAGCACCGCACGGCATCCACTAAGATCGCCATCGGCAAGGGCGCTCCTGCGGGGACAGGGAATTCACAACTTCCTCACTTGCCGCAGGAACTTTCCGAGGAACCACCCGTATGGGTAGTCTTACTCGAACTCAGCTCCCGCCCCTCACGCGGCAGTTCGAGCAGAATGCCGCCCTGGGGCATCCCCTTGCACTTCCTTGGCGGCCTCTTGCCCCGAAACCCCCTGAGGGCCAGTGGGGTTGGGCCACTATGGCGGGCGATACGCCCTATCCCAATGCAAGGGACCCCTAGATGAGACTGACCGACATATCGCTGAACTGGCTGCTTCCCGGCGCCGTACTGCTCCTGGGCATGCTGGTCGCGGTGGCGGTGCTTGCGCGCTCCAAGCGGTCCGGCGGGGAGCACGCGAAGGACGACTCGTGGGAGCGCAGCGAGGAGCGCCGCCGGCGCAAGGAAGCCGTGTACGGCACCGTCTCCTACGCGCTCCTGTTCGCCTCCGCGTCGGTCGCGGCGGCCCTCTCGTTCCGCGGGCTGGTCGGCTTCGGCCAGCAGAACCTCGGCCTCTCCGACGGCTGGGAGTACCTCGTGCCGTTCGGTCTGGACGGCGCGGCGATGTTCTCCTCCGTCCTCGCGGTGCGCGAGGCGAGCCACGGTGACGCGGCCCTCGGCTCCCGGATACTCGTGTGGACGTTCGCGGGCGCCGCGGCCTGGTTCAACTGGGTGCACGCGCCCAGGGGCGTCGACCACGCGGGCGCTCCCCAGTTCTTCGCCGGCATGTCGCTGTCCGCGGCCGTCCTCTTCGACCGCGCGCTGAAGCAGACCCGCAAGGCCGCCCTGCGTGAGCAGGGCCTGGTGCCGCGTCCGCTGCCGCAGATCCGTATCGTCCGCTGGCTGCGTGCCCCCCGCGAGACCTACAGGGCCTGGTCGCTGATGCTCCTGGAGGGCGTGCGCAGCCTGGACGAGGCGGTCGACGAGGTGCGCGAGGACAAGCGGCAGAAGGAGACGAACCGGCTGCGCCGCCGCGAGCAGGACCGTCTGGAGCGGGCCCAGCTCAAGGCCATAAGCCGGGGCCACCGCGGCTTCGTCGGACGCGGCCGGCAGGACGAGGTGCAGCACCAGGTGGAGCGTGCCTCCCAGCCCACTGCGGAGCCTGCCATATCGGCGCCGGAGCAGCTGCCCGTACGCCAGCGGCCCTCCCTTCAGCCCGTCCGCAAAGGGTCTGACCCGATCACCGTGGACCTGACCGCGGAGGACGACACAATGGCGCTTCCGCGCCTCGACTCCCTGGAGCGCAAGCTCAAGGACCTTGAGCAGCAGTTCGGCTGATCACCTGCTGCCGCACGACACCTCGGGACGGGGGCGTGACCTTGAAGGTCACGCCCCCGTCCCGTTGTGTATACGGCCCCGGCCCCCGCTAGGCGGCCTCCGCGTCCAGTTCGAACCACACCGACTTCCCGACCTCGTGCGCCTGCACGCCCCACGCGTCCGCGAGGGAGTCGACCAGTACCAGGCCCCGGCCGTGTGTGCCGTCGCCGGCGCCCGGTGTGCACACCCGCGGCCTGCGGGCCACGAAGTCCCGCACCTCCACGCGCAGTTGGCTCGGTTCCACGACCGCCGTCAGCACCGCCTCGCGGTCGGTGTGGACGAGCGCGTTGGTGACGAGTTCACTGGCGAGCAGTTCCGCTATCTCGGAGCGGCCGGGACGCCCCCAGTGCCGCAGCAGTTCCCGCAGTTCCCTGCGTGCCTCGGGCACCGCCCGCAGGTCCGACCGCCCCAGTCGGCGCCTGAGCTGCGACGGGTGCCCCCGTTCCGTCGTGTCGGTCTCTTCCCCCGCCGTCTGCGCCGAGGAGGCCCCGATGGCCACGGGACCGCCCCCTCGTGCCTGACTGTTCATGACCCCCGCCCGCACGCTGTTGCCGGATCCCCTCCTGATCGAACATGTTCACGGGATCCATGCCCGCTCGGGCACGGGCCAGTCATGTCACGTCGATGACGACCGGGTGTTCGGCCAAGTCCCGGGTCCGCTCCGGCCCGTACGTCACCGCCCGGACCGTCCCGTACGCGCCAAGGGTGCCGCGGACCCGGCGTGATTCAGCCCCGCACGCAACCCCCCGAGCTGTTTCACGCGGTCCGCGGCACCGGCGAACCTGGCCGAAAGCCGACCTTCCGGCTACTTGCCCCCGAGGCCCCTGGTGCCGATGTGAATGATCTTGTGGGTGGAGCGGGTCATGTCGACGACCAGCTTCGTGGTGGTGTTGCGGCTCCAGGTGAGGGTGACGACGGCCTCCGTGTACTTCGCCGTGCCGCTGTCCGTGACCTTCCACTTGAGCGGGGTGTTCTGGGCCCGCAGCACCCCGTCCGCGTGCTCCCGGTCCTCCCAGGCCGAGAGCTTCTTCAGGTAGGTCGGGTCGATGTAGTAGGCGCGCAGCGCGGTGGGCAGGTCACCGCTGCCGTCCGGGTCGCTCTCCGCGTCGATGTAGGCGCCGTAGAAGTCGGCGATGCGGGTGATGTTGTCGGCCGGGGCGCCGGCGACGCTGCGCGGAGCGCCGGCCGAGGCCTGGGCGGTGACGCCGAGCCCGAGGGCCACGGCGAGGACGCCGGCGGTGAGGACGGCGCGGGTCTTGCTGCTCATGTCTGATTCCCCGTTTTCCGAGTCTTGTGTCTTGCTGTCCTGTGTCTTGCTGTCCTGTGTCAGGGGCCGCCCTCCCCTCCCCCGAGGGAGAGGGCGGCCCCGGTCTCGCGTGGGTCAGTGGAGCTTGTTCACGGCCGTGGTGGTGGTCCTCTTGAAGGCCTTCACCGGCGCGTCCGCGAAGCCGCCCAGCCGCCCCCAGTCCACGACGGTGACGGTGCGCCCCTCCCGGCCGATCGAGAGCAGCCGGACGTCACTGGCGCCCCAGGAGGTCTCGGTGTGCAGGGCGTAGACGTGGGCGCCGTCCCCCACCGGCAGGGTGCCGTAGTCCTGGTACGCGGCCTGCGTCGTCGGATCGTCCATCTCGATCCGGTCCGCGCAGGACACGATGTCCTCGTCGAGCTTCGCGAACCGGCCCTTCGCCACCCTGACGCTGGGCAGCTCGGCACTGATCTGACGGGCACTCGTGTCGAGGTCGGTCCGGAACTCCCGGTACCAGGTGTCCTGGCCGGTGCCGAGCGCGACGCCCACGCAGATGTCCTGTCTGTCCTCCTCCGGTATGCCGGCGGTGACCTTGCCGGCCGTCCAGGACGTGCCCGGCTGCGGCGGCAGGTCGGCCGCCGCGAGGAAGCCGGGCGGCTTCGGGACGGCCGCCGCCGGGGCGGCGAGCGCGGTGCCGACGGCCAGTGCGGCGCCGGCGAGTGCGGTGAGCGCGCCTGCTCGGGTGCGCTTGGGCATGGCTGATCCCCCGTGGGTTCGGTGCATGGGTGCGGGATGCCGCCGACGGCGCCGGATGGTCGGTCCGGCCCTGGTCGGTGCGACACCAGAAGCATCGGCCGTCACCTCGCCGGACGGCAACGGCCACCGGCCGTTTCGCCGGCCTGGAACCATCCCAGCCCTGCTGACGTGCAGGTATATGAGTGCCTGGGATACGGACGAGCGGGGGAAGGTGCCCGTGCGCGACGATGTCGAGGAGTTCGCGGCGCTGCTGCGGCAGTTGAAGGACCGTACGGACCGGAGCTACGGCTCCCTGGCCCGCCGCCTGAACATGAACACCTCCACCCTGCATCGCTACTGCGCGGGCGAGGCGGTGCCGCTGGACTTCGCTCCGGTGGAACGCCTGGCCGCGTTCTGCGGGGCGACACCGCAGGAACGGCTCGATCTCCACGAGCGCTGGCTGCGAGCGGTGGCAGCACGCCAGCGACCGCGCGCCACGGAGGGCACGGGCCCGGTAGGGGCCGCCGGGTTCGCGGAGGACTCCGGACCCGTGCAGGCCTCCGGACCCGTGGCAGAGCCGGGCCCCGCAGCGGTGGAACCGCAGACCCCGCAGGCCGCCGGCACGGAACCCCTGACAGGAACGGCCCCCGTCGCCGGCCCCTGGTACCGGCGGCGTCGCACGCTGGTCGCGTCGGCGGTGGCCACAGTCCTGCTGGCGACGCTGGGCACCCTGGCCGCCCTCCCGGACGACCGGCCGGCCGGCGGCACCGCGGCCCGGGGCACCGACTCCTCCGCCACCACCGCCACCACCGGCGACGCCGAGCGGCACGGCACCGGCGCCACCGGCCCGGCAGCGGACCCCGTCTCGGCCACCCCGTCCCCCTCGGCCTCGTCGGACGGCGCCAAGATCTCCTCCCCCGCCGGCCGGAGCACGCCCGGCACCCCGGCCCCGACCGCCGTCCCCCTCACCTGGACCACCGACTCCCAGATCTGGGAAGGGGGCTGCGGCAAGGTCTACCTCGTCAACAAACAGCCGGCGCAGGTACCGCCCCCGCCCGTCCCGCAGGACGCCGGCACCTGGGCGGCCACGCAGAACGCGATAGACGGCGGTAACTCGATCGTGGAGATCTCGGTGCAGGGCCGTTCGTCCACCGCCGTCGTCCTGGAGGACCTGCGGGTGCGCGTCGTCGGCCGTACGGATCCCGCGCCCGGCATCGCCTACTCCATGGCCGACGGCTGCGGCGGCGGACTCACCCCGCGCTACTTCGACGTGAACCTGGACAAGGACCGCCCCATCGCCCGCCCGGTGGCCGGTGAGGGTCCCGACGGGAAGACCGTCTCGACCATGCACCTGCCCTACCGGGTCTCCGCCACCGACCCCGAGGTGCTGCGCGTCAAGGCGGGCACCGTCGGCTGCGACTGCCGCTGGTACCTAGAACTCGACTGGTCGTCACAGGGCCGCTCCGGCACGGTCCGCATCGACGACCACGGGCAGCCGTTCCGCACCAGCTCCGTCAAGGGCCTGCCGCAATACTGGTACGGCTTCGTGGACGGCGCCCGCCAGTGGGTGCCCACGGACTGAGAACCGGTCCGAGCCACCGGCTGCGTCACGGCCGCGGCACGTTGCGCAGGTTGGAGCGGGCCATCTGGACCATCCGGCCCACGCCGCCGTCGAGGACCATCTTGGACGCGGAGAGCGCGAAGCCGGTGACCATCTCGGCCTTGATCTTCGGCGGGATGGACAGTGCGTTGGGGTCGGTGACCACGTCGACCAGGGCCGGTCCCTTGTGGTCGAAGGCGTCTTTCAGCGCGCTCGCGAGCTGCTTGGGCTTCTCGACCCTCACCCCGTAGGCTCCGCAGGCCAGAGCCACGGCGGCGAAGTTGGGATTGGTGTTGGCGGTGCCGTACGCGGGCAGCCCCGCGACCAGCATCTCCAACTCGACCATACTCAGCGCGGAGTTGTTGAACAGCACCACCTTCACCGGCAGGTCGTACTGGACGAGGGTGAGGAAGTCGCCCATCAGCATGGCGAATCCGCCGTCCCCCGACATCGACACGACCTGCCGCCGCCGGTCGGTGAACTGGGCGCCGATCGCCATCGGCAGCGCGTTGGCCATCGAGCCGTGCGAGAAGGAACCGATGACCCGGCGGCGGCCGTTGGGCGAGATGTAGCGGGCCGCCCACACGTTGCACATGCCGGTGTCGACCGTGAACACCGCGTCGTCGTCGGCGAGTTCGTCGAGGACCGAGGCCACGTACTCCGGATGGATCGGGACGTGCTTCTCGACCTTCCGCGTGTACGCCTTCACCACCCCCTCCAGCGCGTCCGCGTGCTTCTTGAGCATCCGGTCGAGGAACCGCCGGTTCTCCTTGGCCCGTACCCGCGGCACCAGACAGCGCAGCGTCTCGCGCACGTCCCCCCACACCGCCAGGTCGAGGCGGGAGCGGCGGCCAAGGACCTCGGGGCGGACGTCGACCTGCACGATCTGCACGTCGTCGGGGAGGAAGGCGTTGTACGGGAAGTCGGTGCCGAGCATGATCAGCAGGTCGCACTCGTGGGTGGCCTCGTAGGCGGCGCCGTAGCCGAGCAGCCCGCTCATGCCGACGTCGTACGGGTTGTCGTACTGGATCCACTCCTTGCCGCGCAGGGCGTGGCCGACCGGGGACTTGATCTTCTCCGCGAGTTCCATGACCTCCGCGTGGGCGCCCGCCGTGCCGCTGCCGCAGAACAGGGTCACCTTGTCCGCCGCGTCGATCATCGCGACGAGCCGGTCGAGTTCCTCGTCTCCGGGGCGGACGGTCGGCCGGGAGGTGACGATGGCGGCCGAGGCGGACTGCTCGGGCGCGGGCTCGTCGGCGATGTCGCCCGGCAGCGAGACGACGCTCACGCCGCTGCGGCCGACCGCGTGCTGGATGGCGGTCTGCAGCAGCCGGGGCATCTGCTTCGGGCTGGAGATCAGCTCGCTGTAGTGGCTGCATTCCTGGAAGAGCCGGTCCGGGTGGGTCTCCTGGAAGTAGCCGAGGCCGATCTCGCCGGCGGGGATGTGGGAGGCGAGGGCGAGCACCGGGGCCATCGAGCGGTGGGCGTCGTACAGGCCGTTGATCAGGTGCAGGTTGCCCGGGCCGCAGGAGCCGGCGCAGGCCGCCAGTGTGCCGGTGATCTGGGCCTCGGCGCCGGCCGCGAAGGCGGCGGTCTCCTCGTGGCGGACGTGGATCCAGTCGATGGCGGAGTTGCGGCGGACGGCGTCCACGACCGGGTTGAGGCTGTCGCCGACGACGCCGTAGAGGCGGCGCACGCCTGCGCGGACGAGGATGTCGACGAACTGCTCGGCGATGTTCTGCTTGGCCATGGCGGTCGGGCACCCTTCGGCTCCGCGGATCTCCGGCTCCCTGCGCGATGCCCTTCCATGTATCCACAGAGGCCGCGCTCACGCCTCCCAGACGGCCGCCGCCGTACGGTCGTCGGCGTACCCCTTGACCCGAACCTGGGCGTCCGCGAGGAACGCGGCGAGGCCCGGCGGGGTGCGGCCGGACCAGCGCCGGGCCAGGTAGGCGCAGAGTGCGGGCTCGCCGCGCAGCGGGTCGGCGAGGCCGCCCGTGCACATCACGAGGGCGTCACCCGGGCGGGCTACCGAGGCGCGGAACAGGAACGGGTCGCGGGTCGGCTCGGGGGCCGGTTCGTAGGGGCTCGGCGGGGTCGGGATGCCGAGGTCCATGGTGAGCCGGTCGCCCTCCGGGGTCTCGGAGGGCAGCGAGCCGAAGCCGAGCACGGGTTCGCCGGGGGTGTCGGCGTCGACGCGCGGCTCGATGTCCTGCCACTCGCCGCCGCGGAGCCGGAACAGCCCGCCCTCGCCGACGCCGAAGAAGACGCGGGTACGGCACTGCGGGTGGGCGGGGATGAGGAGGCAGCGCAGGCTGGCCGCGTACTCGTCGGGGGCGATGCCCTGTTCGGCGGCGCTGGCGCGGAGCTTGCCGAGGCTGCGGTCGGTGAGCCGGTGCAGCCCGGACTTGAGGTCGCCGCGCCGGGCGGCCTGGATGTCCTCGGTGAGCCGCTGGTGGCTGCGGCCCACGGCCCGGGCGATCCACTCGCACACCTCGGCGGCGGCCCGGTGCGCGCCGGGGGTGGCCCGGGCGCCGGTGGCCATGGCGACGAGGACCAGGGCCTGGTCGCCGGACCCGAACCGGGCGGTGAGCAGGGCGTCGCGGCGCGGCTCGCCCCGGTACCGGGCGGAGTCGCCGCGCTGGGAGACGGCCCGCAGGGTGCAGGCGCCGTACCGGGCGCCGTCCAGGACGGTGTCGGCGACCAGGTCGTCGAGTTCGTCGGGGTCGGCGGCGGGCAGGGCGGTGGGCTCGGCGTCGTAGGTGGGCGGTCCGGAGCCGACGTAGTCCACGGAGGAGGCCGAGGCGGCGGCCGGGACGGCCACGGCGTCCGCGACGGCCGCGACGTCCCAGCTTTCCGGGACTTCCGGGAATTCCGGGGTTTCCGGGGTTTCCGGGACCTCCGGGGCTTCCGGAACGGCAGGCGGTGGCGGTGCGGTCAGGTCGAGGCGGGTCGCGGGGTGGGCATCGGCCAGGGCGTCGTCGTCCGCCTCCAGCAGCTCCTGGTCCTCCACGTCCCACGGCCAGGTCTTCGGAGCGGCCCTGGTGTCCTCGGCGGGGGCGGCGGCCGCCCGCTGTGCCGGCACGGTCGGCGGTGCCTGCTCGTCGCCCGGTTCCGCGGTGACGCCCCGCCGTCCCCCCACCGTCTTCTTCGCCGAGGCGAAGCGGTCGTCCAGGGAATCGGGTGCGGCCGTGGGTCCGGTGTCCTCGGTGGAGTCGTCGTACAACTGCCCCCACCAGTCGTCCTCATGACGGGTGGGCCTACCCCCTGGCTGGCTCATGCCCCTAATTGTCCACCGCACGGGCCGGATGAAAACGGGGCATCCGGAAAATCCCGCACCCGACCCCGTCTCGAACGGCGCGTCGAGGGACATCTTGAACACCCGTACGAGGAAAGGGACTCGACGACACGCGCGGTGCGCGGCTGGCGGTGGTGACGGAAGTGCCGGAGCTGACACGTGTGAGTCGCCGGGTGGTCCCACCCCCCACGGGAGAACCACCCGGCGACACCGGAGTGACCGGCCCCAGATCCCCTACGCGTACGCGCGTCATGGGGCCGGCCACCGTTCGCACGGCCGAACGCCACGGCGCCGGCCGGAAGGCCAGATTGTGACGGGTCTTCCTGGCGGCCAGCTGTGAATGACGGATCGGATTCCCGTGCGAAGGTGCTGCGGTGACGTGATCTTGGCAGAGTGGCGCGCGGTACGGCGATGATGTGCCACGGCGGGTTTGCGCCGTGGCCGGTTCCCGCCAGGCCACCGGGGATCGAGGGAGGAACGCGGGTCGATGCTGGCAGCGCTGGGGCTGGACGAACGGGACGAGTCGGCGTACCGGGCGCTGGTGTCCGCGGGCGCCGCCGACGTGTCCGGCCTGGCACGGCGTCTGACGCTGGCGGAGCCGGACACCGAGCGCGCGCTGCGCCGGCTGGAGCGGCACGGGCTGGCCGCCCAGTCCTCGGAGCGGCCGGGCCGCTGGGTGGCGGCGCCGCCCGGGGTCGCGCTGGGCGCGCTGCTCACCCAGCAGCGGCACGAGCTGGAGAAGGCGGAGCTGGCGGCGGCGCTGCTCGCGGAGGAGTACCGGGCGGCGGCCGCCGAGCCCGCGGTGCGGGACCTGGTGGAGGTGGTGACCGGTGCCCCGGCCGTCGCCCGGCGGTTCCGCCAGCTCCAGCTGGGTGCCCTGGACGAGGTGTGCGCGCTGGTCACGGACAAGCCGGTGGCCGTCACCGGGACGGAGAACGACGCGGAGGAACAGGCCGCGCACCGGGGCGTGCGCTACCGGGTGGTGGTGGAGCGGCCGGCGCTCGACCTCCCGGACGCGATCTCGGAGCTGACGGCGGCGCTGGGCCGGGACGAGCAGGTGCGGGTGGCGGAGCGGGTGCCGACGAAACTGGTCGTCGCCGACCGCGCGCTGGCGCTGGTCCCCCTCACCTCCCGCACCTCGGAACCCGCCGCCCTCGTGGTGCACGCCAGCGGCCTGCTGGAACTCCTCTGCGGCCTGTTCGAGTCGGTGTGGCGGGAGGCGCTGCCGCTGCGCCTCGGCGCGAGCGGGGTACGGGAGGAACAGCCGGACGGCCCCGACGCCACCGACCTGGAGGTGCTCTCGCTGCTGCTGGCCGGCCTGACCGACGCGAGCGTGGCCAAGCAGCTCGATCTGGGCCTGCGGACCGTGCAGCGCCGGGTGAAGCGGCTGATGGAGCTGGCCGGGGTGGCGACCCGGCTGCAGCTGGGCTGGCACGCGTACGAACGGGGCTGGGTGACCCGGAACTGACCTGCGCGTCCGGCGGTCGTCCGGCACTCTGGGCAGATGGGAGCAGGGGAACTCCTGCTGGTCGGCCTGGTGCTGGTGCTCGGCCTGTGCGGGGTACTGGTGCCCGGGGTGCCGGGTACGGGGCTGGTGTGGGCCGCGGTGCTGTGGTGGGCGCTGTACGACCCGCGCCCGGTGGCGTGGACGGTCCTGGTCGGGGCGACCGTGGTGCTGCTGTCGGCGCTGGTGGTCCGCTGGGTTCTGCCCCCGCGCCGGCTCCGGGCCAGCGGCGCCACCCCTCGCATGGGCGTGTACGCCGGCACCGGCGCCGTCCTCGGCTTCGTCCTGCTCCCCGTCGTCGGCGCGATCCCCGGTTTCATGGCCGGGATCTACCTGCACGAACGCCTCCGGCTCGGCCGGCACGCCGAGGCACGGGCCGCCCTGCGCACCACGATGAACGCGGGCGGCTCCAGCGTGCTGGCCGAGCTGCTCGCGTGCCTGCTGGTCACCGCCGGCTGGCTGACGGCGGTGATCTGGACCGCGGGCTGAGGGCTCAGAGCAGATCGACGAGCGGGACGGAGGCGGCCAGGGCGCGTGCGCCGGCGTCGTTGAAGTGCAGGTGGTCGCCGGGGTCGTAGGCGGGCCGGATGCGGCCGGGCTGCTGCGGATCCCGTACGACGGCGTCGAAGTCGACGTACGCGTCGAAGATCTGCCCGGTGCGGATCAGCGCGTTCACCTGCTGGCGTACCGCCTCCCGGGCATCGGTGTACGCGCTGTACCCGGCGTAGGGCGTGAGGGTCGCGCCGACCACCCGGATGCCCCGCTCGTGGGCACGGGTCACGATGGTGCGGTAGGCCCGCACGAAGTCGGCGGGGTCCGTGGCCTCCGGGGTGCCCTTGATGTCGTTGATGCCTTCGAGGAGGACCAGGGTCCGGACACCGGCCCGGTCGAGCCCGTCGGCGTCCAGACGACTCAGGGCTCCCGGTCCTCCGGTGCTGTCGAGCAGCAGCCGGTTGCCGGAGATCCCGGCGTTGAGGACGCCGATCCGGAACGGCCGCAGGCGGTCCGCGAGGCGGTCGGGCCAGCGGTGGTCGGCGTCCATGCTGGTGCCGTTGCCGTCGGTGAGGGAGTCACCGAAGGCGACCACGGTGCCGCGGGTCTCGGCCTGTACGTCGACGCCCGTGACGTAGTACCAGTGGCCGGTGGTGCCGGTGTAGGCGCCCCCGTCCTCGTCGTCGGCCCGCCCGGCGCCGTCCTTGGCGAGGTAGCTGGTCCGGAGCGCGACCCGGTGGTAGGTGGCGGGCCCGGAGTCGCCCGGGGTCTCGACGCTGACCAGCAGATCGGCGGCGGCCGGGACGGCGAGCGGTACCGGGTCGCTGACCAGGTCCTGCCCGACGGGTACGACGGCGGTGCCGGCGCCCTCGAAGGTGGCGGCGCGCATCGACCCGGGTACGGCGGCCGGGCCGTCGCCCTGCCGCACGGCGACGGTGACGGCTCCGAGCCGGAGCGGGGCGCTGCCGAGCCGGTTGCTGACCCGCACGCGGACCGCGCTGCCGCCGACGCTCAGGTGGACGACGTTGCGGAACGCGGCGCCGGGTACCGCCGGGTCGGTACCGGAGGGCGCGGCCTCCCAGCTCCCCGCCCAGAGCGAGTGCCCGGCATCGGCACCGGCCCGCCCGGTCGCCCCCACCACCAGCAAGAACGCCGCCGCGAGCACCCGCCCGACCTTGCCCATCCACACCCGCCCTTCCGTAGGCCCACTGGAGGGGAAGGTGACATATGGGGGATGCCGTGAACGGTAACTCGACCAGGAGACCACCCGGGTGGCGGAGCGTGGGAAGGGACGGCGGAGGGGTGGTGACGGTGATGGGGTGGCTGCGGGTGGGTGGGGGCTGAGCGCGCAGTTCCCCGCGCCCCTTACAGGGCGCTGCAGTCCCGTCAGCTACATGGCTGCGGGCAATCTGGGCGCTGGGGGTCCCCCCGGCCGAAGGCTGGGGGAGGCGCCCTGCAAGCGCCGGTAAGCGTCCTCGGCCCCAGCCCTAACCCACCGCACCTTCCAACTTCAGCAGCCGCACCTTCCGCTCAAGTCCCCCCGCATACCCGGTCATCGTCCCGTCCGCCCCGATCACCCGATGACAAGGCCGCACGATCAGCAACGGGTTCGCCCCGATCGCCCCGCCGACCGCCCGAACCGCCGTCCGAGACGCCCCGATCCGCGCGGCGATCTCCCCGTACGTCATCGTCGCCCCGTAGGGAACACCGTCGAGCGCACCCCACACCCGCTCCCGGAACTCCGTACCGTGTGCGCTCAACTCCAGCCGGAACTCCTTGAGTTCACCGGCGAAGTAGGCACCGAGCTGATCCTCGGCGGCCCGGAAAGGACCGGGGTCGGACAGCCATCCCGCCTCGACGCTCCGGCCGCCCTTCTGGCCGGGCACGGACAGCGAGGTGAGCGCCCCTTCGCCGTCGGCGGTGAGGAGCAACTCCCCCACGGGCGAAGCGATTCGCGTCCAGTACGTGGCACCCATCAGTTCCTCGACTCTCCTTCGACCAGCAGATGCCGGACGGCGTACGACCGCCAGGGCCGCCACTCGTCCGGTACGTCAAACCCGGGCAGCCCGGGCAGGGTGACATCGGGGTCGGCGAGGGCGCGGACGCGGATGGTGGCGAGGACCGCCGGGTCCATCCCGGGCAGCGCGCGCAGCGCCGCCTCCGCCTCGTCCCGGTCGGCGCCCGGATCCAGCCGTACCGTCCCGTCGGCGAGCGCCGCGGCCAGTGCGCCGAGGCTGCCGTCGGGCTCCGCGCCCGCGAGCACCGCGGGCTCGGGGAAGAGGTGGGTGAGACCGCCGGACGGCGCGTCCAGCGCCTTGCCGTACCGCCGCACCAAGCGCTCGGCGGCCTCGGTGCCGACGAGCGCCCGTACGGCGGCCTCGGCCGGGTCCGCGGCACCGGGTGACCGCAGCCCCGGCCGGGCGGCGACCAGCGGAGCGAGCCGCGGGTCGTCGGCGAGCCGCTCGTCGACGGCGTACGGATCGGCGTCGAGGTCGAACAGCCGGCGCAGCCGCTGTACGGCGGTGGTCAGGTCGCGCGGGTCGGTGAGGCGCAGCCGGACGTCGAGCCAGCCGCCGGGATGAGCGCCGAGGCCCGTGGCGGTCGTACCGGTCCGCTCCTGGACGGCGACGACGGCGTGGCCGTACGGCAGTCGCAGGGTGCGGCGGTAGGTGCGCGCGCCGGGGGTGCCGATGACCTCCTCCACGCCGGGCACGGATTCCCGCTCCAGCAGGTCGAAGACCGGGCCGGCCCGGTACGGGCCGCGGTGGGCGAGCCGCAGCGGGATCCCGGTGACCGGACTGCCGCGACGTGCGCCCCGGCCGCCGGGCGCGGCCTCGCGCAGCCCGCTCGGGGTGGTGGCGTACACGGCGCGGACGGTGTCGTTGAACTGCCGCACACTGGCGAACCCGCTCGCGAACGCGATCTCCGTGATCGGCAGCTCGGTGGTCTGCAGCAGCGTGCGTGCGGTGTGCGCCCGCTGGGCCCGGGCGAGGGCGACGGGACCGGCGCCGAGCTCGGCGGTGAGCTGCCGCTGCACCTGGCGTGCGCTGTAGCCGAGCCGGTCGGCGAGCCCGCCGACGCCCTCCCGGTCCACGACGCCGTCACCGATCAGCCGCACCGCCCGGCCGACGACGTCGGCGCGGACGTTCCACTCGGCGGACCCGGGTACGGCGTCCGGCCGGCATCGCCGGCAGGCCCGGAAACCGGAGCCCTGCGCGGCGGCCGCGGTGGGGAAGAAGCGGACGTTGCGCCGCTTCGGGGTGACGGCGGGGCAGCTGGGGCGGCAGTAGATGCCGGTGGTCTCGACGGCGAAGAAGAACGCGCCGTCGAACCGGGCATCGCGGCTGCGGACCGCCTCGTACCTGGTGTCTTCGTCCATCACGCCTTCAAGTGTGGGTGATGGACGAAGGGCGGGGCTGGCGGGAATCGGACGTGACGCTGAAGCCCGTAAGAGTGGAACGCCCCGTCAGGGGCGCGGGGCTGTGTCGACGTGCGGCTGCCGCCGCGTGTGCGCGACCAGCCCCCGCGCGCCTGCGGTCAGGCAACTACCCCCACCGCCCCCTCTTCGCCTCCATCGCCGCCTTCCCCTCCGCGCCCCGCTTCTTCCAGTCCTTCTTGATCTCGGACCTGAGCCGGGCATCCGTCTTCGCGATGATCCACTGGTTCTCCCGCATCAGCTTGCGGTAGCTCTCCAGCCGGCGCACGGGCAGTTCCCCGGCCTCCACCGCGGAGCGCACCGCGCAGCCCGGCTCGCTCTCGTGCCCGCAGTCGGAGAACCGGCACTCCTCCGCCAGTTCCTCGATCTCGGAGAACACCTGCCCGACCCCGGTCTCGGCGTCGAACAGCCCCACCCCCCGCAGTCCCGGCGTGTCGATCAGCACGCCCCCGCCCGGGAGCGCGAGGAGATTGCGGGTGGTGGTGGTGTGCCGGCCCTTGCCGTCGACGTCCCGGGCGGCCTGGACGTCCATCACGTCCTCCCCGAGGAGCGCGTTGGCGAGGGTGGACTTGCCGGCGCCGGACTGGCCGAGCAGCACCGACGTACCGGAGCCGACGAGGGCGACCAGCGTGTCCAGGCCGTCGCCCGCGTGCGCGCTGACCGTGAGGACGGGCACGCCCGGGGCCGTCGTCTCGACGTCCTGGACGAGGTGCGCGAGGGTCACCGGGTCCGGGACCAGGTCGGCCTTGGTGAGGACCACGACCGGCTGCGCCCCGGACTCCCAGGCCAGCGCCAGGAACCGCTCGATGCGGCCGAGGTCGAGCTCGACGGCGAGGGACACCGAGACGATCGCGTGGTCGACGTTGGCGGCGAGGATCTGTCCCTCGGACCGCTTGGAGGAGGTGGAGCGCACGAAGGCGGTACGGCGCGGCAGATACGCGCGTACGTAACGGGGGTTGCCGCCGGGTTCCACGGCGACCCAGTCGCCGGTGCACACGACGCGCATCGGATCGTGCGGGGTGACGAACGCGGTGTCGGCGCGCAGCAGCCCGCCGGCGGTGACGACGTCGCACTGCCCGCGGTCGACCCGGACGACACGCCCGGCCAGCAGCCCTTCGGCGTCGTAGGGGGCGAATTCCTTCGCCCAGGTCTCGTCCCAGCCGTAGGGAGCGAGCGCGGAGAAAACAGCAGAGCTGGAAGTCAAGGGTGACCCTTCACAAGGGCGGCCCCGGGAAGTGGAGAGGTCAGCCGGTGGCCGCGGAGGTGGAATGGATGAACTTCTGGTCGCGGGCAGCGCCCATCGCAACGGCAGCCATCGGTCAACACCTCCCTGATCGAACCAAGTCACCCACGGCACCCACGGGTAGCCGCTCCAACTTCGCCCACCGTAGCGGGGACCCGGGCCGCGACGCCATCGAATTACGGGGTACCCCGGCGGCGTCCCGGCGCTCCCGGCCCGGGGGGTGTCGTACCGGGCACGGAATGGTTGCGGCATGGCCTTCCCGGCGCGAGGGCGCGGCGGCCGCGGGAGCATGACGGCCATGAGCAGAGACCGGTACGTCGACTTCCTGCGCGCCTGGGCGATCGTGCTGGTGGTGCTCGGCCACTGGCTGATCACCGCCCTGGTCCGGGAGCCCGGCGGACAGATCACCGCCCCGGAGCTGCTGGCGGCCGTTCCCTGGACCCAGTGGCTGACCCTCGCGTTCCAGATCATGCCGCTGTTCTTCCTGGCCGGGGGGGCATGCGGCGGGCGGTTCCTGGTCGCGTGCCCGGGCGGCCGGGGGTACCCCTGCGGGATGGCTGGGGCGGCGGGCGCTGCGGCTGCTTCTTCCGGTGGCCGTCTACAGCGGTGCGGTGTTTCTCGCCGTCGGTGTCTGCTCGGCGGCCGGTGTGGACCCGGACACGCTGGCGCTGGTGGGCTGGGCGATGGCGATGCAGTTCTGGTTCCTTCCGGTGTATCTGCTGCTCAGCGCCCTGACGCCGGCGCTGTACGCGGCGCACCGGCGCTGGGGGCCGCGCGTCCCGCCGGCGATGGGGACGGTCGCCGTGGCGGTCGACGCGCTCGTGGTGACGGCGCACGCTCCCTACGTGGGGCTGCTCGACTACGTGCTCGTGTGGGGTGTCGCCTACCAGTTGGGGTTCTGCTGGCGGGACGGTCTGCTGACCGGTCGCCGGCTCGTGCCGTTCGCGATGGCGGCGGGCGGCGGACTGGCGTTCGCCGCGCTCGTGGCCCTCGGGCCGTTCCCGGTCAGCCTGATCCTGGTGACCGGGCAGAGCCCCAGCAACACCGATCCGCCGTCGGCCGCGATGCTGGCGTGGGTGGTCGCCCAGGTCGGACTGAGCCTCCTCGCCGCGCCGCGGCTGCGGAGGCTGCTGGACCGGGAGCGGGTGTGGCGGATGGTCCGCCCCGTGGGCGCGGCCAGCATGACGCTGTACCTGTGGCACATGCTGCCGGTGCTGGCCGTCGCCGCCGGGTTCTACCTGACCGGCCTCGCGCCCGAGCCGACACTCGGCTCCGCGGCGTGGTGGGGGCTGCGGGTGCCGTGGCTGCTGGTGCTCGGTGCCGTCCTGGCCTGCGTCGTGTCCGCGCTGAGGCCGCTGGAACGCGGGCTGGGTGTGCTGTACGAGCGGACCGTTCCGGACGCCGGCCTGCGCCGTGCCTGGCCGCTGTGGCTCGGCCTGGCCATGAACGTCGCCGCTCTGGGCCGCCTCGCCGTGCAGGGCTTCGCGCCGGGCGGCCGGCTCCCCGTGCTGCCAGCGACGGGCGTGCTGCTGGGCACGGTGTTGGTGATGCTTCCCCGGTGGACGGCGGCAGGCCGGCTCGACGAGCGGCCCGAGACCACCACTCGGACCGCGGACCGCGTGTGAGGCTGTGCTAGCCTAGTCGTGTTGCAGTTGTGGTACCCATGAACCTATGTGCACCTGACGGGAAATGCTTCTCCTGCAGGTGCATTAGTTGTTTTACCGGCATCTCCGGATGGGGCCTCTGCCTACAGAAGGAGAAGGTCATGGCACAGGGAACCGTGAAGTGGTTCAACGCCGAAAAGGGTTTCGGCTTCATCCAGCAGGACGGCGGCGGCCCCGACGTCTTCGCCCACTACTCGAACATCGCGACCCAGGGCTTCCGTGAGCTGCAGGAGGGCCAGCGGGTCTCCTTCGACGTCACGCAGGGCCAGAAGGGCCCGCAGGCGGAGAACATCGTCCCCGCCTGATCGCCGGACGCGTATCCACTCACCGGGGTCCGCACCGTCATGGTGCGGACCCCGGTTTGTGCTGTTTTCAGGAAGGCAGAGCACCGCATGTCCCGCAGGCCCCAGAAGCCCAACCGGCGCACCTCGCCGCCCAGGCAGTCCCCGCCGTCCGCGTCGTCACCGCGTGAGTTCCGGGTGCCGGAGAGCACGACACCCGCACTTCCCGCCGTCGAGGACTTCGCCGCTCTGGACATGCCCGCAGCGCTGCTGAAGACCCTGACCGCGCAGGGTGTGACCACCCCGTTCCCGATCCAGGCCGCCACGCTGCCCAACTCGCTCGCCGGCCGCGACCTGCTGGGCCGGGGACGCACCGGTTCCGGCAAGACCCTCGCGTTCGGGCTGGCGCTCCTGGCCCGTACGGCCGGACTGCGCGCGGAGCCCAGGGCGCCCCTCGCTCTCGTGCTGGTGCCCACCCGGGAACTCGCCCAGCAGGTGACGGACGCGCTGACCCCCTACGCGACGGCCGTGAACCTCCGGCTGGCCACGGTGGTCGGCGGGCTGTCGATCACCAAGCAGGCCGCCACCCTCCGGCGCGGCGCCGAGGTGGTCGTGGCGAGCCCCGGCCGACTCAACGACCTGGTGGAACGCGGGGACTGCGTACTCGGCGACGTGCGCATCACGGTGCTGGACGAAGCCGACCAGATGACCGACATGGGCTTCCTGCCGCAGATCACCAAGCTGATCCAGCAGGTACGGCCCGACGGACAGCGCCTGCTCTTCTCGGCCACCCTCGACGGCAACATCGACCGCCTGGTGCAGCGGTTCCTGAGCGATCCCGTGGTGCACTCCGTGGACCCGTCCGCGGGGGCGGTCACCACCATGGAGCACCACGTGCTGCACGTCCAGGACGAGACCGACAAGAAGGCCGTCACCACGCGCATCGCGGCCCGTGACGGCCGGGTCATCCTCTTCCTCGACACCAAGAGGTCCGCGGACCGGCTCGCCAAGCGGCTGCTGGCCGTCGGTGTGCGCGCGGCGGCACTGCACGGCGGCCGCTCCCAGCCGCAGCGCAACCGCACCCTGGAACAGTTCAGGAACGGCCAGGTCACCGCCCTCGTGGCGACGAACGTCGCGGCCCGGGGCATACACATCGACGACCTCGACCTCGTCGTGAACGTCGATCCCCCCACCGACCACAAGGACTACCTCCACCGGGGCGGCCGCACGGCCCGGGCCGGCGGCTCCGGCAGCGTGGTCACGCTGGTCCTGCCCGACCAGAAGCGGGACATCACCCGGCTCATGTCGGATGCGGGCATCCGCCCCCGATCGGCCCGCATCACGTCGAGCGACGTGGAGCTGGCCACCATCACCGGGGCCCGCGAGCCTTCCGGTGAGCCCATCGTCATCGAGGTGGCCCAGCCCCAGCCGGCCGCACCGAAGGCGTCCCGCCCGGACCGGAGGGCCGGCGCCGAAGGCGGCGGGCGGTCCGGCCGGCGACGCCGAAGCGGCGGCGGCTCCGGAGCGGCGGCCGGTGCTGCCACCGGGACGGGCGGCCGGGGCTCGGCCTCCCGAACCGCCACCGGGACGGCAGCGCCTGCCGGCACGTCCACAGCAGCCGGCGGGCGCGGCTCTGCCCGCCGTAAGGGAACCGACGGGGCCTCGGGGGGCGCGAGCGGCCGTGACTCCGGCCGCCGGACCACGTCCGGTACCACCGCCGGTACCACCACCGGCACCGCATCCGGCAAGGACGACCGCGGGTCCCGGCGACGCACGCCGCCGTCCGGCGGGTCCGCCGGCAGCGCCACCGGCACGGGCGGCCACGGCTCCGGCCGCCGCGGCGGCCGTCGCTCCACCGCCACCTGAGCGCTCCGCTGGAAGTGCCGCGATATGCCGTCTGTCGACTGCGGCGCCGTCGTGGCTGGTCGCGCAGTTCCCCGCGCCCCTGACGGGGCGCTTCACACCGGCTCACTGCCTCGTCCTGGCGGGGCGCTTGAAACTGGCTCACTGCAGCGCCCCTTTAGGGGCGCGGGGAACTGCGCGACCAGCCCCCACCGGCCCGGACCCGGAATCCGGCCCCCACTCGGCGCCACCCGGCGCCACGCGCCGCTACGCGGCGAAGGGCCCCGGGATCTCCCCCGACCCCCGCCGGATCAGCCGCGTCGGCATGACCACGGTGCGCGGCGGTGAGACGTCCCCGTGGATCCGGGCGAACAGCAGGTGTGCCGCGCTGGTCGCGAGGGCCACCGGGTCCTGGGCGATCACCGTGACGGGTGGCGTCAGCCGGGCGGCGAGCGCGAAGTCGTCGAAGGCGACGAAGGCGAGGCCGCCGGGGGCCGCGGTCAGGGCGCCGAAGGCGAGCAGTTCGTTGCCGGCGAGGAGAGCCGTCGGAGGGTCGGGCAGTGCCAGCATCCCGGTGACGGCCGCGGCCGCCTCAGGACCGGTGCGCACACCGTCCCTGACCAGCGCCGGGTCGGCGGCGATGCCCGCGGCGTCCAGGGCCGCCAGATAGCCCCGCCGCCGTTCGCCGAACGTCCAGATCCTCGGCGTGTCGCCGATGTAGCCGATCCTGCGGTGCCCGTGTGCCACCACATGGGCCACCGCCTCCCGCACCGCCCCGAAGTTGTCGACCACCACGGCGTCCACGTCCAGACCGGGGGCCGCCCGGTCCACGCAGACGATTTTCGTGCCCTGCGCCTGGGCGGGGCGCAGGAAGCGGTGGCTGCCGGCGGCCGGGGTGAGGATCAGTCCGTCGACGCGGCGGGCGGTGAACGCGGCGATCACCTCGCGTTCGCGGCGCAGGTCGGCACGGCTGGAGCCGATGAGCATGATGCTGCCGCGCTGCCGGGCGACGTCCTCGGCGGCGGAGGCGACCGCGGCCATGAAGGGATCGGTCACGTCGTCGACCAACAGGCCGATGATCTGGCTCAGTTCATGGGTACGGCGCAACTGCCGTGCCACGTCGTCGCGTTGGTAGCCGAGTTTGCGGACCGCGGCCTCCACCCGAGCGGCGGTCCGCGGGGCGACGACCGAATCGCCGTTGACGACCCGGGACACCGTCATCGTGCTCACGCCCGCTTCCGCGGCAACGTCCTTCATGGTCGGCCGGGTGGCTGCCACGCCACGTCCTCCAGCTGCGTCACGTCTGAGCGTCGACTCGTTAACGTTACCAACTCGCACGCATATCAACGGCCTTGCAAACAACGGGAGATGAGGGCGCGACCAGCGCCCTCGGCGACCGGCTGCACCACCCTTGACACCCCGCCGCGGGGGCCCCAAGAATCAGCCAAGCTGTTAACGATACCAACCAGAAGGCACAACATGGCCTCTGCAAGGGAACCATTGTTCACCGCACATGGAGTGGTCAAACGTTTCGGCCACGTCCAGGCGCTCTCGGGCGCCGATTTCACGGCATACCCCGGCGAGGTCGTCGCCCTCATCGGTGACAACGGCGCCGGCAAGTCCACTCTGGTGAACGTCCTGTCGGGCGTGCTCGCCCCCGACTCCGGCGAGGTCCGTCTGGACGGCGTGCCGGTGCGGTTCTCCGGTCCGATGGACGCGCAGCGGCGCGGCGTGGAGACGGTGTACCAGGACCTGTCGCTCGCGCCCGACCTCGACGCGGCGGCCAACCTCTACCTCGGCCGGGAGATCGTGCGCGGGGGCCTGCTCGGGCGCCTCGGCATTCTCGACCGGCCCACGATGCGCCTGGAGGCGGTCAAGGCCTTCGCCGAACTCGGTGTAGAGCTCAAGGATGTGACGGCCGCTGTGACAACGTTGTCCGGCGGGCAGCGGCAGTCCGTCGCGGTGGCCCGTGCCGTCGCCTTCGCCCACAAGGTCATCTTCATGGACGAGCCGACCGCCGCGCTGGGCGTCGTCCAGCGCGCCCGGGTCCTGGAGACCGTCCGCAGGGTCGCCGACCGGGGCATCTGCGTCGTACTGATCAGCCACAACATGCCCGAGGTGCTGTCGGTCGCGGACCGGGTGGAGGTGCTGCGGCTGGGCCGGCGCGTCGCGTCGTACACCGCCGCCGACACCACGATCGAGGAGCTGGTCGGGGCGATGACCGGCTCGCTGGACGGGCCCAACGGGACCGGGGAGAACGGGACCGGGGAAGCGGAGGCCGCACAATGACGGCGCAGAGCGAGAAGGCCCCGGCCGCCGTGGGCGGCCGGGCCACGGTGCCGGACTGGGTGCGCCGCGCGGCCACCCTCAACGAACTGTGGACCTTCGTCATCCTGGTGGCGCTGGTCCTGTTCTTCACCATCGCGGCACCGGGCAAGTTCTTCACCACGTACGACATCACCCAGATCGCCGTGAACGCGGCCATCTATCTGGTGCTCGGCGTCGGTATGACGTTCGTGATCATCACGGCGGGCATCGATCTGTCGATCGGCTCGGTGCTGGTGCTGGCCGCGGTGGCGGCGGGCGAGTACAACATCCATCACGGCGGGGCGACTTCGGGCTGGGGCACGGTGGCGTTCTGTGTCGTCATCGCGCTGGCGGTGGGTACGGCGTGGGGCGCGTTGCAGGGCGCCGTGGTGGCGACCGGCAAGGTGCCGCCGCTGATCGTGACGCTGGGCGGGCTCGGCGCGGCGCTGGGCATCGCCGAACTCGCCACCGGCGGCCAGGACCCGGCCGGGGCGGCCTCCACGCATCTGCAGAACAGCCTCGGTTTCGGCAAGGTCCTCGGTATCCCCTGGATGGTGGTCCTGGCCGCCGTGGTGACCGCGGTCTTCGGCGCGGTGCTGGCCGGCACCCGGTTCGGCGAGCACACCCTCGCGATCGGTTCGAACCCCACTGCCGTACGGCGGGCGGGCATTCCGGTGGGCCGGCAACTGGTGAAGGTCTACGGCCTGATGGGGCTGCTGGCCGGGCTCGGCGCGGTGATGTGGCTGGCCTCGTACGGCACGACGTCGATCGCCGGGCACTCCACCGACAACCTCAAGGTGATCACCGCGGTGGTCCTCGGCGGTACCAGCCTGTTCGGCGGGCGGGGTTCGGTGCTGGGCACGGTGATCGGTGTGTTCATCCCGGCGGTGCTGACCACCGGGCTGATCGTGATCGGCGTCCAGCAGTACTGGCAGGACGTGGCGGTGGGCGTGGTGCTGGTCGTGGCCGTCTACATCGACCAGCTGCGCAGGAAGACCCGGGAACGCGCATGACCGGGTCGCCCGCGACGGAATCGCACATGGCCGAATCGCACATGACTCAATCGCTCGTGACTAAGGAGGACTCCGTGATGAGGAGCATTCGCAGCAGGCGCCGGTTGCTGGTCGCGGTGGGCACGGTTCTGGCCCTCGGCGCGGGGGCCTCGGCGTGCGGTTCGTCGGACGACGGTGGCGGCTCGGGGAGTTCGGGCAGCGCCAAGGGCAAGAAGGTCCGGCTGATCACCGGGGTGAAGAGCGACCCCTTCTACATCACCATGACCTGTGCCGCGCAGGAGGAGGCCAAGGCCAAGGGGATGGACTTCACGGCCGACGGTTCCGCGCAGTGGGACGTGTCCGTGCAGCGGCCGCTGCTCGACTCGGTGGCCGCGTCCCGGCCCGACGGGCTGCTGATCTCGCCGGTCGACACCAGCGCGCTGACGCCGTCGCTCAAGCAGATCCAGTCGGCCGGCACCAAGGTGGCGCTGGTGGACACGACGGTGACCGACACGTCGATCGGCATCACCCGGATCTCGTCGGACAACGAGAAGGGCGGCCGGGTCGCCGCCGACGCGCTGGCCAAGCTGATGAACGAGAAGGGCTCGGCCATCGTCATCAGCGTCAAGCCCGGTGTGTCGACGACCGACGCGCGGATCAAGGGCTTCACCGAGGAGATGGCCAAGTACCCGAAGATCAAGGTGCTGCCCACGCTCTACGACAACGACCTGCCGGCCACCGCGGCCTCCCAGATCCAGTCGACGCTCGCCGCCCACCCGGACCTCGGCGGGGTGTTCGCGGGCAACACCAACACCGGTCAGGGCATCGCCACCGGGCTGAAGCAGGCCGGCAAGGAGGGCGCGGTGAAGGTGGCGGCGTTCGACGCCGAGCCGGACGAGATCGCCTCGCTGAAGTCGGGCACCCTGCAGGTGCTGGTCGCCCAGGACCCGGCGGGGATCGGCCGGCAGGCGGTGGACCAGTTGGCCAACGCCTTCGAGGGCAAGTCGGTCAGCAAGTCGATCGGCACCACCATGGTGGCGATCACCAAGGACAACATGAACGACCCGTCGGTCAGCAAGTACTTCTACAAGTCGCAGTGCTGAACGGAGTTCCGGGAGAACGGATCTGACGGACAGCCGGAGACTGGTCCGGCGTGCGGTCAGCGGCCGGGCGGACCCACCCTCCTGGGTC